>JBAVTH010000113.1:0-19995 GCA_049696035.1 Ilumatobacteraceae bacterium
GGTGCAGTGCGTGCCCCACCTGGGCGCCGCTGCCAAGCACCTGTACGTCTTCCAGCGCACGCCGTCGTCGATCGATGTGCGCAACGATCGCGCCACCGACCCGGAGTGGGAGGCGCAGCTGCAACCCGGTTGGCAGAAGCGGCGGATGGACAACTTCAACAACCTGGTCAGTGGAATCCCCGAGACCGAGGATCTCGTCAACGACGGTTGGACCGACATCATCGGCAACCTGCTGATCCGCCTCCGCCAGGGCCAGGGCGACATGAGCCCGGAAGGCCTCGGGCAGGTGATGGAGCTGGCCGACTTCGACAAGATGGAGCAGATCCGTGCGCGAGTCGACGAGCTGATCAACGACCCGTCGGTCGCCGAGTCGCTGAAGCCGTGGTACCGCCAGTTCTGCAAGCGACCCTGCTTCCACGACGACTACCTGCCCACGTTCAACCGGCCGAACGTGACCCTGATCGACACCGACGGCAAGGGCGTCGAGCGGATCACCGAGCACAGCGTGTGGGCCAACGGCGTGGAGTACCCGGTGGACTGCCTGATCTACGCGACCGGGTTCGAAGTGGGCACCGATTACGCTCGTCGCGCCGGCTATGAGGTGCACGGGCGCGACGGGCTCACCCTCACCGAGAAGTGGGCCGACGGCGCCTCGACGTTCCAAGGGTTCCACTCGACCGGCTTCCCCAACTGCTTCATCGTCAGCGTCGTGCAGTCCGGCTTCTCGGTGAACTTCCCGCACATGCTCGACGAACAGGCGAAGCACCTCGGCTACTTGCTCGGCCGCGCGGAGACCGAAGGCATCAGCCTCATCGAGGCCACGCAGCAGGCCGAAGACGCGTGGGTGCAGACGATCATCGAGATGTCGCAGTTCAACGTCAAGTTCCTCGAGGCCTGCACTCCCGGCTACTACAACAACGAGGGCCGGCCCGCGGAGCGCAGCGTGCGCAACGGCAGCTACGGCGGCGGCTCGCCACGGTTCATCCGGGTGCTGGAGGATTGGCGCGCCGACGGCTTGCTCGCCGGTCTCCACACCGCCTGACGCAGAGCTGTCACCCGGCCGGGAGCGGGCAGGACTGCGCGTTGCGCAGCCGAGCGCGCAACGCCACCAGGAGCAGCACGATCGAAAGCACGGCCAGCAACGGCTGTACCGGTTCGAACCACCTGCGGGCACCCACGGTGCCCAGCGCGATGACCACCAGCTTGTTGCACACCGGGCAGCCGACGGCGAAGAACGACAGCAGGCCGCCGAACCCGCCGGTTCGGGCCGTGCGTTCCTCGTCGACGACCATCTCGCCCTCGCGAACGTAGGTGGCGGCCAGGATGCCTCCGAGCAACGCGGTCAGCGCGAGCACCGGATACGACCACCAGGTGACGGGCACCGGCCGGCCGAAGACCGGGTTCGGGATGACGTCGGTAGGCAGCCCCACCAGCAACGCGACACCGACGGAGGCCACTGCGGCGGTGACCCATCGCCGCATCGTCCATCCACGCAACTCGACGAGCATGGGCACAGGCTACGCGGTCGCCAGGGCAAGGCGATCGCCGACACGAACCGTCGAATAGGTTGAGAGGATGCGTCTCACTCCTACCGATCGCGACCGGCTGCTGATCTTCACCGCCGCCGAGCTCGCCCGCGCCCGCCGGGCGAGGGGCCTGCAGCTGAACGTGCCGGAGGCAACCGCGCTCATCGCCGACTCGGTGTGCGAGGCCGCACGCGACGGCGCGCGGCTGATGGAGGCAGCGGCGAGGGGCGCCTCGATCCTCACCGCCGACGACGTGCTGCCGGGTGTGCCCGACATCGTGCGCGAAGTGAAGGTGGAGGCCGTGTTCGACGACGGCACGAGGATGGTGGTGGTGCGCAACCCGTTCGGTGAAGGCGCCGGTCTCGGCGCGGACGGGCCGGGCGCGGTGCTGCCCGCAGCGCACACGCCGGTCACGCCGGCAGGCCTGATCCGTCTCGATGTCACCAACACGTCGTCCGTACCGGTCAGCATCACCTCTCACTTCCACTTCTTCGAGGTCAACCCGCGGTTGTCGTTCGACCGCAGCGCGGCGTACGGCATGCGGCTGGGCGTGCCCGCCGGAGCGGCGGTGCGCTTCGGGCCGGGGGAGACCGTGGAGGTGCCGCTGGTGCCGATCGGCGGCGCACGAATCGCGATCGGTTTCGCCGGTCTCGTCGATGGACCGCTGGATGCGCCCGGAGCGAAGGCGGCGGCTCTCGCTCGGGCCGCCGAGCAGGGGTATCTCGGTGTCACCGGCGACGCGGCGGGAGCAGCGGAATGACCGGCACGAACCATCACAAGTACCGCCACTCGCACGGCCAGTTCGAGCACTCGCACGACGACGGCGAGGCGCCGCACAGCCACCTGCACCCCGACGAGATCCTGCCCGACGACTATGCGGCCATCCACGGGCCGACCGTCGGCGACCGCGTCCGGTTGGGCGACACCGGTCTCGTCATCGAGATCGAGTACGACGCGCAGGAGCGCACCAACGAGTTCCTCGCCGGCTTCGGAAAGACCGCGCGTGACGGCTTGCTGCTGAAGGGCGCGTCGGTGAAGGAGACGTGCGACATCGTCATCTCCAACGTCGTCGTCATCGATGCCACCCGCCGCATCGGCAAGGTCAGCATCGGCATCCGTGAGGGTCGCATCAGCGCGGTCGGCCGTGCCGGCAACCCCGACACGCAGGACGACGTGGATGTGGTGGTCGGCACCGGCACCACCATCATCAGCGGCGAGGGGCTCATCGCCACCGCCGGCGCGATCGACACGCATGTACACCTGCTCTCGCCGCGCATCATGGAGGCCTCGCTCGCCTCGGGTGTCACCACGATCCTCGGGCAGGAGTTCGGCCCCATCTGGGGTGTCGGCGTCAACTCGCCGTGGGCGCTGCGCCATGCGTTCAACAGCTTCGACCAGTGGCCGGTGAACATCGGCTTCCTCGGTCGCGGCTCGTCGTCCGACGAGGCGCCGCTGATCGAGGCGCTGGTGGAAGGCGGGGCTTGCGGGTTCAAGGTGCACGAGGACATGGGTGCGCACACGCGTGCGCTCGACACCGCGCTGAACGTCGCCGAGCGGTTCGACGTGCAGGTCGCGCTGCACACCGACGGCCTCAACGAGTGCCTGTCGGTGGACGACACGCTGGCCGTGCTGGCCGGCCGCACCATTCACGCGTTCCACATCGAGGGCTGCGGCGGCGGGCACGTGCCCAACGTGTTGCGCCTGGCGGGTGTGGCGAACGTGCTCGGTTCCTCCACCAACCCGACGTTGCCGTTCGGGCGCGACGCGCTCGACGAGCACTACGAGATGATCTTCAGCGCGCACGGCCTGAACCACCACAGTCACAGCGACCACGCGATGGTCAGCGACCGCATCCGTGGCGGCACCATGGGCGCCGAGGGTGTGCTGCACGATCTCGGCGTCATCGGCATCACGTCCAGCGATGCGCAGGGCATGGGCCGCGCCGGCGAGACGGTGCGCCGCACGTTCCAGCTGGCGGCGCGGATGAAGCAGGCGGCCGACCAGGGGCCGACCGCGAACGACAACGACCGCGTCCGCCAGTACATGGCCAAGCTGACGATCAACCCGGCCATCGCGCACGGGCTCGCCCACGAGATCGGTTCGCTCGACGTGGGCAAGCTGGCCGACATCGTGCTCTGGCGGCCGGATCACTTCGGTGCCAAGCCACAACTCGTGCTGAAGAGTGGCTTCCCCGCGTTCGGCGTCACCGGCGATCCGAATGCAACCACCGACTCGTGCGAGCCGCTGGTGCTCGGCCCGCAGTTCGGTTCGTTCGGCAGCACTGCCGCAGACCTGTCGGTTGCGTTCGTCAGCCAGGCCGCAGTAGATGCCGGCGACGACCACATGACCACGCGCCGGCGGCGCGTAGGTGTCCGCGGCACGCGTGGCATCGGCCCCGCCGACCTGATCCACAACAACCGGCTCGGCCAGGTGGATGTCGACCCTGCCACCGGCATGGTCAGCCTCGACGGTGAAGGCGTCTACGTCGACCCCGCCGACGAAGTCTCCCTCAGCCGCCTCTACTTCCTCTGAACCGCACCCTTCTCGACCACGACCTAGGACGAACCATGAGCACCCCCCGCAACGCCGGTTTCTCGATGCCCCCCGAATGGGCGCCGCACGAGCGCACCTGGATGGAGTTCCCACCGGCCAACGAAGGCTTCGGGTTCGACCCCGACGGTGAGCTCGGCGACTACCGGCGCGTGTGGGCGAGCGTGGCGAACACGATCAACCGCTTCGAGCCCGTGTCGCTGGTGTGCAACCTCGGCGACGGCGACGTGGCGCGCACGATGGTCGACGACGGCATCGAGATCCACGAGACGCCGATCGGTGATTCGTGGGCGCGCGACAGCGGGCCGACGTTCCTCACCCACCCCGACGGTCGGCTGGGTGCGACGCATTGGAAGTTCAATGCGTGGGGTGATGCCGGCTTCAGCGACTGGACCGACGAGCAGCACGTGGGCGCGTTCATCGCCGGTCTGGCAGGTGCCGAGCTGTTCAGCTCGTCGATGGTCAACGAGGGCGGCGGCATCCACGTCGACGGCGAGGGCACCGTGCTGTGCACCACCACCGTGCAGCTCGATCCGGGCCGCAACCCGTCGATGAACCCGGAGTCGGTGGAGACCGAGTTCAAGGCCTACCTCGGAGTGAGCAAGGCGATCTGGCTGCCGCGTGGGCTGACGCGGGACTACGGCCTGTACGGCACCCGCGGCCACGTCGACATCTGCGCCTGCTTCGTGCGGCCGGGCGTGCTGCTGGCCCATCGCCAGACCGACCCGTCGCACCCCGACTTCGAGGTGACGAACGAGTACATCGAGCTGCTGCGCCGCTCCACCGATGCGACTGGTCGCGAGCTGGAGATCGTGGAGGTGCCCGCCCCGGTGCAGACCCATGCCGAGGGCGAGATCAACGACTGGAGCTACCTCAACCACTACATCTGCAACGGCGCCGTGATCCTGTGCGCGTTCGACGACCCGAACGATGATGTGGCCGCATCGATTCTCGAGGGCGTCTACCCCGGCCGCGAGATCGTGCTGCACGACGCACGCGACATCTTCGCCTGCGGTGGCGGCATCCACTGCATCACCCAACAGCAGCCGAAGGTCTGAGCGTCGCGTTCAACGAGGTTTCGGAGCGTGTCGGTCGGCGAAAGCGCGCACGGCGACCTGCTCGACGTCGCGGCAGTTGGGGTCCCTGAGCCGCCGCTCGCAGACATCGACGATGCAGCGTCGGGCGTGCTCGTCGATCGCGGTCTCACCGATGAAGCCGTCGCTCAGGTTGCGACGAATGCGACGCAGCGCCGGCCGCAACAGCATCGGCACGTCGTCGGGTGAACTGGTGATCATCAGCATCCAGCTGAACATCACGTCGGCGACCGGGTCGCCGATCATCACGTTGCTCCAGTCGATCACCATCGGCCCGGCGTTCGTGAGCATGACGTTGTCCGGATGCAGGTCGAAGTGCAGCACGGCGTCGCCGTCGCCGAAGCGTGGGATGGCGAGTGCTCCTGCGGGCACCGCATGGATGCGGCGCTGCAGGTCGGCCAGCTGACGACCGACTGCTCGTGCGGTCCACGGCTTGGCCTTGAGCGTGTCGAGCATCGTGCGCCCGTCGAGGTGTTGCATGACCATCTCGTCGCCCTCGGCGGAGTACACCTCCGGGACAGGCGCCCCGTGCGCACGGAGGTGCTGCATCACGGTGGCCTCTCGCTGCGCCACACCAGGGTGCGGCGTGCGATAGCGGCGGAGCACACGCCCGCCGCCGAGGTCGAACACGTCGGCGGCCCGCCCTCGTCCGATGAGGGTGAGGTCGCTCACCGTCTGCTCACCGGATGTCGACGGACGGGTGGCCGCGGGTGATGCCGCCCGTGGCCGGCCTCGTCGAGGTTGCCGGCCAACCGACACACGTGCTCGCGCGGCTCTCGGTCGGTCCGGCTCATGGAGGTGAGGCTAGAGCCCCAGGGTGGTGAGGTGCGCCGCCGCCCTCGTCCCTTCGTCTTGCGTCGTCGTCATGCCTCGACCGGGGGTCACGTGGTCGCAGGATGACATGAACGGCGAAACGGGGGAGCGCTCCGGCCACATTCACGGCAGGATGGTCGGCCGTGAGCAGCATCGTCGTCTCTGAACTGGAATACGCACCTCCGGGGGTCGACTCGCTCTTCTTCGATGTCGGCTTCGGCGTGTCGCCGGGCGAGCACGCTGCGCTGGTGGGCGCCAACGGGGTTGGCAAGTCCACCATCCTGCGCATTCTCTCCGGCCAGTTGCAGGCCGACGAAGGGGAGTTCGCGCTCGGCGGCAACGTGCTGACGATGACTCAGGACGTGGGCATGTCGCGGCCCACCGACACGCTGCGCGACATGCTGATCGAGGTCGCGCCGCCGGCACTGCGCGACGCCGGTCGGGCGATGGTGATCGCCGAGCGGGCGATGTACGACGGCACCGACGACGGCATGCAGTTCGCCGAGGCGATCACCCACTGGGGCGACATGGGCGGCTACGAGCTGGAGGCGCAGTGGGCCGCGGCCGCCCGCCGCAGCGTGAAGTCGGAGGTGACCGATTTCCACACCCGCCTCGTCAGCGAGCTGTCCGGCGGCGAGCGCAAGCGGTTGGTGCTCGACCTGCTGCTCGCCTCCAACGCCGACATCCTGCTGCTCGACGAGCCCGACAACTACCTGGACATCCCCACTCGGGTGTGGCTGGAGGAGCAGATCAAGTCGTGCAAGAGCACCATCTTGATGGTCAGCCACGACCGCACGCTGCTCGAGCGGGTGGCCACCAAGATCATCGTGATCGAGGGCTCGGGCGCGTGGGTGCACGGTGGCTCGTACGCGACGTTCCCGGAGGCCCGGGCGAAGCGGCAGGAGCTGCTGGGTGATGCGCTGAAGCGGTGGAACGACGAGGAGCGCCGCCTGTTCCAGCACATGAAGATCATGAAGCAACGCGCCGCGCAGAACTTCAAGAACGCCACCAAGGCCAACGGCGCCGAGACGCGTTGGGAGAAGTTCGTCGCCATCGGCCCGCCGCCGCCTCCTGTTCCCGATCAGAACATCTACGTCAACCTGCGTGGAGCAGACAGCGCCCGTCGGGTCGTGCAGATGCTCGATGTGTCGGTGAACGACCTGTTCCTGCCGTTCAGCGACGAAGTGCACTACGGCGAGCGCCTCGGGCTCATCGGCCCCAACGGCACCGGCAAGAGCCATCTGCTGGGCGCGCTGGCCGGCACCATCGCTCACCACGACGGCACGATCGGCTTCGGGCCGCGCACTTCGGTGGGCACCTTCACCCAGATCAACGACCGCCCGGACTTCCTCGGTCGGGAGTGCTTCGAGATCGTTCGCGACCGGGTCTTCGAGGACGAGAAGTCGATGAAGGCGCTTGCTCGTTACGGGCTCGCAGGCAATGCGCGACAAGAGTTCGACACGCTGTCGGGCGGTCAGAAGGCCCGCTTGGAGATCCTCTGCCTGGAGCTGGAAGGCCACAACGTGCTGCTGCTCGACGAGCCCACCGACAACCTCGACATCGAGTCGTCGGAGGCGTTGGAGAAGGCGCTCGACGGCTTCCAAGGTACGGTGATCGCGGTCAGCCACGATCGCGCGTTCCTCGCCAAGCTCGATCGCTTCGTGATGATCAACGACGATGGCGCCGTCTACTCGCTGCCTGACTACGAGGTGGCCATGGCAGCGCTCAGCGACCCTGCAGGTGTCGCCACGCTGCGCCTTGCGAAGGTGCTCACCTGACCCCAGCGTTTGGTCGCTGACGCTCGCGCACAAACGGGGGTTCGGGGTGGGAGAGACTGGGGACGATGGTGACCATCGACGACGTGCGCACGATCGCAGCCGGGCTGGAGCGGTCGTACGAGGTGTTCGTCCGTGGCCGCGTGAAGTTCCGGGTCGGACAGATCGTGTTCCTCGCGTTCAGCAGCGATGAACGGATGATGGGCTTCGCGTTCCCGAAGGACGAACGCGCTGCGCTCGTGGCCAGCGAACCGGACAAGTTCATGCTGCCCGAGCCCGGCGACATGCGCTACCAGTGGGTGGTGGTGCGGCTCGACTGCATCGACCTGCGGGAGCTGCGCGAACTGGTGGAGGAGGCGTGGGCGATGGTCGTGCCGAAGAAGGTGTGGGGCCCGTACTTCGAGCGGATCATGCGCGACGAGCCGCCCACGCGTTGACGAGCTCGAGCTGGGCGCCGACCTCTGGCCCAGCCAGCGGGCGATGGGCTGCGAGGTGCGCCAGCGCCACGTCGCGGTCCATTCCCAGCTCCATCAGCAGGCAGGCAGCCATCGTGCCGGTGCGGCCGATGCCCGCTGCGCAATGCATCAGCAGGTGCTCGTCATCGTTCAGGCGGCGGACGAGCTCGATGATCAACGGCTCGACCGTCGCCAGCGCAGGAGCGTGGAGATCGTGGATCGGGAACCACAGGGCGCGCCCGCCGACGTTGGCCTCGAGCCAGGCGACGTACTCGGGATAGCGGTCGACCAGCTCGTAGGCCTCCACCAGGCAGACGACCGTGGTCGCCCCACAACCAACCATCGCTGCCGCATGGTCCGGTCCGATCGCGTGCTTCCCGCACAGTGACAGCCCACCGGAGGCGATCGGGAGCGGGATGGTGTCGATGCCGCCGTGTCGCCCGCGCGGGCCGAGCCAATCGGTCATGTCCACGGAACGTACCCGGCCATCACCGCTTCATCACGCCCGCGCGACAGGATGGCGTTGATGAGGACCCGTCGCTCGTTGCTCCTGCCCCTTGTTGCCGTGCTCGGCGTCGCCTGTGCATCAGCAGCGACCGGTGGGCCGGCGACGGCCGCGCCGGACACCACGGTGCCCGACACGACGGTGCCGGCGGCGACGACAGCTGCGCCGGCCGGCACCGACTCGACCGCGCACGCGACCGCCATCGCACCGACCGTCGGCTCGGTCGCACCGGCTGTCCCTGCCATCGGCACCGTCGTCGAACGCACCATCGTCACGCCGGACGGCCGAAGTCGTCGTTACCGCGTCTACGTTCCGTCGAGGGTGCCCGACGGTCCGTTACCGCTGCTGCTCGCGTTCCATGGCGGCACTGGGTGGGGCGCCCAGTTCGAGAAGAACTCAGGGTTCGACGAGTTGGCCGAGGCCAACGGCTTCCTGGTCGCGTACCCGGACGGAGTGGGCGCCGGCGTGGACGAGTCGGCCAATCGCACGTGGAACGGTGGCGACTGCTGCGGCGCCGCGGCGCGCAAGCAGGTGGACGATGTCGCCTTCGTGAGCACGTTGCTCGACACGCTGGAGGGGGACTACTCGATCGACCTCTCCAGGGTGTTCGCCGCCGGCCACTCCAACGGCGGCATCCTCGCCTACCGGTTGGCATGCGAGCTGTCGGAGCGCATCGTCGCCGTCGGCCTGCAGTCCGGCTCGATGGAGATCGCCGACTGCTCGCCGTCTGCGCCCGTGTCGCTGCTGCACATCCACGGGACCGACGACAGCAACCTGCCGATCGACGGTGGGCGCGGCGCGGACACCATCGCCGACGTCGACTTCCACTCGCCGCGCGATTCGGTGCAGGCGTTCGCCACCGCGGATGGTTGCCGCCCCGAGCCCGTGGTCGCCGTCGATGCGAACAACCCCGACCTGACGGTTTCGGCGTGGCCCGGCTGTGGCGAAGGCGCCGAGGTGCGCTTCGTGGCCGTGACGGGCGCTGCGCACTCGTGGATGGGGCACACGCCGTCGAATCCGACGGCCGCTCCCGCGTACCAAGGCCTCGACTCGAGCTTCGAGATCGTGTCGTTCCTGCTCGCGCACCCCCGCACGACGCCGTGACGAGAGGGGGAGCCTGCCGTCACGGCGCCGAGGGATCGGGGAGATCAGTTGACCGTCATTGCCCCGGTCATGATCGCGACTGCGTCGGACATCGATGTCGCCTTCGGGTCGACCACCGCCACCCGTCGGCCCAGCCGCTGGATGTGGATGCGGTCAGCGACCTCGAACACGTGGGGCATGTTGTGGCTGATCAGGATGACGGGCAAGCCCTTGTCGCGAAGATCCTTGATCAGCTGCAACACGAGACCTGATTCCCTCACACCGAGCGCGGCGGTGGGCTCGTCGAGGATGACCACCTTGCTGCCGAACGCGGCCGCGCGAGCGACGGCGACGGCCTGTCGTTGACCACCCGACAGCGTCTCCACCGTCTGGCTCATGTTCTGGATGGTGGCGATGCCGAGGTCCTGCACTGCCGACTTGGCATCGCGGATCATGCCCGGCTTGTCGAGCATGCGGAACACCGTGCCGAGCACGCCGCTGCGCCGGCGCTCGCGACCGAGGAACATGTTGGCCGAGATGTCGAGCGCGGGGGCGACCGCGAGCGTCTGGTAGACGGTCTCGATGCCGACCGCGCGAGCGTCCTGCGGGCGGCGGAAGTGGACGGGATCTCCATTGAGCCGCATCGTGCCCTCGTCGGGCGTCATCGCACCGGAGAGGCACTTGATCAGCGACGACTTGCCGGCGCCGTTGTCGCCGATGACGGCGAGCACCTCGCCCGGGTACAGCTCGAAGTCGGCGCCGGTGAGCGCCACGACGCGGCCGAAGCGCTTGATCAGGCCCTCGGCCTGGAGGATCGGCGTGCGGGTTTCCATGTCGGTGCTCACTTGCGAAGCCTCCTGATCCACTGGTCGAGCGCGACGGCGACGATGATCAGGGTGCCGATGGCGAGCGTCTTGTAGTACGTGTTGACACCGGCGAGCCCGAGGCCGTTGTTGAACACCTGCGTGATCAAGGCCCCGATCAACGAACCCCAGATGAGGCCGCGACCGCCGAACAGACTGATGCCGCCGATGACCACGGCGGTGATCGTGATCAGGTTCACGTCGGTGGCGGCGTTGGAGCTGGCGCCGCCGGCACGACCGATCTGGATCCATGCCGCCAAGCCGTAGATCAGGCCGGCCGCCATGTACACGCTGAGCTGGACTCGATCGACGTTGATGCCCGCAAGGCGGGCCGCCTCCGGGTCGTCACCGATCGCGTAGACGTGGCGGCCCCATCCGGTGTTGGCCAGCACCCAGGCGAAGACGGCGAAGAGGGCGATCATCATCACGACCCCGGTCGTGATGGTGACGGATCCGATGTGGATCTCCTTGCCCGTCCAGGTGAGGATCGACGGCATGTCCTTCCCGTCGAAGTTCTTCGCCTCGCTGTAGATGAGGCCCAGCGAGTTGAAGATGTAGTACGTGCCGAGCGTGACGATGAACGGTGGCAGCCGCAGCTTGGTCACCAGGAGGCCGTTGACCGTGCCGAGCGCGAGCCCGACCAGCACGCCGATGAGGAGCGCCAGGGCACCGTTGGTGCCCTCCACACCCAGCTTGCCCGCGACGAGAGCGCACATGATCATCGCCGTACCCACCGAGAGATCGATGCCGGCGGTGAGGATGATCAGTGTCTGGCCGATGGCGAGACAGCCCGGAACGGCGATCTGGTTGAGGGTGTTGCCGATGTTCGGCGCGCCCTGGAACTTCCCGTTGTCGAAGAAGATGAACACGATGCACGACAGCACGAGGACCAGTGCGGGGCTGGCGACCGGGAAGCGGTGCAGCAGTTGTTGGAACTGGGCTAGCAGCCCGTCTTTCTGCACCCGATCGAAGCTGCTCCCCGCAGCGTCGTCGGGAGCGGTGAGGCCGGTGTCGGCGCTCATGTCTCCCCCTCTCCGCGGCCGGAGGCCGTCGGTCGCTTCCTCAGTTGATCACATGCACCTCGGGTCAGCACCCGGGATGCCGAAGGGCGGCCAACCACCAGTCGTGTGTCGCTGGTCGCGGGCCGCCCTCCCTACTTCCTGGTGGGAATCAGCCCCAGCAGATCTTCTGGCCCTCGGCGACCGAGATGCTCTTGACGCCGTCGACTGCCTTGTCGGTGACCAGTGCGACACCGGTGTTGAAGAAGTCCAGGCCGGGGCTGACCGCCGGGGCGGGCTTCCCGTCGGCGAGATCCTTGATCGCCTGCATGCCGAGGCTGGCCATCTTGCCCGGGTACTGCTGGGCGGTGGCACCGATGACGCCGGAGGCGACGAGCTCGAGGCCGGGGCTGCAACCGCCGTCGACCGACACGATGAGGACGCCATCCTTGCCGGCGGCCTTCAGTGCCTCGTCGGCACCCTGGGCGGCAGGTTCGTTGATGGTGTAGACGACGTTGATGTCGGGGTTCTTGGCGAGGCAGTTCTCCATCGCGGTCTTGCCGTCGTCGGCGGCGCCGTTGGTCTGCTCGTGGCACACCACTTCGTAGTCGCCGCCCTTGCCGCCGGTGTAGCTACCGGTGCCCGGCTCCTTGCCGTTGCCCGACTTGTCCTCGGCGGCGACGATGCCCATTCCGTTGAGGAAGCCCTGGTCGCGAGCGGTGTCGACCGACACGACCTGATCGTTGAACAGGTCGAGCATGGCGATGGTGGCCTTCTCGCCGTTCAGCTGCCCGGCAGCCCACTGGCCGATGAGCTGGCCGGCGAGGTAGTTGTCGGTGGCGAAGGTGATGTCGACGCTGCTGGCCGGGTTCGGCGGTGTGTCGAGCGCGATGACGAGCAGGCCGGCCTTGCGAGCCTTCTCGATGGCCGGAACGACCTCGTCGCCATTGGGTGTGATCAGGATGCCCTTGTCGCCCTTGGCGACAGCGGTCTCGATGGCGGTGATCTGGGTGGCGGTGTCGCCGTCCTTCGTGCCGGCGGCGAACGTCAGGTCGACGCCGATGGCGTCGGCGGACGCCTGGGCTTCCTTCTGCATGGCGACGAAGAACGGGTTCGACGTGTTCTTCACGATCAGCGTGACGCCGACCTTGCCGCCGGTGCTGCCACCGCTGTTGCTGCTGCTGGTGCTGTCGTCGCCACAGGCGGCGAGCGCCGTGGCCGATGCTGCGAGCAGCAGTGCTGCAACGCGAAGCCTTGTCTTCATGAGTGTCCCCCTCAGGACTCGTGGTGTGAACGTTGTCACGTGACAACGTTGTCAAGGTCAGAATAGGCGCGGTTGACAACGTTGTCAAGAGTGTAGAGAATGTGGGAGCACACCGATCAACGAGACGGAGCAGCACCCGAAGCCGATGACCTCCACCAACCCCCGCCGCCCCACGATGCGCGATGTGGCCCACACCGCCGGCGTCAGCTTGAAGACGGTCTCGAGAGTCGTGAACGCCGAGGACGGCGTCAGTGCCGACCTGGCAGAACGTGTCGAACAGGCGATCAGGAAGCTGCAGTACCAGCCCGACGAACGTGCCCGGAACCTGCGGCAGAGCGACTCGCGGTCGGGGTCGATCGGCTTCGTCATGGTCGACGTCTCGAACCCGTTCTTCTCCTCGATCCTGCGCGGCCTGGAAGATGTCGCACGGGCTCGGAACTGCTTCGTCCTGTCCGGCAGCAGCGACGGTGATGCCGATCGAGAGGATCAGCTGATCGAGACGTTCATCTCCCGGCGCGTCGACGGCCTCGTGGTCATCCCCTCGGGCGACGAGCTCGCCTCGCTGCGCGCCGAAGTGGAACGAGGCACTCCCGTGGTCTTCCTCGACCTGGAGGCACCGGGCTTCACCTGCGATCTGGTGCGCAGCGATCACCGTGGCGGCGCCAGATCGGCGACGGAGCACCTGGTCCACCACGGGCACCGCGACATCGCGTTCCTGTGCGACGACACGAACATCTTCTCCGCGGGCGAGCGGCTGGCGGGTTTCCAGGATGCGATGGCCGACGCCGGGCTGGCGGTGCGCAGCGAATGGGTGGTCACCGGCCGCCACCGACCGGACGAGTGGAGGCCCTTGGTCGCCGCGCTGTTGCAGCAGGAGCAGCGGCCGACGGCGATCTTCACCGCGCAGAACTTCATCTCCATCGGCGCGCTGCAGGCGCTGCACGAGCTGCAACTGCACCGAACCGTGGCGATGGTCGGGTTCGACGACGTGGAGCTCGCCGACGTGGTGGAGCCGGGCCTGACGGTCGTTCCGCAGCAACCGCGAGAGCTGGGCCGGCGGGCGGGGATGATGCTGTTCGATCGGCTCGATGGCTCCACCGACCCCCAGTCGAAGGTGGTCGTGGCGAGCCCGCTGATCCTCCGCGGCTCCGGCGAGATCCCACCGTCGCACTGGGGCCGTCCGGCAGGCTCGTAGAGATGACGGCGGTGACGTGACCACTCGTTGCCCCTCCACGTTCCGAGCGGATTCGGTGGCCGCGTAGGGTGCGGCCATGGCCGTCATCTCGTTCAGTCGCCGCTTGCACGATCTCGCCTCGGCGCAGCCGGATCGGCCCGCGATCACGTGCGGCCACGAGACGGTCACCCGCGCCCAGCTCGTGCAGGCCGGCGACGATCTGGCGGTGCACCTCCACGAGCACGGGGTGCGCGCCGGCGACATGGTGACCATCGCGGTGCCCAACAGCATCGACTGGTTCATCGCCTACCTTGCCGCCTGGCGCCTGGGTGCGATCCCGCAGCCGGTCTCGTGGCGGCTGCCTCGGCGCGAGCTCGACGCGATCATGGAGCTGGCCAACCCATCGGCCGTCGTCGGAGTCGACCCCGCACCCGCCGATCCGGCGCTGGACGACCCCTTCCTGGCCGGCCGTTGCCGCATCCCGCTCGGCTTCCGCGCGCCGCACGCCGACGCCGGCCATCTACCCGACGTCGTCTCGCCGGCATGGAAGGCGCCAACCTCCGGTGGCAGCACTGGGCGGCCGAAGCTGATCGTCTCCGGCGACCCGGCAGCGCTGGACGACGAGGCACCGCCACCACTGCTGCTCGGCAACGATGGCTGTCTGGTGATGCCCGGCCCGCTCTACCACAATGGCCCTGGAGTGTGGAGCTGTCAGGCGCTGCTGGCCGGCAACCACGTTGTCCTTCTGCCGCGCTTCGATGCAGAGGGCACGCTGGCCGCGATCCACGAGCACCACGGCACCGTGCTCTACATGGTGCCGACGATGATGAAGCGCATCTGGCGCCTGCCTCAGGACGTGCGCGACGCCTACGATCTCTCGACGCTGCGCGTGGTGTGGCACCTTGCCGAGCCATGCCCCGAATGGCTCAAGCAGGTGTGGATCGACTGGCTGGGCGCCGAGCGGATCTACGAGCTGTACGCCGGCACGGAGGCCCAGACCGCGACGGTCATCACGGGCCCCGACTGGCTGGCGCACCGCGGTTCGGTGGGCCGCGCCCAGCCCGGCACGGTGCTGATCGCCGACGAGGACGGCAACGAGCTGCCGGCCGGCGAGATGGGCGAGGTGTGGCTGCGCTCACTGGATCGCGAGACCCCCACCTACCACTACCTCGGCGCGGCCGCCCGCACGCGCGAGGGCGGTTGGGAATCGCTCGGCGACCACGGCTACCTCGACGCCGAGGGCTACCTCTACCTGGGCGATCGGGCCGCTGACATGATCCTCTCCGGCGGCGCCAACATCTACCCGGCGGAGATCGAAGCCGCGCTCCAGGAGCACGCCGGCATCCACTCGTGCGCAGTTGTCGGCCTGCCCGATGACGACAAGGGCAACGTGGTCCACGCGATCATCGAGGCCGACCCGGCGGAAGTCGACGAAGCGGAGCTCAAGCAGTTCCTGGCAGATCGGCTCGTGGTCTACAAGCTGCCGCGCACGTTCGAGTTCGTCAGCGAGCCGTTGCGCGACGACGCCGGGAAGGTGCGCCGCAACGCGCTGCGTCAGGAGCGGATCGATCGACAGATGCGCGCTCAGCAGATGGGGGCTCAGCAGTGAGTGCTGACCTGACGGGGCAGACCGTCGAACTGCTGCAGACGCTCATCCGCAACGAATGCGTCAACGACGGCACCGACGCCTCGGGCCACGAAACCCGCAACGCCGACGTGCTGCGGCAGTTCCTCGGCGGCACCGGCCTGGAGCTGCAGCGGTTCGGTCCCACGCCCGAGCGCCAGTCGCTCGTCGCCCGCATCGCGGGAACCGACCCGAGCGCGCCCAGCCTGTGCCTGATGGGGCACACCGACGTCGTGCCGGTGAACTCCGCCGGATGGACCCGCGACCCGTTCGGCGGTGAACTGGTGAACGGTGAGGTGTGGGGCCGTGGCGCGGTCGACATGCTGAACCTGACCGCGTCGATGGCGGTTGCGTTCCGTCATCTCGCGACCACAGGCTTTCGGCCGAGGGGCGATCTGATCTTCTTCGCCGTGGCTGACGAGGAGTCCGGCAGCAAGCACGGCATGCGCTGGATGGCCGACCACGAGCCGGACGCGATCCGGGCGGACTACGTGCTCACCGAGAACGGTGGCCTGCACAGCGGCCCCAGGGAGCAGCCCTACATCGGCATCAACGTGGGGGAGAAGGGGGTGGCGTGGCGCCGGTTGCGTGTGCGCGGCACCCCCGGTCACGGCAGTACGCCCTTCAAGGCCGACAACGCTTTGATGACCGCTGCGGCGGTGGTGCAGCGCATCGGCGAGTACCGGCCGTCGCCGCGCTTCCACGAGCTGTGGCGCACGCGTGTCGAGACGCTCGGCGTACCGCCGGCGGTGCAGCGCGAGCTGCTCGACGAGGGGCGGATCGATGCGTACCTCGATGCGCTGCCGGTGCCCGGCCCGGGCGCCCACCTCCACGCGTGCACGCACACGACGTTCTCGTGCAACACGATCGGGCCCGGCACGGACGGCCCCGGCGGCCCGACCCCGATGAAGACGAACGTGATCCCGGACTGCGTCGACATCGGCGTCGATGTGCGCACCCTGCCGGGGGAGAGCGCCACCGACGTCGACGCCCATCTGCGCGCCGCGCTCGGTGATCTGTACGAGCGGGTGACGGTGGAGGTCGTGATGAACGATCCGGCCTCGATCAGCCGTGGTGACACGCCCCTGTGGGACGCACTCGCCCGCAGCATCGCCAAGCCGTTCCCGACGTCGCGGCCCACGCCGCAGCTGGTGGTCGGCTTCACCGATTCACGCATCTACCGTCAGATGGGTGCCGTCGCCTACGGTGCCGGACTGTTCAGCCCCGACCTCGACCCATCCGACTTCGGCCGCCGCTTCCACGGGCACGACGAGCGCATCGACGTGGAGAGCCTGCGGCTGACGACGAACCTGTGGCTCGACGTCGCTCGCGATCTTCTGGGGTGAACGTGAGCCGCCGGCGCGCCCCGACGGATTCGGTGCCCGCGCGAAGGGACTAACGTCTGCGGCGGGGGGTTTCCGAAAGGGAGTCTGACGGGCAGATGGGTGGAGTCGACACAAGCACCATCACGACGGTGGCACCGCTGTTGGTCCTCGCCGGGCTGGCGGTGCACCTGCTGATGCGCAGCCGCAGGTCGGCTTCGGCGCGCTCGATGGCCGTCGGTTGGCCGCACACCATGGGCACCGTGCTCAGCGCGACGGTGCAGGTGAGCCATCACGGCACCTCACGGCAGGAGTCGCCGCTGGTGCTCTACGCCTATCAGGTCAACGGCCAGGTCTTCCAGGGTCACCGCGTGCGCGTCGGCGACGAGCTCGGCCGCGTCCGGGTCGCCGGCACCGACAGCAGCGCGTCCAACACCGTGGCCCGCTACCCGTCCGGGGCCTCGGTGATCGTGTACTACGACCCGAGCAATCCGGCGAACTCGGCACTCGAACGCTGACACGGACCGTCGCCTACAGTTCTCGCATGCCGACGATCCTTTCGACCATCGAGCAGCAGTACATCGACCGCACGCCGCTGTCGGCGGCGATGGGTCCGCGTGCGCGCAAGGTGATGCCCGCCGGCGACACCCGCGCGGCCGGCTATCACACGCCCTACCCGCTCACCTTCGCCGAGGCCCACGGGGTCACCCTCGCCGACCTCGATGGCAACAACTACCTCGATCTCAGCAACAACTTCACCAGCCTGCTGCACGGCCATGCCTACCCGCCGATCGTGGAGGCCGTGTCGAAGGTGATCGGTGCCGGTACGGCGTGGCCGGCGCGCAACAACTCACAGGTCGAGCTCGCCGAGCTGATCTGCGGGCGAGTGCCGTCCATCGAGCTGGTGCGCTTCTGCAACTCCGGCAGCGAGGCCAACATGCTCGCCCTGCACGTGGCGCGCACTCACACAGGGCGGCACAAGGTGCTGATGGCCAAGTTCGGCTACCACGGCAGCCACGAGGCCTTCGAAGCCGGGTTCTTCGGCAACGAAGGCGACCATGCATGGCCGCACACGATCGTCGCTCCGTGGGGTGACGCGGCGGCGTTCGAAGCCATCCTGGCCGAACAGGGCGGTGAAATCGCCGCCGTCTTCCTCGAGGCGGCAATGGGCTCTTCGGGCCTCGTCGAGGCACCGGTCGAGTTCTTCCACCGCGTCATCGATGCCACCCACCGCGCCGGAGCGGTGTTCGTGCTCGACGAGGTGATCACCCTGCGCATGTCGGAGGGTGGGCACCAGGTGAACCTGGGCATCACCCCGGATCTCACCACGCTCGGCAAGATCATCGGCGGCGGTTATCCCGTGGGCGCCGTCGGCGGCAATGCGGAGCTGATGAGCCTGCTCGACCCCAGCCGCGGCCGCATCTTCCACAGCGGCACGTTCAACGGCAACCCGGTCACCACCGCGGCAGGTGTCGTGTCGTTCGGTCATCTCACCACTGATCGGATCGCGAGGATGGCTGCTCAGGCCGAGCGGCTGGACAGCAGCCTGGCCACGTCGGCTGCCGCTGCCGGTCTGCCCTTCTCCAGCCGTCGCATCGGCTCGTTGATCAACATCTACTTCACGCCCGAAGCACCTGCTACCAACGTGGTGCGCGACGATGCCGCCACCATGCGCCTGGTGCACCTCGCCGGGATGAACCACGGCCTCTACTTCGCATCGCGTGGCCTGCTCGTGCTCTCCACGGTCACCACCGACGAGGACATCGAGTCCGTCTGCCGGAGGTTCGACGCGGTGTTCGCCGACGTTGCCGCCCACATGCCCGGATGAGGCCGCCGCTCGGAGAATCCAAAGCCTGAGCTGGGGTTATTGGTCGAAACTTGGAGGAACTCTTACCTCGTTTTCACCGACTTCGGTGAAGATGGAGCGTACGGTGTCGGGTATGGAACTCGAAAAGCTGTTCGGCCTTCCGGCCCACCCCCTGCTCGTGCACATCCCTGTCGTCCTGGTGCCGTTGGCGGCGCTCATCGCGATCGTCTTCGCGTTCAAGCCGGCGTGGCTCGATCGCTTCGGCTGGGGTCTGGTTGCACTGTCCGGCGCGGGAGCGCTGGGCGCCATCTTCGCTGCCGGTAGCGGCGAGGGCCTCGAGAGCCTGCAGAACGAAGCCGAGACGGCCGCCCGCGAGGATCACTTCGAGCTCGGCGAGACCGCTCGCACAGTGGCCATCGTCTTCTTCGTCGTCGTGCTCGTCGTCGTGGTGCTTCGTCATCTGGCGCGCAAGCGCGCTGCCGGCGGCACGCCCATGAACGGTTTCTGGGGCTTCGTCGGCTCCAAGGCCGGCGCCATCGGCGTCGCAGTGGCTCTCGTGCTGAGTGCCTCGGTCGCCACCTACGCGATCAGCAAGGCCGGCCACCAGGGTGCCAAGATCTCCTGGCAGGAGGAAGGCGCTGGCGGCGGTTCGGAAGGTTCCGGCGACTCGGGCGACTCCGACGGCGACTGACCGCTGTCACGGTCGGCGCCGCTCGCTCGTCAGAGCAAGCATGAACGCCGACGCAGAACTCGACAGCACCACCATTCACACCGATGTAGCGGTCGTGGGTGCCGGCTTGGCCGGCCTCACGGCCGCTCGTTGCGTCCTGGCGTCGGGCCGGTCGGTGACGGTGCTCGATCCTCAGCCCGCCGGAGGGCGCGGCCGCACCGACGATCGCGGCGGGTTCCTGTTCAATAGCGGCCCGCATGCCCTCTACCTGGGCGGGCAGGCGGTGAGCGTGCTCGCCGGCCTCGGCATCCGACCGCAGGGAGGCCCACCCGGCTCCGACGGCCGCGGACTGATCGGCGACCGGCTCGGCGTGCTGCCTTCCGGCATCGGATCGCTGCTGCGGACCGAGCTGCTCGGCTGGCGGGGCAGGTTGGCCACCGGACGGTTGCTGGCCGCGCTCCCCAAGATCGAC
>JBAVTH010000114.1:0-5811 GCA_049696035.1 Ilumatobacteraceae bacterium
CATCTGGACGGGCATCCCGGTGTACAAGCTCACCGAGGAGGAGACCGCCAAGCTGCTCAACATGGAGGCCGAGCTGCACAAGCGCATCATCGGCCAGGAGAACGCGATCAAGGCCGTCAGCCAGAGCGTGCGCCGCACCCGCGCCGGCCTCAAGGACCCGAAGCGTCCCAGCGGCTCGTTCATCTTCCTGGGCCCGACGGGCGTGGGCAAGACCGAGCTGGCCAAGACCCTGGCCGAGTTCCTGTTCGGCGACGAGAAGAGCCTGATCTCGCTCGACATGAGCGAGTACATGGAGAAGCACACCGTCAGCCGCCTGGTGGGTTCACCGCCCGGCTACGTGGGCTACGAAGAAGGCGGTCAGCTCACCGAAGCCGTGCGGCGCAAGCCGTTCAGCGTGGTGCTGTTCGACGAGATCGAGAAGGCTCACCCCGACGTGTTCAACACGCTGCTCCAGATCCTCGAGGAAGGCCGCCTCACCGACAGCCAGGGTCGCACGGTCGACTTCCGCAACACGGTGCTCATCATGACCTCTAACCTCGGGTCGAGCGACCTGCGCAAGGCAAACGTCGGTTTCACCAAGATCGACGAAGCCATGAGCTACGAGCGCATGAAGGACAAGGTCACCGATGCGCTGAAGGGCCACTTCCGCCCCGAGTTCCTCAACCGGATCGACGAGATCATCGTGTTCCACGAGCACAGCCGCGAGGCGGTGATGCAGATGGTGGATCTGATGACGAAACGCCTCACCGGCCAGCTGGAGAGCCAGGGTCTCGGCATCGAGCTGACCCAGTCGGCCAAGGAACTGCTGGCCGAGAAAGGCTACGACCCGCAGCTGGGCGCCCGCCCATTGCGCCGTGCGATCCAGCGGATGATCGAGGACGTGCTGTCGGAGAAGATCCTCTACAAGGAGTTCCACGCCGGCGAGATCATCGTCGTCGACACCGAGGACGACCCCGAGCGCCCCGGCGAGAAGAAGCTCTCGTTCCATGCGGTCGAAGGCTTCCAGCCGCCGGCCGCAGTCGAGCTGGCTGCCACGGGCGCACCCGAGGTCACGATCACCGAGCCGCCGGCACCCGCCGAGTAACCCGCGCCGACGCCGCGCCGCGTCGGGCGCCGGCTCGGCTGCCACAATGGACCAATGCGTCGCGCCATTGCCTTCGTTCTTGCCGCGCTTGCGCTGACGGCGTGCAAGGTGGACACCACCGTCGACGTGAAGGTGGAGACCGACGGCAGCGGCGCCGTCACGCTCACGGCAGTGGCCGATGCCGACGTGGTCGCGCAAGCTCCGGGCTTGGCGGAGGATCTCCGCTTCGACGATGCGGTGGCTGCGGGGTGGGTGCTCACCCCGCCGGCGGCCACCGACAGCGGCGGGCTGCAGGTGGTGCTCACTCATCCGTTCGCCACCGTCGAGGAGGCCTCCGCGCTGCTGCAGTCGATCAACGGGCCCGGCGGCCCGCTGCACGATGTCGCCATCACTCGCACGGTCACCGACGATGCCGTCACGACCGTGCTCGCCGGCACGCTGCGAGTGGACGGCGGCATCGATGCCTTCGCCGACCCCGACGTGCTCGCGGCCATCGGCGGCAGCCCGTACGCCGACAACATCGCCGCCACGTCGCTACGTCCCACCGATGTCGTCACGTTCACGTTCACCGCCGACCTCCCAGGCGATCCTGCGGTGGTGACCACCGAGTCGACGCCCGCGCCGACGGTCGATTCCACGTCCGCAACGTCCGATTCGACGTCCGATTCGACGGGTACCGGTGACCGGTCACTCGCCTGGTCGGTGCCGCTCGACGGTTCGTCCGCCGACCTGACCACCACATCGGTGCTCGCCCTCGGCGCGCCGTCCAGCATCTGGGGCACCGTCGCCACCGTCGCGCTGATCGCTCTTGTCGCCTGGTGCCTGGTGGCGGTCGCGTTCATCGCCTTCGTGGCCAGCGCCCGCAAACGGCGAGCTGCGCGCCGCCCTCTCCCCCGCTGACAGCCTGCTGCCCGACCGACGGGCTCTTGCTGCGGCATTCCGGGGCCGCATCGTGTTTCCGGTGCTTCCGGGGCGAATTCGTCTCCGACTCCGAGACAGCTGCGACACAACTTGCGAGCGCAACGACGGCAGCGCACCGGGCTGCCACGACGAAACGCCGCTTCCGTGTGAGACCCATTCCGTAGGGTGCAGGCATGGCCAAGGTTCGCGTCGTCTACCGCTGCACGGAGTGCGGCGCAGCCACCCCCAAGTGGGCCGGGCGCTGCGCCTCGTGCGAGGCGTGGAACTCGCTGGTGGAAGACGTCGATCTGCCCGATCCGGTGGCCGGCCACAACCTCGGGCCATCGGCGCCGGCCACACCGATCGGCTCGGTCGATGCCTCGTTCGCCCAGCCTCAGTCCACCGGCATCGCCGAGCTCGATCGCGTGCTCGGCGGCGGGCTGGTACCGGGCTCCGTCACGCTGCTGGGTGGCGAACCCGGCATCGGCAAGAGCACACTGCTGCTACAGCTGCTGGCCCAGTGGCCGCAGCGCACGCTCTACGTGAGCGCGGAGGAGAGCGCGCAGCAGGTGCGGCTGCGGGCCGAGCGTCTCGATGCCGTGCGCCCCGAGCTGTGGCTGCTGCCCGAGACCTCGCTCCCTCACATCATCGCCGCCATCGACGAGGTGCAGCCGCAGCTGGTGGTCATCGACAGCATCCAGTCCATCGCCGACCCCGACGTGCCCTCCGCCCCCGGCAGTGTCGTGCAGGTGCGCGGGTGCGCACACCGTCTGGTTGGCGAGGCCAAGCGCCGCAACCTGCCCATCGTCATGGTCGGCCACGTCACCAAGGAGGGTGGGCTTGCCGGCCCGCGGGTGCTCGAGCACGTGGTCGACACCGTGCTCAGCTTCGAGGGCGACCGTCACCACTCATTGCGCCTGCTGCGCGCCGCCAAGCACCGCTTCGGGCCCACCAACGAGCTCGGAGTGTTCGAGATGGCGGGCGAGGGCCTCATCGGCGTGCCCGACGCCAGCAAGTTGTTCCTCACCGACCGGCGCACCGGCGTCGCCGGCTCTGCCATCACCCCGACGTTGGAGGGCCAGCGGCCGCTGCTGGTCGAGGTGCAGGCGCTCACCAACAAGGTCAACCCCGGCGTGCCGCCGCGGCGCAGCGCCCAGGGGCTCGATCCCGGCCGCCTGGCACTGCTGCTGGCGGTGCTCGAGCGCCGCTCCCGCCTGCAGATGGGGCAGCACGAAGTGTTCGCGTCGGCCGTCGGCGGAGTGCGGCTCACCGAGCCGGGCGCCGATCTGCCACTGTGCCTGGCGCTGGTCAGCGCGCTGCTCAACCACCCCATCCCCCCCGACGTGGTCGTGTTCGGCGAGGTCGGGCTCGCTGGCGAGCTGCGCCAGGTGGCGCACGCGCCACGTCGCCTGGCCGAGGCCGCGCGCATGGGCTTCACTCGTGCGATCGTCCCGGCCAACTCACCCAACGGGGTGGAAGGCATCTCTCTCACCCGCGTGGCCACGGTCAACGAGGCATTGGTCGCCGTGGGGCTCTCGGGACGCCCGCAATGAGTGGCACCGGCGTCCCGGGTGGCCGCGCCGTTCGTTGGTACCAACCGGTAGCTGCACCTTCCCCACTCGATCGCGTGCTGGCCTGTTCCTGGAGCGCGCAGCCCAGCGGCCGCCACCGGCTGGTCCCCGATGCATGCATCGACCTGTTGTGGCTCAGCACCGGCAGCATCCTGCTGTGCGGGCCGGAGGCAACGGCATGGACCTTCCAGCTGCCCGAGGGCGTCACGGCAGCCGGAGTGCGCTTCCGCCCGGGCGTGCTGCCGGCACTGCTGGGCCTCGATGCCCAGGTCGTCGCCGACCGGCTGGTGCCGTGGCGCGAGGTGGCGGGTGAGGCCGCCGAGCGGTCGCTGCTCGAACGCCTCGCTGCGGCACCCGACGAAGCCGCCCGAATGGCGGTACTGGAGCAGGAAGCCGCTGCGCTCGTGGCATCGGCCGCCGACCCCGACCCGTTCGCCGAAGCCGTCGTCGAGCTGGTCACCCGTCACCCGCGCGTCAAGGCGCCGACGGTCGCGGCAGCGGTGGGCCTCACCACGCGGCAGCTTCATCGCCGCTGCCTTTCGTCCTTCGGCTACGGCCTCAGCACCCTCGCCCGCATCGTGCGGTTCCACCGCTTCTGGTCCGTCGCCGAGCTGGCGCCGCACGGCACTTCGCTGGCAACGTTGGCGCACGAGGCCGGCTACACCGATCACGCGCACCTCGTGCGCGACTGCCGAGCCATCACCGGCTCGCCGCCGGGGCGCTTCCTGGCCGAGTCGTTCGCCACCTTCCCCGACATGTCCGATCCGTACAAGACGGGGCGCAACTTCGCTGGGACACTGGCGCGATGAACACCTCCGCACAGCGCTACGCCGCCGCCTCTGCTCGCTTCACCGCGCTCGTCGCCGCCATGCCCGCACCGGCCTGGAAAGTACCTTCCATGTGCGAGGGGTGGTCGGCAGCCGAGGTGCTCGCCCATGTGGTGAGCACCGAGACCGACTTCATGGCCCAGCGAGGTCTGCCGGTGGCGCCCACCGACGGCCTCTCCCCGTCGGCGGCGTGGCCGGTCGCGCGCGCCGCCATGCAGGCTGCGCTCGACGACCAGGCCACGGCCGACATCGCCTTCGATGGGTACTTCGGGCCTACCACGGTGGGGGTCACCATCGACCGCTTCTACACGCTCGACCTGATTCTGCACCGGTGGGACATCGCCGCCGCCTGCGGTCTGGCCGAGCACGCCGTGCTCGACGCCGGGGAGATCGAGATGGTTCGCTCGAACCTCGCCGGGCTGGAGGAAGTGATGCGCATGCCTGGCCTCTTCGGGGCCGAGGTGGCGGTGCCCGCCGGGGCTGATGAGCAAACCAAGCTGCTCGCCTACGTCGGCCGCTCTGCCCACTGAAGGCTCCGGCTCACGCGTGCAGCCGCGCCCGCTCGTCGAGCGCCGCTCATCCTTGGCACTGCGTGCCAGCATCGGCACATGGCCGTGTCAACCGATCTCGTGCTTCGTGCGTCTGACGTGTTGTGACCGACGCCGCGCACCTGCCCCCGCTCGTCACGCCTGCTCCCGAGGCGACGTCGGTGCCGATGGTGCCCTCGGCGCCGTCGGTGAACGATGGTTACTCCGCCGTGTTCGCAGCACACCACCTGGCGGTGTTCCGGCTGGCGGCGCTGCTCGCCGGCGACGAGCACGTAGCAGAGGAGGTGACCGCCGAGGTGTTCGCCCGCGTGCTGCCCCGGTGGCGACGCGACGAGGTGGCCGACCCTCTGGCCTACCTACGCCGGGCGGTGGCGAACGAGATGAGGTCGCGCTGGCGACGACGTGCTCACGAGCGACGCGCGGTCGAGTACCGACGCGGCGAGGGTGCCCACGAGGCAACCGATCGGCTGGAGCTGCGAGAGCCGCTGGTGCGCGCACTGCAACAGCTGCCGCTGCAGCAGCGCACGATCGTGGTGCTGCGCTACCTCGATGACATGTCGGAGGCGCAGGTGGGCCGCACGCTGCGCCTGGCGGCGGGCACGGTGAAGTCGCAGGCCAGCCGCGGGCTGGCCCGGCTGAGGACGCTGCTGGACGACCAGCCGGAGGAGAGAACATGAGCACCGACACCGACGAGCGCTTCGGCCACGAGATCGGCGAGCAACTGCGGCATATTGCGGCCGACCTTGTACCGCGGCCCGACCTCGACACCATGTCGACCCGGCGCGAGGCAGCGCATCGACGCCGGCGGTCGGCCGCGCGCACTGTCTCGGGTGTCGCGTTGGCGGCGCTGCTCGTCGGCGGCATCGCCTGGGTCACCGGGC
>JBAVTH010000115.1:0-3367 GCA_049696035.1 Ilumatobacteraceae bacterium
CCCACGCACGCCAGCGCCGCCGCCGCGTTGTGCGCCATATGGCGCCCGGAGACACCCAGATGCACATCGCACGATCCCCACGGCGTGTCGAGGTGGAACGAGGGACGGGCGATGTCGTCGAGGTGCAGGTCGCCGATGCGAACGTCGGCACCGGCCGCGTCGCCGTAGAGCAGCACCGGTGCCTCGCTGACCGATGCCATCGCCCGCACGCGCACATCGTCGGCATTGAGGATGGCCAGCCCGTCGGGCGGCAGCGCTGCGATCAGCTCGGCCTTCGCCCGCGCCACGCCGTCGATGCCGCCGACGCGATCCGAATGGGCCTCCGCCACGCGGGTCACGACGCCGATCGTGGGTCGCGCGATCGAGCACAGCTCGGCGATCTCCCCGTGCCCTCGCATGCCCATCTCCAGCATCAGCACTTCGGTGAGCTCAGGCGCGTTGAGCAGGGTGGTGGGTAGCCCTTGCTCGTTGTTGAAGCTGCGCTCGTTGGCCCAGGTGCGCCGGCTGGCGGCCAGCGCCGCCCACGCCAGATCTTTGGTGGAGGTCTTGCCGACCGAACCCGTGACCCCGATGACGGGGCCGGTGAACTGAGGCCGCTGGGCGGCCGCGAGCGCCATCAGTGCCTTCAGCGTGTCGGGCACCTCGACCGCTGTGCCGCCTCCCGGAGGTGCCGACGTGAGGTAGGCGGCAGCGCCCCGCGCGAGGGCGGCAGCGATGAAGTCGTGGCCGTCGCGATCGGCGACGAGCGGCACGAAGAGCTGGCCCGGCTGGATGGATCGCGAGTCGAACGACACGCCGTCGATCTCGACATCGGGTCCGTGCAACCGACCGCCGGTGGCAGCCGCCACCACTTCCGCTCTGAAACGCATCGCTGCACACGGTACCGTCGGGGTTGCATGGCTGCCGACGCAATCCCCTCCGCAACGGCAGGGTCCGACAACGCATCCCCCGCCGACGGCCGCATCAACCTGATCGTGCTGTTCGGCGGGCAGTCCGCCGAGCACGACGTCAGCTGCACGACAGCCGCTCACGTGTTGCGCGCCGCCGACCCGGCGAAGTACCGCATCACGCCCATCGGCATCTCGCGTGATGGCACGTGGGCTGTCGCCACCGGGGCACTGATGGCACTGGCCGAAGGTCCGCACACGTTGCCAGGGCGCCTCGATCCGGCGGGCGACGCCGTGGCACCCACTGCCGCGCTCTCCCCTGCCGCCACCGGTCTCCCGGTCGCGGCCGGGCGCACGGTCGTCGTACCGCTGCTGCACGGCCCGCTCGGCGAAGACGGCACCGTGCAGGGCATGCTCGAGCTCGCCAACGTGCCCTACGTCGGCACCGGCGTGCTGGGTTCAGCGGTGGCGATGGACAAGGCGATGGCCAAGCAGGTCACCGCTGTTCACGGCATTCCACAGGCCCGCTACGTGGCGCTGCGGGCGCACGAGGTCACACCCGGCACCGCCGCACACGTTGCCGCGGAGCTCGGCCTGCCGGTTTTCGTGAAGCCGGCGAACATGGGCTCCTCCGTCGGCGTCACGAAGGCCAAGACGGTGGAGGCAGTGCGCGACGCCATCGAGGTCGCCCTCAGCTACGACGAGTGGATCGTCATCGAGGAAGCCATCGACGGTCGGGAGATCGAAGTCGCAGTGCTCGGCAACCTCGAGCCGAAGGCGAGTGTGCCGGGCGAGATCGTGCCCGGCGCCGAGTTCTACGACTACGCCGACAAGTACGTCGACGACGGGTCGCAGTCCTTGATTCCTGCGCCACTCACCCCCGAGCAGACCGCCGAGGTGCAGCAGCTGGCCATCCGCTCGTTCGCTGCGTTGCGCTGCGAGGGGCTGTCGCGAGTCGACTTCTTCTTCGAGGAGCACGGTCGCGGCTTCCTGCTCAACGAGATCAACACGATGCCCGGTTTCACGCCGATCTCGATGTACCCGAAGCTGTGGATCGCCAGCGGGCTCAGCTACCGCGACCTGATCGACGAGCTGGTGCGCCTCGCGCTCGAACGTCACAGTCGCCAGCGACGGAACACCAGCCATTGACCGTCTCCCTTCGCCTCCCCGAGCGCCGAACGTTGGCCACCGGTGCGCTGGTCATCGTTGCAGTGGTGGCGGGCGTGCTCGCCGTCAAGCACTTCCGCAGCAACGACACCAACGGTGAGAGCGGCTCGGTGCCCACCGTGCCGATCACCGGCACACCGACCAACATCGGGTGCATCGACGAAGCGGGCAGCGTCACGGCCTCGATGAGGGAGTGGTACTCCGACGACGCCGATGGTGCGCTGGTGCTGAGCGGCGAGATCTCCTCCAGCCTGCGGCTGGGCGACTTCAGTGCCGCGGCAACCGATGCCGTCGTCGCGGAGATCGGCCGCCTGGCAACCTCCGCGGTGCGCGATCTGGCGCCGACGCTGAACGAGTGCGTGACGATGCGGTACGCCGGCTTCGCCCTCGAGGGCGGCGGCGAGGTGGAAGTCATGGCCTGGCGCATCATCTCCGCCACGTCACCGATGTGGGTGCCGAACGAGGCCGCCTTCACCCAGTTCGACGAGACGACCCTGGTCTCCTCCGGGCCGCATGTGGTCTCCACCCTGTCCGTCGGTCCCGACGGCACCACGGTGCTCGCGTCTGCGTTCGGCACTGGCGCGAAGCAGCTGCTCGGCGCCGGGCCACCTGTCGGCACCGAGCCCCCGGAGGGCACGGAACCCGGCCCCGCGCCGGCGACCGCCGACCAGCTGGCAGCCATCGGCAGGGCCGTGCTGCAGCAGATCGAGCAACGCTGATCCAGCGGACTTGCCATCTCCGCTTGATAGACCCTCTCGCATGGAAACGAACGTGGCCTGCCCGATCTGCACGATGACCGACGTCCTGTTCGCTGATGACGGGCACGCCGAATGCATGACCTGCGGCAGCGAGTGGACCGCCGAAGGCGCCGACCCGGGGGCGGTGGGAGAGGTGCGCGACGCAAACGGCAACGTGCTCCACGACGGCGACTCCGTGTCGGTCATCAAAGACCTCAAGGTCAAAGGCACCTCCGACACGCTCAAGGTCGGCACCAAGATCACCAACATCCGCCTGGTCGCAGGCGACCACGAGGTGGACTGCAAGGTGGCCGGCAAGGGCGTGCTGCTGAAGGCGAAGTTCCTCAAGAAGGCCTGACGCCGCTCCGGACGGCAGGCCGCGAAGCCTTCGGTAGTGTCACCAGGGTGACCGCCGACACCGACACCGCAACCTTCGACGCCTCCCGTGCCATCCGCGACCTGCGCGAGCTGGCCGCTCGTACCGGTGGTCCGGCCGGCTCGCGCCGGTTGTGCTGGACGCCGGAGTGGGCCGAGGCACGCGCCATGCTGCGCGAGGAGCTGTCCACACTGCCGGTC
>JBAVTH010000116.1:0-2450 GCA_049696035.1 Ilumatobacteraceae bacterium
CCGAGCCGGGTGACGGCTGGTACACGATGTCCATCTGTTCGGTCACCGTGTCGTAGCGCCACACATGGTCGTCGTACTTCGTGGTGAGGAACACCTGGCGACCATCCATGATGCACAATCCCTCGCCACCGGCGAAGGTCGTGGCCGGCACCTGAGTGCGGCACTGGGCGCTCGCCGCGCCCGGGTCGGGCACGGCCAGCCAGGTGACCGAGCCGTCGCCGGCGACGAGGGCGGCCTCGAGGACACCGGAGCCGAGATCGTGCCCTGCCTGGTCGTAGCGGTAGCGGTAGAAGAAGCCGTCGGGCTCGTCCTCGGACAGGTACACCGCGGCACGGGCGCCATCCACCGCCGCCGCTTCGTGGCGGAATCGCCCCATGGCGAGTCGTTGTGCGGCAGGAGTGGTGCTCTGCGGATCCACCTCCCAGACGGTGCCGCGATCCACCTCCTCGCACGACAGCCAGGTACCCCACGGCGTGACCCCACCGGCACAGGCCCGGTTCAACCCGGTCAGCACGCCACGCGCCGCGGCCACGTTGCCGGCCGCATCGAAGCGCAGCGCCGCCACTCCGCCGCCGCCTTGGTCGACCTCACCGTTCCACAGCAGCCACCAGCCACCGTCGCTCCGCGGCACCACGCCCGCGCCGTCGGGGTTGTTCAGGAACACGTAGTCGGTGCCCGGCACGACCTCCCCACTGCGGGCAATGACCCGGCTGCGATAGCCGGGCGGCAGCAGGAAGCCGTTGGCATCGGCGCGGGTGCTCAGCGAGCCGAAGCGGGGAACGCGGGTGGCGGCGCCCGTTGCCGATGCCGGCCCGACCGGGGCGGATGGCGCGGCCGAACGTGCGACACCGGCCACCAGCAAGCCGAGGCCCAGGCCGACAGCCGACCGTCGCGTGTAGGTGCCTCGCATCGTCGTCAGCATACGACCGACCGACCTCTGCGGGCCGAGACCCCATTAGCCTCCTGCGGATGGTGATCGCGAGAGCTCGGCTTGCGCTCTTCGCGGCGATCGGCGGCGGCCTCACGGGGCTGATCTCGTTCGCGTTCCTGCGCGGGCTCGATTGGGCGACGCGCACCCGCATCGCGCACGGCTGGCTGGTCTGGTTGCTGGCACCGGTGGGGCTGCTCGTCGGCGCGGCGTACCACTACTGGGGCGGGCGCGCCAAGGGTGGCACCCCGGCGGTGATCGAGCAGGGCCACCTGTTCACCCACGGTGTGCCGGCACGGATGGCCCCGTTGATCTTCGGTGGCTCGATGGCCGGCCACCTCGCCGGTGCATCGGTGGGCCGTGAGGGCGCGGCGCTGCAGATGGCCGGCTCGGTCACCGATTCGGCTGCACGGCTGGCTCGACTGCCAGCCGACGACCGGCGCACCTTGATCGCGGCCTCGCTCGCCGGTGGGTGGGGCGCCGTGTTCGGCGTTCCCGTCACAGGCGTCGTGTTCATGTTGCAGGTCACCCGCCGGCACCGCTGGCGCGCTCTGCTGCCGGCAGTGATCTCGGCCCTCACCGGCAAGGTGGTGGTCGACACGCTCGGCTACCAGATGACGAACCGGCCGCACATGCCGGCGCTGTCGTGGACAGTTGGCCTCCCGGCGAAGTTGCTCCTCGCGGGCGTGGCGGTCGGCTGCGTGGCACGCCTGTTCGTGTGGTTGCTGCACCTGGTGAAGGCGCGCATCGCCCATTGGGTGAGGTGGCCACCCGCTCGCCCGATCGTCGGCGCCGTCGCCACGCTCTGCCTGATGGGCCTGGCCGGCCGCGAGTACCTGGGTCTGTCGTCGCCGCTGCTGGCCACGGCGATCGAGGGTGGCCACGTCGACTGGTGGGTGCCGTTGCTCAAGCTGCTGTTCACTGTCGTGGCCTTGGGCACCGGTTTCGTCGGCGGCGAAGTGCTGCCTCTCTTCGTCATGGGCTCCACCGCGGGCGGGGTGATCGCCCCCGGGCTGCACGCGTCACCCGCGCTGCTGGCCACCACAGGGTCGGCCGCCGCGTTCTCCTCGGCGGCAGGCGTGTTGGCCACCGGCGTGGTGCTCACCGTCGAGCAGTTCGGCTGGAACACGCTGCTGCCGGCGATCATCGTCGGCGCCACCGCCCGGCTGGCGGCGGGCAAGCCCGGCCTCTACGTCACCCACCACTGAGCACCCGCGAGCCGACGCAACTACACCCGCCCCATCGTGCTCCGTTCGCGTCATGCTCCCACCGGGGGGATTGCGGGAACTCGCTGACATGGGTCGGAGTCGACAGCGGATCGAGGAGACGCCGTTACAGTCGGGTCGATGGACGTGATGTCGGCGAGCGATCGCGACCGCCAGCGGGCGATGCAGCGGATGAAGCGCCTCGCGCTGGGACTGCTGATGTTCGTCACCGCCGTGTTCCTGGTGACCCGCTGGCAGGAGCCGCACCACAGCTGGTTGGGCTACGTGCGCGCGTTCGCCGAAGCGGCGATGGTGGG
>JBAVTH010000117.1:0-1585 GCA_049696035.1 Ilumatobacteraceae bacterium
AGCTCGCGTACTTGGACGCGTATGACGCGTTGCCCAAGGGCAGCCCGGAACGTGGCGCGTTGTTGCGGCGTGAGGGCCTGTACTCGTCGCACCTGTCGGAGTGGCGCAAGCAACGCGAAAGCGGTGCCCTGGCCGGTCTCGCCGCCAAGCCTCGGGCGGATCGGCGCCCGGCTGTCGATGCCGAGTTGGGTCGGTCTCGCCGGCGGGTTGCCCGGCTCGAGGCCGAACTCGAACGCACGAAGATGGCGTTGGAGATCATGGGAAAAGCACACGCGCTCTTGGAGCTCATCTCCGAGAGCGCGGACACCGAGACGAGGTCGAAGCGGTGATCGACGATCACTTCGACGACCTCGCGAAGGTGACCTGCACCCGCCGCGCCGCCGGTCTGCTCGGCCGGGCCCGGGCAACCCACTACCGGCACCTGAAGGGACCGATCCTCGGGCCACCCGCGCCGCGCCCGGCACCCGTGAACGCCTTGTCGGAGACGGAACGTCAGCAGGTGCTGACCGTGTTGCGGTCGCCGGAGTTCTGCGATCTCGCCCCGGCGCAGGTATGGGCAAGGTTGCTCGACGACGGGATCTGGATGTGCTCGATCTCGACCATGTACCGGCTCCTCGCCATCGCCGGCGAGAACCGTGAACGACGACGCCAACGCACCCACCCCGCGAAGAAGCGACCCGAGTTGATCGCGACTGCGCCGAACCAGGTGTGGTCGTGGGATATCACGAAGCTCCGCGGGCCCACCCGTGGCGTCTACTACGAGCTGTTCGTGATCATCGACATCTACTCGCGCTACGTCATCGCCTGGACCGTCGCCGCCGCCGAGACCGGCGAGCTCGCCAAAGAGTTCATCGACGCTGCGATCACCACCCAAGGTGTCGCACGCGGTCAGCTCACCTTGCACGCCGACCGTGGCACCTCGATGACCTCGAAACCCGTCGCGCAGCTCCTCGTCGATCTCGGCGTCGCCCGCTCCCACAGCCGGCCGCACGTATCGAACGACAACCCCTACTCCGAAGCCGGGTTCAAGACACTCAAGTACTGCCCGGCGTTCCCCGGATCCTTCGGCTCGATCCAGCACGCCCGCCGGTTCTGCGAGACGTTCTTCGCGTACTACAACCACGAACACCGCCACTCCGGCATCGGACTCCACACCCCAGCATCAGTGCACTACGGCACCGCCACCGAGATCCGCGCCCAACGTGCCGTCACCCTCGACGCCGCCTACACCGCCAACCCCGACCGCTTCCGCGGCCGCCGACCAACACCACCCCAACTACCCACCAGCGCCTGGATCAACGACCCCTCACGCGAGGCCAAGATCCAAAGCAACTAACCCCGCTCGTGTCTCAAACCCCTTGACAGGTTCCGTCCGGGTGTCGTGGACGACAGTTGTACGGGACAGATCGCGCCCGGTGCAGCGGTCGAGGCACCGCCACCTTCGAGAGCATGGATTCGCGGACGCTGATCGCCGCAACGGTCGGGTGTTGTGCGGACGGCGTCGTCTCAGGGTCGAGCTGTCGCGGCGGTCGGGCAACCGATGCTCTGGAGGTCGGTGGCGGGTGAGGTCGGTGCCGTGTTGGAC
>JBAVTH010000118.1:0-6740 GCA_049696035.1 Ilumatobacteraceae bacterium
CGCGAGGCCATCGACGGCCGCGTCGGAGAGGACCCCCCGGCATGATCGAGCACCGGCGAGGTGATCCGCCAACTCACCATCGACCCGCAACGCCCCTGCCACGGCACCGGCAAACCGGTCGGCGGACCACGCCGCCCCTACGGACCCCGAAGAACAAGGAGTCCGAACCCTGATGAGGGTTCGGATCGTTGCGGATGTCTCGCGACATCACATTGTGGGGTAATCCCACTTTGCATCGCGCCTGGTGGGAGCCGCTGAATCTTGACCGCCCCGAGATTCTTCACACGGTTCGGCCCGAGCTTTCACACGACACGAAGGGCGAGATCCCTGGCGAGCAGCATCGCTCGCTTGACAGTGCCGGCGAAGTACGTGCTCGACCGGCATCGGGCGGATGACCGCGGGCTTCACCCGCATGTTCGATCGCGTCGTCGCCAGCGATCTCGGCGCGGCGTTCCTCGAGCGGTGCCGCGAGACCGTCGCCACTGGTGGCTCGTCGCCGAAGTGCGCTGATGTAGCGGTTCGGCCACTGTCGCCGCGGGGCCTACAGTGCTGGCATGGTCGTGCTTCGAGATCGGCTGTCGACGTTCGTCCGTCGTTGGATCGACTTGGAGGTCGTTCGAGGCGTTGCCGTTCTGCTGGCTTCTCTCGTGACACTGTGGGTTCTCGTCGCGATGATCGTGAGCGGCGACCCGCACATCGGCGAGCGCGACGTGAGAGTGATCGTCGCGGTCGGTGTCGCGGTGCTCGGGCTGTTCCTAGTGACCGACGAGTGGGGGCGACGATCCTTCCTCGCCTACTCGTTGGTCGTCGGGTTGCTGCTCGCTGCGCTGCTCGTTTCGATGGGTCGGGATCTGTTGATCGAGGAAGGGACTACCGCGCGTGACAAAGAACGCGAGTCGCTTGTCGTTCGAGCAGAGGAGCAGAAGAAATCCGTTGCGGATCGTGGGCCCGCGGCATCGACGGCGCTCGGCCGACTCGATCGCGAGTTGAGAAAGTGGCAGAACTCGTCGACGCCGCCGGCGCTGTTGACCGAAGCGACCGTAGTGGCGGAGGCGTTGCATCGCGGTCTGAGCATGGAGGACCTGCGTTCCGTGAACGGGGCCTTCACCGAAGCAGTCTTCGACGCGGGCGGGGTACTCGCTCCCGAGACAACTCGGCTAGTGCAACTGGCGCAGGCCGCGCTCAGCACGAGGGAGAGCCTGCTCGCTGCACCCTCCTCGGGGAAGCTTGACGCGGCGGTCGAAGCCGCGCCGGAGCAAGGCTCGTCATCGACTCAGTTGTACGACCTGCGGGTGGCCCTCGCTCAGTACATCGTCGACGCCACGGGCGCGGACGCAGACCGGACGGCACTGGACGAGCTTCGTGCGAGAGCCCGGCCCGGAGCCGATCGAATCGATCTCTCGGACGCGCTCAACCGGGGACCGGATGCCGTCATCGAGGGGTTCTGGCCGAACAACGTGAGGACTATCACGCCCGGGTTGCTGGGATGGTTGGTCGTCGCAGCCTTGGGCCTCACGACGTTCGCTTGGCTGGCAAAGCGCAACGGCCGGCGTCAGGTGGGTCCGGTCAACGTTGAGGTCGTCAACGATGACGACTTCAAGATCGCGCTGCTCCAGAACGTGCAAGAACCCGGTGCCGCACCGGGGAGCGACACGTGGAAGTCCATCACTGATCTGATCGCCCTTCCCGCCAGCCACGCCATCACCAGAGTGGTCACAGCTGCACTCGCCATCCTCGGGCGAGGCACGGGCTACAAGGTCGCTCTCACCTCGACTTCGATGCCGAGCTCTGATGCTGGTGCGGGCGAACACCACGAGGTGTTGGTGCGGCTCACGTACGCCGATGGCACGTTCGCCGGATCAACGCGCATCCACAACCCCTCGAAGCAGAAGGCAATGCGCGAAGCGGGCTACTGGGCAGCGGGCTCCATCCTGGGCAACAGCGGTCGAGTGCCGAGTTGGGCGAGTTGGAACGCGGCGACAGCTCCGGCCCTCGATGCATTCAACTCCCAACGGGCCACTCGTGACGAGCTTGTGGCCGCTCTCCGTTCGTCCCCGAACAGCGGTGTGATCCTCGTCAAGGTTGCGGCTCGCTACGAGGAGCAGAACCGCTCGCTCGATGCGATCGAGATGTACTGCCGGGCTCTCATCGCCCATCCCCGCTACTGGATCGCCATGTATCGGCTGGGTGGCACCGTGAGCATGCTTTCACAGCATCCCGAAGTGTGGTCATCGGCGTCTCTTGAGCGCCGGGCGGCCATCGTCCGGATGATGGAGGCTGCCGCCGACGCGGCAGTGGCCGAGGTGCCGGTCGACAAACTCCGAGGTGCTGATCCGGACTTCGCGGCGGTTGCGCTGGGTTGGTACGACGTGGTCAGCCGCGCGACAAGCCTGCGGGCGAGGGTCGGCCTCGCCTTTCGCCGGTCTGAGCGTGTCGCAGCCATCCCTGCTCTGATCCATTCGGGTCGTTGGGGCGATGCCGCCCGCGTGCGTTGGCTGGCGAGGTCCGCGAGCCTTGTCACCGGCCATCCGCCTCTACGATCCGATCTCGAGCGTCGAGCCCACGATCGCCGATCTTGGTGGCAGCTCTCCTACAACATGGCGTGCGCGGACGCTCGCAAGCACGAACTCGACTCAGCCATGAACTGGCTGGATCTCTGCCTTGCCCGGCCGGGCGCCGAACAACTGACGAAGGCTTGGGCGACAGCGGACCCTGACCTCAAGGCCCTGCGGACCATGCCGCGTTTCCAGCGCTTCTGCGAGCAACTCCCCGAGGAGGCACGATGACAGCATCACGACCCCAAGCGGCGGTCGACCGTCACTGGGCGACCATCAGCGCCAAGGTGACCGAAGGGTTGAAAGTGGACCTGACAGCCGACATCAAGGGTTTCCTCCCGATCACAGCGGGCGATCCCGAGCAGTTCGTGAGGTTGCTGAGGATCGAGCCCAGGGAAGTCGCTGGCGTGGTTGAGTGGGACGTCGACTTCGACACACCGGTTGACCTGGTCAGTCGGATGTCGGTTGCCACTGTCGAGCAACTGGCGCACCTCGCTGAAGGGGACACCCTCGTGGCTTGGTCGCAAGGCGCACGGAAGCGGGAGCTGGAGCACATCCTCGGTCGGCTGAAGCAGGTGTATCCGGTGATCCCAGTCGCCGACGACGAGGTTGAGCTGTTCATCCCATCAAGCTGGGAGGCGGAGGTCCGTATCGTCACCTCGGTGCATGATCTCGTGGCGGTCTTCGAGGGCGTGCCGGGCGTTGTCGATGTTGTGGAGTACGAACGCCTCGGCGGCGTGATGGTGCTCGATGCGAGCGAACCGCCCGGGGTCATCCGTCACACAGATCTGACACTCGGCTGGGAGCCGACTGGTGCCACCGGACTCGATCTCGTCCTCACGGAACGCCTGCGGTTCGTCAACTTCGACCGCCGCCGCTGACCGGAGCTCCGTGTCTCACCTACGGTTGGAAGGACTGCATGGGGCCACGCTTCGTGCGCCGCGAACGCCTCCACCAAGGCGCGCAACGGTCGCTGTTCCCGTCGCTGTGCTACCGCTACTGGGGTCACTGCACCGACAACACCGGCAGGCATGGTGGTTGCATGCGCGCTCGGTCATTCAACAGGCCCAAGGCGAACGGCAGGGCCGCCGCAGTCATCTGGGGCATTCCCACAACTCGTCGATCTGCGATCGAACGGAGATCCGCCATCCGGGACACCGCAGATCACCACCTACCCCGCGTCTGGATCACGACCCGCGCCGCTTGCCAGCACCAAGTGGCGCGGGTGCTCGGAAGCTCAGCCAGCGACGACGCCGTACAGCTGCATGAAGACGTCGAAGATGTCCTCACCGAGGTCGGCCGGCTGCGGTGTCAGCACGGCGATGGAGATGGGTGCGTCACCGGCGAAGACCTCCAGCACGCCGGTGTAGGGGTAGTCGACGCCGCCGCCGCCGTGACCGAGCATCGTGACGCCCTCGTAGTCTTCGACAAACACGCCGAGCGCGTAGTGCCCCAGGTTCGGTTCGGGCTGCGGGTCGGCCTCCATCTCCTTCACCAGCGCGGAGTCGATGGCCTGACCGCCGTAGAGCAGGTAGCCCCACTGGGCCACGTCGGCCGCATCAGCGGCCATCGAACCACCACCGATGGTGAACGAAGCGAACGACCGCGACGGCATGAACGTACCGGCAGGGTCGATGACGTCGGAGGACGGAGCCTCCACGCCCACCGTCAATGGCGCGGTCGGGGTCTCACCGCTCTGCACCCACGTGCGCTGCAGGCCGGCAGGGTCGAGCAGATCGGCGCGCACCGCTTGCGCGAACGTCTGCCCGGTCACCTTGGCGACCATCTCGGCAAGCAGGTTGTAGTTGATGCTGTTGTACCGCGGCTCACCGCCGAGCGTGCCCAACCGAGACGCGTCCGCAGGCAGTGTGGCGAGCATCTCACTCACGGTCCACTCCCGACCCAGGTCAGCAGCGACCGTCGCGAGATACGGATCGGTCGTGTAGTCGGGGAAACCGCTGCGCATCGCCAGCAGCTGCCGGACCGTGGCGCCCTGGGTGTCGAACGGCACCTCGATGTAGTCCGTGATCGGCTTGTCGAGATCGACCAGACCACGCGACGACAACAGCAGCACCTCGGCCGCCGTGAACGTCTTCGAGATGCTCATGATCGACAGCGCCGAATCGGCCTGCAACGCCGTGCCGGCGCCATCGACACCCGCAGCACCCGACCACACCCCATCAGGCGTGACCACCGCAGCAGTCAACCCGATCAGATGCCCCGCGTCGACCCACGCATCGAGCGCCGCCTGCAACTTGCCGACGGACGCACTGTCCAACGCCGCCGTTCCCGGCGGGCCCCACAACGGAGCCGAACGTGGCACGGTCGAGGTCGTACTGGTGGAGACATCGCTGTCCCCATCACTGCTGCACCCGACGATGCCGATCGATGCCACCGTGAAGGCGGCAATGGTGAAACGAGCGTGCCGATGACGGATCATGGCAACCACCTCCGACCCATTGTCTCGCCAGAACGCCGCAACTCGGCAGGGACGTTGGTCCCCCCGGGCTGGAGACGATCCATCACAAAGGGCAGCACGAACTCACGAAGGCACTCCGGTCCGCCGCTGCGACTGCCTCTGAGCTGACCCAGGGGCAGCCGGCAACTATTCCGGGAATGAGATCATCCCTTTTTCGGGAAGACCCCTTTCTGTGGAGCTGGGGGTGTGTTGTCTCAGGACATGCAGGACACATGTCGCGCGTCATAGCGGACACCGATGTGGCGCGTCATAGGCAACTCTTCGCCGGGTGTCGAAAGCCCGCCTGGTCATCACCGCTGTCGTTCTCGAAGGACGTTCCCCGAGCGAAGTCGCCCGCACCTACGGCGTCGCCCGATCATGGGTGTACACGCTGGTTGCCCGCTACCGAACCGAAGGCGACACCGCGTTCGAACCACGCTCACGCCGACCGACCACCCGGCCCGACGCGACACCCAACGAGACCGTCGAACTCGTCTCTTCAGCCCACACCAACACCACCGGCGTGCCGGCGATCGGGAGATCGCGTACTAGCACCCGTCGCCACCGCCCCACGATCCTCGTCATGGGGCGATGAGCTTCCTACCCCCAAGGAAGAGGCCTGTGCCCGGCGGCCTTCCGGCCCGAAGCCCGCCGGGTACAGGCCACCGCCACACAGAGTCGAAGGGCAGACGGTTGCCGACCGCGGCCCCATGCAGCCAGGCCACAGCCGCAGCCGCTCAGCGTTCCTCATGACCGGGCCGACCCTCGAAACGGAACTGGTCGTTTACGGCGGTGGCGGAACGCAGTGCTCAGCTCTTCCTCCGCCCAGCGCACAACGATCCGTCATCGTGAGGTTGACAGGCGCCGTGATAATCTCGTGCATCTAGTTGGCTGACTGTTTGGCCAGCGGCCAAGGGGTAGGCGTGGTGTGCAGGACGGCTTTCTCAAAAGTGGCGGTCTCAATGAGCGCGCTTTTCATCATTACTCTCTGGACGCATCACCCCCGCGACGCGAGAGCGGACAGCGCTGCCGTCAACGACAGCGTCTCGACCGTCTTCGCCAACAGGTGCTCGATCAACACCGCGAATGTCGTCGAGTGCGTGCCCAGCGAGTCCTCCGTAGCGGCGCCGAGCGGGACGGGCGACGTCTCGACTCTGACCGACACATGCGCACTCATGGTAAGTGGAACGGTCGTCTGCCGCGGGAGCAATTCCTTCGGCAACCGCGGCACCGGGACGTTCGGATCGAACGATCCTGGTGCAAGCACAGTTCCTGGGCTTCCCTTAGTAGTTAGTGCGGCGTCGGGATCGGACGCGGAATGCGCGTTGGCGTTCGACGCGCGGGTCTGGTGTTGGGGCCGTGCCTCGGGTACCGGGCGAGGATTGCCGCTCGCAGTCACTGATATTCGCGTGCCCGCTCCAATCGACGGACTCACAGATGTCACCGCACTGGCAGGAGGCAGCGCCGGGACCTGTGCGCTCCGCCGGAATGGAGATGTCTGGTGCTGGGGGGCCTCGTGGCTTGCGGCCACACCGGTGTTTGCTAGCTCAGCCACCAGACTCGCCGGCTTGAGCTCGGTCGTGGGGCTTTCAGTTGGCGAAGGCCACGCGTGCGCAGTCATCTCTGACGGTACTGCCCGCTGCTGGGGCCGAAGCCTTTATGGCGAACTCGGAGACGGCATTACGACCCACAGCGAGCCGGTTCTTGTAACCGTCACCGGGCTGAGC
>JBAVTH010000119.1:0-5444 GCA_049696035.1 Ilumatobacteraceae bacterium
CCGTAGAGGAGTCTCGTTGCCCTGTTGTTTACATTCAAACCACCACCGCTGCATATATCGCGTTGCTGTTTGGCGATCTCCCAACGGTCGTACTCGCCGAGCTTGTCGTATCGGGCGCGGCTGAGACTGCGAACCTCGACATCGGTTGAGTGGAGAGCGTCGCTGAGATCGCAGCTTGTGCAACCGTCGACTTGCTCGAAGGCGTACACGGGCTGATTCGCTGCGGCATCTTCGTGAGCTTGACGACAGGACGTACCAGATGTCGCCGTAGGCCCACACGCAGGCTCGCGGCCGTCGGGGTCGAACATGCCCAGCGGGTCGCCGTAGGCGTAGGTGTAGCGGTTCAGCGAAATCGGCGTCTGGAGATGGCCGAACACGGTGTCGCGGTTGATGAACGTGCCTGTGCCGGGGCGATACCAACGGGCACCCATCCAGACATCGCCGGTGGTCGGGTCGGTGTAGTCGCCCTGGTACCCGAGCGGGGTGAGGGTGCCGGTCTCGCCGATCACGTCACCTAGCGGGTCGTAGGCGCGGGTCGCGCTCACCACACCGTTGGCCGCATACTGGTAGCCGATGTCGCCGTGACCATTGCGTCCCAGCAACACCGCCGGGTCCGTGCCCGACTGAGCCGCGATCGGCAACCCTGCCGGACTCCTCGCGAACCGCATCGCACCCACTGCTACGGGGTCGATCTCCCTGCCGGCATAGGCGAACACCGTCGACCCGGTGTTGGCGACCCGATCGAGCGAGTCGTAGGTGAACGAGGCAGTGCCCGTTGACGTGTTGCGGTTCAACCCGTCGAACGTCGATGGCGTCGTCATCCCACCTTCCGTCACAGACAGCAACGTGCCCCGCGCGCTCCACTGGTACGTTGCAGCACCGGTTGACTGCAGTTGGTTGCGAGCATCGAACACCGCCATCACGCCGGCGTTATTCACCAAGTTGCCGACGTCGTCGTAGCCGAACGTGACCGTTGTGGTGTCCGGTTTCGTCCACGACGTCAACCGGCCCGCGTTGTCATACCCGTACTGGTTACTTCCCGCCGACGGGTTGCCCGGCAGGTTGACGTCAACGCCGGTCACATTCCCGTCGGCGTCGTACCCGTATGAGTAGCCCGCGGTCACCGTGCCGGTCGAAGCCTTCATCACGTCCGAGGTCAGCCTCCCGAGATCGTCGTACAGCAGTGCCCGCGAACCACCCCCCGAGTAGGCCACGCCCGTGAGCTGGCCGGCCGCGTCGAACGTGTTCGACCGGCTCGAACCAGTCAGGGGGTCGGCAGCGGTCGCCAACTGGTTGCGGGGCGTCCAATCAAACGTGGTGACACCCGCGGCGTCCGTTCTGCTGAGCATCCGCCCCGACGCGTCGTACGAGAAGCTGGACGAGTACTGTGACGGGCCAGTCGTCGATGTCAGCAAAGCGCGATCATCGAAGACGAACCCGATGTCACCCGCAGGCGACCCAGCCGACACCTGACGGCCTGCAGCGTCGTAGCCGAAGGTTCGCGTCGCAGCGGCCGCTCCCGCTCCCGCGCCCGTCTCCGACACGAGGCGACCGAGCTCGTCGAAGGCCCGGTCCACCGTCACTCCACCCGGTTCGATAGTGCGTACCGGGAGACCGGCCGAGTCGTAGGCCGTGGTCCAAGTCCGGTCTGCCGCGTTCGGGTAAGCGGTCGTGGCAGGTTCGATCAGGGAAGCCTGCAGGCCCCACGGGTTGAACGTGTAGGCGGTGGTATACCCACGCGCGTCGATGAGCGCGGTTTGGTTGCCGCTGGCGTCGTACCGGTAGCCAGTCTCGAGGACATGCGCGGGCGAAGTTGGTTGCGCCACCGTGGTGAGCCGGGAGATCGCGTCGTAGTGATACGACGTCGTGTACGCAGCCGTGTTGCCGGAGACGACACCCCTGGGCGTCGTCGACGCAATCACATTCCCAGCCGCGTCGTACGTCGTGGAACTAGTGCTGAGCAGCGTGGAGTCTGGCGCAAACGAACGCTGCGCGACTTGCCGACCAGCGAGGTCATACTCGAATGTGATTACTCGCCCCAGCGGGTCAGTGGTGCTGACGACGCGGCCGGCGACGTCATGGGTGGTCACGGACTCCGCCAGGAGCGGGTCGATCTGCTTGGCGAGTTCCGACGCAATCGAGTACTCCCAACGAGTGACTTCACCAGTGGGCGCCTGTTCGAAGACCCGGTTCCCGAGGTCGTCATAGTCGAAGGTCGTCGTGTATCTGTCCGGCGTAGCCGTACCATTGCGCACCACGCTGGTCACGGTCCGTTGGCGCCCGGCGTCGTCGAACGTGGCTTCAGTCTGGGCTCCAAGTTGGTCGATGGTCAGTGTTGCGTTGCCACTGTCGTCGTAAGCCGTGGCCACGACACCCGCGGGGCTGACGCCAACCGCAGGATCGGTTTGGGTCACCGCACGATTGAGACCGTCATAGGTGAACGTTGTCGTTTCTCCACGGCGGTCCGTGCGAGCCACCAGGTTGCCCACTGCATCGAACGCGAAGTGCTCCGTCGGAGCGACCGTCCCGCCGCCTGACACGGGGGCAGCCGGATGCGTGATCATGGTGACCCGGCCGAGACGGTCGAATGTCTGAGTTGTGATGAAGCCGCGCTCGTCTCGGTACTGGGTGACCTGGCCATAGGTATCTAGTCCGACAACCGTCGCCGGTCGGCCAGCGGGCGTGGTGACGCCGTTCTCGGTGACGGAAACCGGAGGTGACGTCGTGGTCGCTACCCGAGCAAGAGCATCTAGCTGATAGTCGACACGGTAAGTCGCGGGTGATGCGCCTGCGACGTTGCCGCGGGGTTCGACCATCGAGACGACTGCCTCCCTGTTGTCGCGCGTGTATGTGGTCGTGAGATCGGACGCGCCGTTCTCCACCGTGCTCGAGATGAGCTGCCCGCCGGCGTCGTAGGCCATGCGCGCTTCCTCCGTGCGGCTCCCGTCGGACAGGGTCTTCCGCACGACGTTTCCGGCAGCGTCGTAGACGCTGGCGGTCGTTCGGTTGAGGCCCGCGGGGTCCAACGTTGCAGACACCATTCGTCCAGCGGCGTCGAACGCGTATTGCTCCACTCGCAGACCATTGCCCGTCGTCTGCGTGAGAGGATGCCCCGCCCGGTCGTACGTGGTTGCCTGCAGCACGACGTTGCGAGCGCTGCCGTTGCGATCGTGGTAGTTGTTCAAAGTCTTCGACGTCACCTGGCCAACCGCGTCGTACCTCAGAGTGATGGTCACCCCACGCGCGTCGGTCGCGGTGATCTGCCGCCCAGACGCGTCGTAGCCCGCCACAGCGACGACCACATCGCGGGCTGACGAAGAGCCGGGGTCGACCACGGCGGCCTTGACCGTCGTCGCGACAGGCAGGTTGCGTTCATCGAAGGCGGTTTCATGCCTGATCCCACGAGGGTCGATCGAGGCTGTCAAGTTGCCGATCGCGTCGTACTCCCTGATGGTGACGCCACCCTCTGGGTCGGTGGAAGAGATCGGGTGATCAGCGGCGTCATAGGTGTACTGGACAACTCGAGACGCATCGGAGTGCGCGGACCCTCCAATGTCGGACTCTGTGTTCTGCACAAGGTTTGACGCTCCGTCGTACACCGCGGTCGTCCTGTGCTGATGCACCTCGCTGGTCACTGCGTTGGTGGTGGCCGGATCGTTCTGGCCGATGAGGTTGCCCAGCTGGTCGTACTCGTACGTCGTCACCACCCCCGACGGGAAGGCGGTCGGGAACGCCGTCTGCGAGATCACGCGACCGAGCGAGTCGTAGCCGTATGTGGTGTGCAGCCCACTCTTGTCGAGTGAGTCGCGCAGGTTGCCCAGCGAGTCGTACCCGTAGGTGTCGACACCGCCCAAAGCATCCGATGAGGACTTCAACAAACCCTTCGGCGTCAACCCACCACCGATCGCCGGCTCGGAACCGGTTGTGTATACCCAGGTCTGTACCGTCCCGGAGGGTTGCTGAGGGGTGGGCGGGGTCGACTCAGAGAGCTTGTTTCGGGCAACACCGTCCCAGGTCGTCGTGATCAGATAGGTGTTGTCGGTGGCGCTTGCGGATCGAGCGTCACGGTTCTGAGTGAGGTTGTTGTACGCGTCGTATGCCATGTAGCGGGTAAACCCGAGCGCGTCGGTCTCAGAGACCACGTTGCCCCGCACATCGAACACCTGACTGGTCACGTGACCCAACTGGTCGGTGGTCTTGTTCCGATAGCCCGCAGAGCTGTACTCGAACGTGGTGACTCCGCCGGCCGCATCGGTGACCTTCACCAGCCGGAACTGCGAATCGAACTCGGTTGTCGTCGCATGCTGCTTCGGGTCCGTCACGATCGTCTTGTACGGAGTCGGATACGAATAGATCGTTCGATTCGCCAGGCCGTCCTCGGTCCACGCCAACTTCCCGTCCACATAGCCAACCTTGCGATCAACATGGCCGTTGCGGTCGACGATCTCGGTGATCCGGCCACCAACGACCGTGTAGCCGATGCACGAACCCGTCACGGGGTTGTTGTTCCTCGGCTCGCAGACCTTCGAGAGGTCGCTGCCGTAGTACACGTAGTTCCACGTCAGAGGCCCCGAGTACCCGGGGCCTGTTACCGCACTCGTCGACACGGACGCGACCCGGCCCGCCGAGTATGTGAACGTCAACGCCCGCCCCGACACCTGATCCGCCACCATCGTGACCTGGTTCGACGCATTCCAAGTCAGGTTGAGCTTCTGGTTGTCGGCGTCGGCGATCGAGGCGAGACGACCATCGCTGCGGAAGGTCGTTACGTAGCCGTTGGCCTCGGTGAGGGCCCAGCCCGTCGTGCCCGTCTTGACCAACTTGCTCGTGTAGCCGCCGGGCGTGAGATACGCGCTGACACCGTCCCACTGAAAGACCTCACGACTACCGTCACCCTTCAGCACGATGACGTCCTTCGTAACGCAGTTTTCGTACACCCGGGTCTCGAACGATGATGTCCAACCGCGCCCGAAAACGCCGACCCTGCGGTCCTGCGAGTTGTACGTGCGCGTCAGCCCAAGAGTCGGCCCAACACCCGCGATCGAGACGTCGGTGACCGACTCAATCAGCCCTGCCACGGCCAGGCTGACCCCGCCCGCCGTCAGCCCATAGCCATCGTGACCGTATGCTGCCTCTGGCGACAACCGCGCAGGATCAATGCGCTCCACGCTCCACGTGGTGCCCGCGTTGAACGACACCCACGCCTGGCCCGCCTCTGACGCAACGGCATCAGTTCGGTCGCGGGTCGCAACCATCGCCGCTGCTTGATCCGCCCCCAACGCAAGAGCCTTCGGCCAACTCCAGGCACCGCCCGCGCCCAGAGCATGAGTGACGTCGAAGACGTATGAACCGCTCGAGCAACTCGCCACGCCGAAGCCCGCAACATCGGCGTCGGCGCGGCCAAAGGTGGCCAACGGCGCGGTGGTCGGGCCATTGGCCACCGT
>JBAVTH010000120.1:0-8446 GCA_049696035.1 Ilumatobacteraceae bacterium
CTCAACGCCGAGGCGTTCGGCGATGTCGTCACGCACCTCGCCGAGCCCGGCAGCAGGGTGTTGGTGCTGTCGGGCGATGCATCGCTCGGCGTGGCTCGTCAGCTGGTCGCCGACATGCAGGCGCTGCGCGACGGCGTGGAGCTGCTCGACGGCAACGAGGTGTCGGTTCGTCGTGCCATTGCGCAGGTGAGGCCTACCGACGTGCTGCTCACCATCGACTTGCGTCGCTACGACCGGTGGCTGATCGACGCGGCTCGCGGTGCCCGCTCCGGCGGCGTCTGGTGCGTGGCGGTCACCGACAGCCTGCTCTCACCGTTGGCCGCGCTGGCGGATCGTACGCTCACGGTCGCCGCCGCGGGCGGCGGGCCGTTCGACAGCCACGTCGGCATGCTGGCGCTGCTCAACGTCTTGGTCGCCGGCGTTGCCGACCGCCTCCGCAAGGAGGCGACCGAGCGCCTCGATCGAGCCGAGTCCGCATGGCAGGCAAGCGGTGCGCTGACGGATCGCTGACGTCGACCATCGCTCTCCTGGTAGACTTTCGTCATGACGAAAGTCGACGATGCCCAAGGGGAGCGGAAGTCGCGGTGCCGATGGTGCCGTCGGGTGTTGCCCCCGCAGCAGATGGGTCGCCCACGGGAGTTCTGCTCGCAGGCTTGCCGTCAATGGCATTGGGTGGGCAGGCAACGTGCCGCCGAGCTGCAGCTCAGCGAGACCGAGCTGATCGTCGCCAAGGACGAGCTCGACCGGCTGCACGACGAGCTGTACGTGCTGGCGTGCGCCGTGAACGACGCCGAGCGCGACCTGACGGCGGCGGGTGGCAAGCCCAGTGCGCCCGAGCTGCGGGAGATCGTCGACTGGCTGCTCGAGGCCGCACGACCGTTGCGGGACCGGGAGCTCGGCCCGCCCACCGGCTCGAACACGTAAACGTCAACGCCCATAATCGTCGTTATGTCAGATCGACCGGTTGAACGAAGAACTGCTCGGAGGCCGCCGACTCTCTGTCCGAGGACCCAGCTCGAGCCGCGGCCCTCTGCCCGCCACTCCTTGGGCTTCCGGAAGCTGGATCCACTGGTTTGCACCACGTGCATGCTTCCCGAAGCTTCGGCTCCGCGCGGTTCTTGGGCTTCCGGAAGCTGGATCCACTCGGTTGCACCTCGTGCGTGCTTCCCGAAGCTTCGGCTCCGCGCGGCGCGGTCCTTCGTGCGAACCTCACGGTGACTCGTGGCCGCCGGCCTCCGGCCCCCTCCGATCCTCGGGGGCCGCAAGGCTTCTGCATGCGGGAGCTTTACGATTTCATGACGAAGCGCCTGGACCTGGCCAGTCGGTCACCCTACGATTGACGCCAGCGGGCCGAACGAAGGAGAGCCACATGCTCCATCGGTGTCGGCGCACCCGGCGAATCATGTTCAGCGTGGGCCTTGCCATCGCGCTCCCCCTGGTCGACGCTCCCCCACTCTCCGCGGCGGCGCCGGCTTCGTCCAGCGACGCTGTGGTCAAGCGCGGCGACCACTCGCTGCAGGTCGTCCAGCTGCAGCAGTTGCTGATCGCCGCCGGCGTCACCGTGAACGGTGGTGCCGACGGCGACTTCGGCCCCGGCACGGAGACCGCCGTCAAGGAGTACCAACGCCAGCACGGACTGACGGTCAACGGCATCGCCGACGTGCCCACCGCCACCGCGCTGGGGATGCTGTCACCCGACCCCGTACTGGCCAAGGGGGCCTCCGGCGACTCGGTCCGCCGGCTGCAACAGCAGCTCATCGCGGTCGGCGTCACGGTGCATGGCGGCGCAGACGGCCAGTACGGTGACGGCACCAAGCGTGCGGTCGCCGCCTTCCAGACCAGCAAGGGACTCTCGGCGTCCGGCAGTGTCGATGCGGCAACCGCTGCCGTCCTCGCCAACGCTGCGGCAGGCGCGGCGACTGCACCGACGGCTGGTGCCCCGGTCACGGGTGCGCTCGCTGCTTTTCCCGTTCCGGCGACCTGCCAGTTCTGGGACACGTGGCTGGCCCCCCGTAGCGGGGGGCGCAAGCACCTGGGAGTCGACATCGCAGCCCCGAAGTGGACCCCGGTCTTCGCCGTGAACGACGGCACGATCAGCAAGCGCCAACTGGAGAAGAAGGGATCGTTGGCGGGGAACTCGGTGTGGCTCACCACTGCCGACGGCACCTACTACTTCTACGCCCACCTCGCCTCCTTCTCCGACGGCGCCGGCGTGGGATCGGAAGTGAATGCCGGCGACGTGATCGGCTACGTCGGCACCACCGGCAATGCGATCGTGTCCCACTTGCACTTCGAGGTGCACCCCAAGGGTGGGCAGGCGGTGAACCCCTATCCGATCGTCGATGCGGCCAGCAGCTGCTGAGCGATGCCGTTCGGCCGTGCAGCCGTCATCCTTCTGACACGTAGCGCAGCACGGCCAGCACCCTGCGGTGCTCGAGCTCGGATGGCGGAAGATCGAGCTTGGTGAAGATCGACGAGATGTGCTTCTCGACCGCGCCGGCGCTGACCACCAGCTCGGTGGCGATCGCCAGGTTCGACAGGCCCTGGGCCATCAACGACAGCACCTCCCGCTCGCGCGGGGTCAACGACGCGAGCGGGTCGCGCCTGCGGCTGCGGGCGAACAGCTGGGAAACCACCTCCGGGTCGAGCGCCGTTCCCCCATCCGCGACGCGGCAGGCGGCCTCGACGAACTCGCGCACGTCGGCGACCCGCTCCTTGAGCAGGTAGCCCACGCCGACGGTTCCCTGGGCCAGCAACTCGGTCGCATAGCGCTCTTCCACGTACTGCGACAGCACCAGCACCGGTGTGGCCGGCCGCTGAGCACGTAGCTCGACGGCGGCGCGCAGGCCCTCGTCGGTGTGCGTCGGCGGCATGCGCACATCGACGATCACCAGGTCGGGGGCGTGCTCGACCACCACGGCCAGCAGCCTGGTGGCATCGCCTTCAGCCGCCACCACCTCGTGGCCGTACTCCGCCAGCAGCCGGGTGAGGCCCTCGCGCAGCAGCACCGAGTCCTCGGCGATCACGATGCGCATGGCAGCTCCACGCTCAACACGGTAGGCCCGCCCTCCGGGCTGGCGATGCGCAGACGGCCTTCGACTCCGGTGACCCGATCGCGCAACCCGCGCAGCCCGCCGCCGGCCGCATCCGTGGCGCCGCCCACACCGTCGTCGTGGACCTCCACGAACAAGAGCCCATCTCGTTCGACCAGGCGCACCATCGCCGTGCGGGCACGGCTGTGCTTGGCCACGTTGGTGAGTGCTTCGGCGACCACGAAGTAGGCGGTCGCCTCGACTGCCGACGGCAACCGCCGCGGGAGATCGGTGTGCAAGGTGACCGGCACCGGGCAACGAGCGACGAGAGCGGACACCGCGGCATCCAGCCCGCGGTCGGTGAGGACGGCCGGATGGATGCCGCGCACCAGGTCGCGCAGCTCGGAGATTGCCTGCTTGGCCTCGTCGTGGGCGAGCGACACCATCTCCTTGGCGCGGTCGTCGTCGCTCTCGCGCAGCCGGTCCTTGGCCATTCCGAGGTTCATCGCCAGGCTCACCAGCCGCTGCTGGGCGCCGTCGTGCAGATCGCGCTCGATGCGGCGCAGCTCGCTGGCCGACGACTCCACCGAGGCCTCCCGGCTGACCTCGAGCTCGCTGACCCGCTGCGCCAGCTCCTGTTCGCTGTTCGGCGACAGCAGTGCGCGTGCCAGCGCCGCGTCAGCCGTCGCCAAACCGTGGATGATCCGGGGCAGCGCTGCAACCATCAACCAGCCGAGCACGCCGACCAGGATCGTGATGGGGACGAGCCACCAACCGTGCACGTTGTAGGTGACGCCGTCGATGTCGAACGGTGGTGGGTCGCCGGCGGTCCAGCTCCACAACGGCGCAACGGCCATCGACCACGCCACCGACCACACCACCAGAGTGAGCGTGAAGGTGATGATGCCCCAGGGCAGCATGAGCGCGCCATAGACGAGACCCTTCCAACCGGGCTGATCGGTCAGCCCGGTGCGGGCACGCTGCCACAGGTTGCCGGTCCAGCGGATCGGCGCGAAGCCGGACAGTTCGACATCGAGCAGGGCACGCACTCGTGCCCGCTCGAGCACACCGAGGGCGCGTCCGCCGAGCACGGTCGCGATCAGCAACGGCAGGCCGATGAGCGTGATCATCAGCCCGAGGCTGAGCGACAGCATCGTCACGACGGCGGTGAACAGGCCGATGCCGATGGCGAGATCGGCCAGAAGGTGCAGGCTCTCCTTCCACACGTTGGCTTGCGCGTACGGTCCGTACCAACGCTTGAGGACGGCAACCATCACCCAACCTCGATCAGTTCGCGAGTGGCGGCAACCGAGGTGACATGCGGCGCGTGGGAGGCATCCACGGGCACCTGTGGCAACAGGCGTCCCAACCGGTGCGGCAACCACCAGTTGCGGTCGCCCAGCAGCTCCATGGTTGCCGGCACCAGCACCATGCGCACCACGGTGGCGTCGAGCAGCACGGCGACTGCCAGGCCGAGGCCGATCAGCTTGATGGCCCGCTCGTCGCCGAGCACGAAGGTTCCGAACACGCACACCATGATGGCAGCCGCCGCCGTGATCACCCGCGCAGTGCTCGCCAGGCCTTCCACGACTGCATGGCTGTTGCTCTCACCGCGGTCCACGCGCTCCTTCACCGACGACAGCAGGAACACCTCGTAGTCCATCGAGAGCCCGAAGACGATCGCGAACAGCATCATCGGCGCCCACGGCTCGATGGGGGCGCCCTCTTCCACGCCGATCAGCCAGCCGAGCCAGCCCCATTGGAAGACCGCGACGAGCACGCCGTAGGCGGCGCCGATCGACAGCAGGTTCAGCAGCACTGCCTTGAGCGGCACGAGGATCGACCGGAAGACGAGCAGCAGAAGGAGGAAGCTGAGCACCAGCACCGCACCGATGAAGACGGGGAGGCGCGACGCCATCTGCTCGGAGAAGTCGACGTCGCCGGCGGTCTGACCACCGACGTAGGCGGTGGCCCCCGTGGGTGGGATGACCTCGTCGCGGAGGCGGTGCACCAGGTCGGTGGTCGCTTGCTGCTGCGGCCCGGTGGTGGGGATGACGGTGACGACGGCAACGGTTCCCGACGGTGCGATGTCGATGCCGGCGACTGCCGCTACGCCCGGGGCGGCGCCGACGGCGGCGGCCACCCGGTCTGCAGCCGTCGGGTCGCCCTGCAGCTTCGTGACGACCAGCAGCGGGCCGCTGTAGCCGGCACCGAACCCATCTGCGAGCTGATCGTAGGCCAGCCGGGTGGTCGAGCCATGCGGGTCGTTGCCGGCGTCGGCGGAGGCGAAGCGCATCGCGAACGAGGGCACCACGAGTGCCCCGAGCAGTCCGAGACCGCTGAGCGCGCAGGCGATCGGATGCCGCTGCACGAATCGGCTCCAGCGGTGCCAGCCGGATTCACCGGTGCGCTCGGCGCGACGGTGCACCGACAGGCGGTCGATGCGGCGACCGGCGAAGCCGAGCGAGGCGGGTAGCAGCGTGATCGCTGCGAGCACTGCCACCAGCACCGCCGACGATGTGCCCAGCGCCAGGCCGTTGAGAAACGACATGCCCATCAGCAACATGCCGAGCAACGAGATCATGACGGTGACGCCCGCGAACACGACGGCTCGGCCGGCGGTGTCGATCGCCTCCAGCGTGGCCGCCAGCGGGTCGTCCGTGCGGCGCAGCGCCTCGCGATAGCGGGTGACGATGAACAGGGCGTAGTCGATGCCCACGCCGATCCCCACCATGGAGGCGACCTGCACGGTGAAGTCGGGGGTGTCGACCACTGCTGCCCACAGCTGCACGCCCGCCAGCCCGACCACGATGCCGAACAGGGCGGTCATGATCGGCAAGCCCATGGCCACCAGCGAACCGAAGGAGATGAGCAAGATGACCATGGCTGCCAGCAGACCGAAGATCTCGGTTGCCGGCACTCCCCCGTTCTGGAACCGGTACCCCCCGTAGTTCACGATGATGCCGTCGGCCGCCGCCGTGGTGCGCAGGTCCAGCAGTCGCTGGGCGGTCGTGTCGCTGTCCTCGGCGCCGATGCCGGCCAGCGTCATCGATGCGGTGGCGACGGTGCCGTCACCGGAGACCAGCATCTGCTCGACGCCGGCGGGGCCCTCGATCACCCCCGGTGTCGCATTCACCTGCGCGAGGAACCGATCGACGTCGACTCGCTCTGCCGGATCGGTGATGCCGGCCGCATCGGCCACCACCAGTTGCACCCGGTCACCGACGATGTTGCCGTCGTCGGGCGATTCGGCCAGCAGCAGCTGGTAGGCGCGATCGCTGTCCGTGCCCGGCAGCCGGCCGCCCTGGGCGTACTCGCCTCCTGCGGCGGAGGCGGCGAGGGAGATGCCGACGACCGCCAGCACCCAGACCACGAGGGTGAGCCGGCGGTGTCGATAGCAGGTGGCGGCAAGGTGTCGAAGCATGTCATCAGCGTGGACAATCCCTGGTCGGAGCACCATCCGGCCCGCAGGCTTGCTGGTGGTGGGGCTAACCCCACCCAGGTCCGGCTACGCCGATTGCTCCTTGCGCTTCGCCACGAACTCGACCAGTGCCTCGTCGATGGCGGCGTCGAGAGTGGGCGTCTCCGAGGCCTCCAAGAGCTCCCGCCACACTCCATGGGCCCGCTGGCGGGCGTCGACAGCGCCCGCTTCCGCCCAGGTCTCGTAGTTGCGCCAGTCGCTCACCAACGGTGAGTAGAACGCCGTCTGGTACCTGTCGAGAGTGTGCGGCGAGGCGAAGAAGTGGCCGCCAGGGCCAACCGCGTCGATGGCATCCAGCGCCATCGACGCGTCGTCCACCTCGATCGGCTGCAGGTATTCGGCCATCATCTGCAGCATCTCGGCGTCGATGATCAGCTTCTCGTAGCTGGCGGTGAGGCCGCCTTCCAACCAACCGGCGGCGTGGTTCACGAGGTTGGCGCCCCCCATCACTGCGCCCCACAGCGACATCTGGCTCTCGTAGGCGGCCTGGGCATCGACCGTGTTCGACGCGGTCGTGTTCGACGACCGGAACGGCAGGCGGTAGCGACGCGCCAACTGGCCGCTGGCCTGCGCCGCTTTGGTGTACTCCGGGGTTCCGAACGCCGGGGAGCCGCTGCGCATGTCGACGTTGGAGGTGAACGACCCGTACACCATCGGCGCGCCCGGGCGCACGAGTTGAAGGAGCGTGCCCACGGCCAGCACCTCTGCGTTCTGCAGGACGAGCGCGCCGGCCAGGGTGGCGGGGGCCATCGCTCCCGCCAAGGTGAACGGGGTGACGCACACGGCCTGACCGGCCCCGGCGAGCTCGATGAGACCCTCCGCCATCGGCACGTCGAGTGTCAGTGGTGTGTTGGTGTTGACGATCGTCAACAGTGCCGGTGCCGACGCGAGCCCATCGCGGTCGGTGCCGAGTGCGATGGCCGCCATGTCGATGCAGTCGGAGGCCCGCTCGCGGCCGAGGGCGATCCCCTGCCAGTTCTTGTCCAGCAGCCGGATCAGGGAGAGGCACAGGTCGAGATGCCGGGTCTCCGGGGGCAGGTCCATCGCCTCGAAGGGGCCACCACCCTCCTGCTGGATCACGTCGAGCGACTGGATGAGGCGCAGGTACTCGGCCTGCTCGGCGTGCGTGCCGGGGCGGCGGCCGCGCTCGACGTCGTTGACGAAGGCAGGGCCTCCGACGGAGGTGAACACCACGTGGCGACCACCGATCGTGAGGCTTCGCTGTGGGTTGCGAGCACGGAGCGTGAACTCGGAGGGGGCAAGGGCCAGCTGTGCGTCGATCAGCTCCGGGTCGAAACGCACCACCAGGTCGTCGACCGTGCAACCCGCGTCTGCCAGCAGTCGGCGTGCTCCGGCGTGCAGCACCCGCATGCCGGTGCGCGACAACAGGCTCAGCGAGGCGTGGTGAAGGTGCTCGATCTGGTCGAGGGAGAGCACACGAATGGGCTCGTAGGGGTTGCTCAGCGGGCGCCACGCCGAGGGTTGTGGGCCACGGGGCTGCCGACGGTCACGTGCCCTGTTCTCCCTGCTCACGGGGTGACTGTAGCGCTCCGCGTACCTGTGCGAGGGCGTGCAAAACCAAGGGCGCGCCACACGCACAGTAAAGAAACCGTAAAGTTCACCGCTATCGCTGCCGAAAGACAGAACATGACCCGACTCAATCGAGCCATCGCAGTCCTCGTGCTCACCGTAACCGCCGGCACCGCCGCGATGGTGGATGGTGTGCAGGCGGGCGCGCCCATCCCGTCGAAGGCGGGCGCCAGCGCCGGCACGTACACGGTGCAGGCAGGCGATTACTTGGTCGGCATCGCCAAGCGCATGGGCGTCAAGCTGTCGGCCCTGTTGGCTGCCAACCAGCTCACCGTCACCAGTGTGATCTACCCGGGCATGCAGCTGGTGGTGCCCGAGGGCGGTGTGGTGCCCGCCCCAGTGG
>JBAVTH010000121.1:0-9575 GCA_049696035.1 Ilumatobacteraceae bacterium
CATGCGCGGCGCCACGATCTGTGAGAACACCGCGGTCACCTCGATCACCGTCGACGGCCGCCGCTGCACCACCGTCCACACCGCGAGCGGTGACACCATCGAGTGCGAGATGGTCGTGAACGCGGCCGGCATGTGGGGCATGGAGGTCGGCCGGCTGGTGGGCGCCCGCGTGCCCGCCGTGTCGGTGGAGCACCAGTACCTGCTCAGCGGACCGATCGAGGGCTACACCCCGGTCGAGCTCGGGCGGATGCCGACGATGCGCGACCCCGATCACCTCGTGTACTACAAGCCCGACGGCCCGGGCCTGCTGGTCGGCGGGTACGAGCCCGACACCATCGCGTTCGGTGTCGACAGCGACATCCCGTCGCCGTTCCAGCGGCAGCTCTTCGACCCGAACTTCGACCGCTTCGCGCAGCTCGCCGAGCTGGCCCAGAAGCGCACCCCGGTGCTCGAGCAGGCCGGCATCCGCAGCCTCGTCAACGGCCCGATCCCCTACTCCGCCGACGCCGACTTCGTGATGGGCCGCGTGCCCGAGCTCGACAACTTCTACGTGGCGACCGGCTTCCTCTACGGCATCGCGGCGGGCGGCGGCGCCGGGAAGATGATGGCCGAGTGGATGCTCGAGGGCCGCCCCAGCCTCGACCTGTGGCCGCTCGACGTACGCCGCTTCTCGTTCCACCACACCACTCGCCACTTCATGGACCGCCGCATGGTGGAGATGTACGCGCACCACTACAAGCTCGCTGCGCCGGGCAGCGAGAAGGTCACCGCCCGCGGCGTGCGTCGCAGCCCGCTGCACGGAACGCTCGCCGGCCATCGCGCGGTGTACGGCTCGCGTGGTGGGTGGGAACGACCGAACTGGTTCGCGCCGGAAGGGGTCGAGCCCGTCGACGCGCCGTCGTTCACCGAGCCGAACTGGTGGCCCCACGTCCGCTCGGCCCACCTCGCGGTTCGTGAAGGCGTCGGCCTGATCGACCAGACCAGCTTCGCCAAGTTCGAGATCACCGGCCCCGGTGCTCTCGCCGCGGTGCAGTGGCTGAGCGTGGCCGACATGGACAAGCCCGTCGGCACCGTGATCTACACCCAGCTGTGCAACGAGCGCGGCGGCATCGAGTGCGACCTGACGATGACGCGCACCGCTCCCGACAGCTTCTACGTCGTCACCGGCTCGGCATTCGGCGCCCACGACATGGGCTGGATCCGCAGCAACTCGCCCGACGACGGCAGCGTCATCGTCCGCGACCTCACGTCGGCGCGCGCCGTCGTCAACATCGTCGGCCCGAAGAGCCGCGAGGTGCTGCAGTCCGTCTGCGAGGACGACGTCAGCAACGCCGCGTTCAAGTACGCCAAGGCGCGGGAGATCACCATCGGCTCGGCGCCGGTGCTGGCCATCCGCATCGGCTACGTCGGCGAACTCGGCTGGGAGCTGCACATCCCCACCGAGTACGCGGCGCACGTCTACGAACTGCTGCACGAGGCCGGGCAGGCGCACGGCATCGTCGACGTCGGTTACCGCACGATCGACACGATGCGGATGGAGAAGGGCTACGTCTACTGGAGCACCGACGTCACCCCCGACACCACCCCGTGGGAGGCCGGCCTGGCCTGGCGCGTGAACCTGAACAAGGGCGACTTCCTCGGCCGCGATGCGCTGGCCGCACAGAAAGAAGCGGGCGTGACGCGGCAGCTGTGCACGTTCACGCTCGAGTCGATGGCATACCCCGTCAGCGGCGAAGCGATCATGTTGCCCGACGGCGACGGCAGTGTCGTCGGCTTCACGACGAGCGCGAACTTCGGCCACACCATCGGCAAGCCGATCGTGTACGGCTACCTGCCGGTGGAGCTGACCGACCGTACCGACTTCATCATCGAGGTCTACGGCGAACCGATCCCTGCCGTGCGCCACGACCGCCCGCTGTACGACCCCGACAACCTGCGCCTCAGGGCCTGACGGACACACGGCCGCAGGAGCGGACGCTACTTGCCGGCGGCGACACGCGTCGGGGGCACACGAACCGCATGCCCGTCACCGTCACGGGCGCCCGCGTCGCGGATGGCATGATCTCCCTGTGCCCGTCCCGTCGGACGTTCGCTCGTCGGGACTGGCACCATCGGACCACGGCCGCTCGACGCCGCCGAGACGCGGGGATCGAGCCAACACGACGAACACCGAAAGCGGAACCATGACCGAACTCGCCGACGCCCTGGCTCGAATCCCGTTCCTCCGCCACGTGGACCCTGCATCGGCCGCTCGCCTCGCCGGACTGACGAACATCAACTACCTGGTCACCACCGGCGACGACCGACTGGTGGTGAGGATCCCCGGCGCGGGGACCAGCGAATACATCGACCGCCGCATCGAGGAGATCGCCGCTCGCTCGGCGTCGGCCGCCGGCGTGAACGCGGAGATCCTCCACTTCGATGCGAGCGACGGTCTGATGGTCACCCGTTTCGTGGACGGTGCCATCACGATGAGCCCCGAGCACTTTCGTGACCTCGGCGCAGTTGCCCGCGCTGGTCGCGCCTTCCGGCAGTTGCACACGACGGCCGCGCCGTTCTCCACCGACTTCCAGCTCTTCGCGATGATCGACGACTACAAGCGGCTCCTCGCCGAGAAGGGTGCAAGGTTGCCCGACGGGTACGCAGCAGCAGAGGTTCAGGCGGACGCAACCCGTCGAGTGCTCGAAGCCACTGCCCGCGCACTCGTGCCGAGCCACTGCGATCCCCTGTGCGAGAACTTCCTCGACACCGGCGAGCGCATGGTCGTGATCGACTACGAGTACGGCGGGAACAACGACCCGATGTGGGACCTGGGCGACCTCAGTGTCGAGGGCGAGTTCGACCCCGAGCAGGACGACGCACTGCTGCGGGCCTACTTCGGCGGCGAACCCCCTGCGCACGACGTCGGCCGGATGGTGGCCTACAAGGCGATGTGCGATCTGCTCTGGACGCTGTGGGGCGTCATCCAGCATGCCAACGGCAACCCAGCCGACGACTTCTGGGCCTATGCCTGCGGCCGCTTCCAGCGCTGCCGGGAGCTGATGCAGTCGCCCGAGTACGCCGCTCAGCTCGCTGCGATCACCGGCTGAGGCAGGCGGGCGCTCAGCTCTCGGTGGCGCCGGCAGCGCGACCCTGTGTCGCCAACGTCTTGATCGCCTGGACCATTCGAGCTTCGCAGATCCGCATCCGTGCCACCACCGGCTTGAGTGCCGTCGATGCCTCCGCTTCCTCGCCGACGGCGACATCGGGGAGTTGCAACGCTGGAAGGATGGTGGCGTGGCCTGCATCCTTCAGCTCGTCGAGGAGGCCGGCAACGACGGGTTCCGTGCCGTGCGCCGCGACGAGACTGGCCAACGCGGCCTCGCTTGCCTCGCAATGATTCCGAGCGCGTTCGAGGTTGGTCCAGAACAGGTCGTCGGCGCTCGAGGCCGGCGTTCGACGCGGCATCACGAAGATGCGCATGAACCAGCGGGCATTCGACGCAACCGTCGGGCGCTGGCTCAACGCAACATCGGCGTCACGTAACAGACCTGCGGCGGCACGGAGCTCGTCGAGCGCCGCGACCAACACCGCCGTCGCCCCGCTCATCGATTCAGCCACGTTGTCCCCACGACCAGCACGACATGGCCCTAACGTAACTCGCGATGTGAATGCGTCGTGGCATCCCATGCCGTGATAGAGTTCCACAATACGGTTCTGTTCCACATCGTGGACCAGAACGGGTGATCAATCCGATGAGTGAAGTCCCGAAACGGGGCGGATGAAGGACAGCTGATGAGCGACGGCGACGATCTGGATCTGGCATCTCTCCCCGACGACGAGCTCGTCACGCAGATGCACGAGGACCTCTACGACGGCATGGGCCCCGAGATCATCGAAGGGACCATGCTGCTGCTGGACCGCGGCTGGTCGCCCGACCGTGTGCTCAACGACGCTCTCGTCGAGGGCATGCGCATCGTCGGCATCGACTTCCGCGACGGCATCCTGTTCGTTCCCGAGGTGCTGCTCTCCGCCAACGCGATGAAGGGCGGCATGGAGATCCTGCGCCCGCTGCTGGCCGAGACCGGCGCCGAGCCGATCGGCAAGGTCGTCATCGGCACGGTGAAGGGCGACATCCACGACATCGGCAAGAACCTCGTGGCGATGATGCTCGAAGGCGCCGGCTTCGAGGTCATCGATCTGGGCATCAACACCGACGCCGACAAGTTCCTCGCCGCGCTCGACGAGCACCAGCCCGACATCCTCGGCATGTCCGCGCTGCTCACCACGACGATGCCGTACATGAAGGTGGTCATCGACACCCTCCAAGAGCGCGGCCTGCGGGAGAAGTACATCGTCCTCGTGGGCGGAGCGCCGCTGAACGAGGAGTTCGGCCAAGCCATCGGCGCCGATGCGTACTGCCGCGATGCCGCCGTCGCCTCCGAGACCGCCAAGCAGCTCGTGTCGGCCCGTCGCGGCCGCACCGAGCCACCCGGCCCTTCCCTCTGACCGCCTGCAACATGGCCAGGCCCCTCGTCCTCGCGTGCGGCGCTCTCGTCGCCGAGCTCCGTGCCGTGCTGCAGGCCAACGGGCTGAGCGACGAGGTCGAGGTGCGCTACCTTCCGGCGAACCTGCACAACCGCCCCGAGCGGATCGTGCCCGGGCTGCGCGACCTGCTGGCGGCCCACGACCCCGACGGCGTTCGACCGGTCCTGGTCGGATATGCCGACTGCGGTACCGGCGGCGCGCTCGACGGGCTGATCGCCGAGATGCCACGTTTGCAGCGCCTCCCTGGAAACCACTGCTACGAGTTCTTCGCCGGCAGCGAGCTGTTCCGGCAACTCCACGACGACGAGCTCGGCACGTTCTATCTCACCGACTTCCTCGCCAAGCACTTCGAGCCGCTGATCTGGCAGGGTCTCGGCCTCGACCTCCATCCCCAGCTGTTGCCGATGTACTTCGCCAACTACACCCGGCTGGTGCTGCTCTCGCAGACCGACGACCCGGCCGTCACCTCGGCAGGAGAGGCCGCCGCCGCACGGCTTGGTCTCCGCTTCGAGCGTCGTCACGTCGGCCTCGCCTTCTTCGACGAAGCCGTCACCGCGGTACTCGCCCCGACACGAAAGGTGGCCTGACCCATGTCGCGCCGCGGAGGCAGTGAGGTCGTCGTCATCATGTGGCGCGACATCCCTGCACAGATCAACGGGAAGGCCGGCGCCGACAAGCATCAGGTCATCCTCCCCCACCGTTTCCAGAAGGCCATCGACCGAGCCGCAATGGTCGCCGGCAAGAAGACCGCGCAGGAGTACGTCGGCGAATGGCGCCGCACCAGCTACCCGCTCGCCGGCGAACTGGCGGCCACCATCGACACCATCGCCGCGTCGATCGAGGTCGAGTTCACCAATGAGCGGCTGCACACGCTCGTGGACAACGGTGGATGGGATCCCGCGAACCCACACGACGCACAGACCCACGAGGCCATCGAGATCGACGCCGAGACTCGTGCGGCGATCGCCCGCGCGGATGCCGCCGACGACGACCAGACCGTGGCACCCCCTGACACCGCACCACTCGGAGACGAACCGTCATGACTCATACCGTCATCAGCTCTGCCACCAAGGAAGTCGTCATCGGCTTCGACCGCCCGTTCGTGATGATCGGCGAGCGCATCAACCCGACCGGCCGCAAGCTGCTGGCCGAGGAGATGAAGAACGGCGACTTCAGCCGGGTCGAGGCCGACGCGCTCGCCCAGGTCGCGGCCGGTGCGCACATGCTCGACGTCAACGCAGGCATCCCGCTGGCCGATGAACCGGCGCTGCTGGCACGTGCCATCCAACTGGTGCAAGGTGTCACCGACGTGCCGCTGTCCATCGACTCCTCGATCATCGAGGCACTCGAGGCCGGGCTGGCCGTGTACCAGGGCAAGGCCCTCGTCAACTCGGTCACCGGCGAGGACGAGCAGATGGAGCGGGTGCTGCCGCTGGTGGCCAAGTACGGCGCCGCCGTCGTCGCGATCAGCAACGACGAGACCGGCATCAGCGTCGACCCAGACGTGCGCTTCGCCGTCGCCCAGAAGATCGTCCGCCGGGCCAGCGACTACGGCATTCCCGCCAGCGACATCGTCGTCGACCCGCTCGTCATGCCGATCGGGGCCATGGGCACCGCCGGCCGCCAGGTGTTCGCACTGCTCCGTCGCCTTGTCACCGAGCTCAAGGTCAACACCACGTGCGGAGCCTCCAACGTCAGCTTCGGTCTGCCGGCGCGCAACAACATCACCGGCACCTTCCTCGCAATGGCCATCAGCAACGGCATGACCTCCGCCATCATGAACCCGCTGCACCCCGAGGTGAAGACCACCGTGATGGCCGCCGATGTACTGGCCGGAAACGACCAGGACTGCATGGCTTGGATCCGCGCCAACCGCGACCCCGACGCCGCCGGCGGTGCCCGCGAGGGCCGCGCCGGGGGCGGACGCCGCAATCGCGGGGCGTAAGGAAACCATGCCCCGCGTCGTCTTCACGCCGTCCGGTCTCGGTGGCGAGGTGCCCGACGGCACCTCGGTGCTGCAGGCTGCGCGCGAGTTCGGCGTCGACCTCGATTCGGTCTGCGGCGGCCGAGGTATCTGCGGGCGCTGCCAGATCGCATTCGAGCCCGGGCAGTACCCCAAGTGGAAGATCGACGCCGATGCCTCGGCGCTCAGCCCCTGGGGCGACACAGAGGGTGCGTACGAACTGCGCCGCGGCCTGAAGCCCGATCGCCGCCTGGGCTGCTGTGCGATCGTCCAGGGTGATGTCGTGCTCGACGTTCCGCCGGAGAGCCAGGTGCACCGCCCCGTCGTTCGCAAGACCCTCGACCTCAGCGACGTCGTGCTCGACCCGGCGGTCTCGCTGTCGTACATCGAGCTGCCACCCAGCATCCTGGGCGACGCGGAGTCGATGAGCGACCTGGTGATCGCGGAGCTGTTGGCCGAGTTCGGACGCGTTGTCTCAACGCTCTCCCTTCAGGCGTTGCAGGAAGTGCACAAGGCCTTCGCCGGCCAGGACCGTGCGGCAACGGTCGCTGTACGCGGTGACGAAGTGGTGGCCGTGTGGCCCGGCTACGTCGACCGCGTGTACGGCATCGCCGTCGACATCGGCAGCACCACCATTGCCGGCCACCTCTGCGATCTGCTCACGGGTGAGATCATGTCGTCGGCTGGGCGGATGAACCCCCAGATCCGGTTCGGTGAGGACCTGATGAGCCGCGTCTCGTACGTGATGATGAACCCTGGCGGCGACCGCAACCTCACGGCGGCCGTTCGAGAGGCGCTCAACGAGCTCATCGCCGAGCTGTGCCGCGACGCCGGCGACGAAACCGTCGTGACCGTTGACGACGTGCTCGAGATCGTGCTCGTCGGCAACCCGATCATGCACCACATCGTGGCCGGCATCGACCCCACACCCCTCGGCCAGGCGCCGTTCACGCTGGCCACCGCCGAGGCCATGTCCGTCCCGGCCGCGCAATTCGAGCTGGTCGGCCGCCATGCCCTGGTCTACCTGGCCCCGTGCATCGCCGGCCACGTGGGCGCCGACACCGCAGCCGTCATCCTCTCGGAAGGGCCACATCGCTCCTCCACGATGCAGTTGCTCGTCGATGTGGGCACCAACGCCGAGATCGTCGTCGGCGACGCCACCCGACAGTTCGCCGCCAGCAGCCCGACCGGCCCTGCCTTCGAAGGCGCCCAGCTCAGCTGCGGCCAGCGCGCCACTGCCGGCGCGATCGAGCGCGTGCGCATCGATCCGGCGACGCTCGAGGCCAAGTTCAAGGTGATCGGCAGCGACCTGTGGAGCGACGACCCCGGCTTCGCTGCCGCAACCGAGGATCTCGATGTCTCCGGCATCTGCGGCTCGGGCATCATCGAGGTCATCGGCGAGATGTACCTCGCCGGCATCATCGACACCGACGGCGTGGTGCAGGGCTACCTCGCCGACCGCTCGCCGCGCATCGTCGAGGACGGCCGCACCTTCAGCTACGTCGTGCATGAGGCGGATGGCGTCAGGCTGGCCATCACCCAGAACGACGTGCGCGCCATCCAGCTTGCCAAGGCGGCACTCCGCGCAGGCATCGATCTGCTCTTCCAGCACGCCGGCGTGTCGGAAGTGCACGACATCCGCTTGGCCGGGGCCTTCGGCAGCCACATCGACCCGGTGTACGCGCTCGTCCTCGGCCTGGTTCCCGACTGCCCGGTGCAGTTCGTCCGTTCCGTCGGCAATGCCGCCGGCGCCGGCGCGGTCCGGGCGCTGTTGTCCGTCGCTGCCCGCCGCGAAATGGAAGTCGCTGTGCGCAACGTGGTGAAGGTGGAGACCGCCACCGAACCCGACTTCCAGGCGCTCTTCGTGGCTGCCATGGCCTTCCCCCACGCGACGGTGCCGACGCCCCACCTGGCAGAGGTCGTCACCTTGCCCGAACGGATCTCGTCGGCGACCAACGCCGAACGCGGCGGCCGTCGCCGGCGCCGCGACGCCTCCTCCGCCAACCAGGCCGATGCCCCAACAACCGAGGACTCATGAGCGACACGAACGTCGATCCCGCCACCGCCGATCGCGCACCCGCCGATGGCGCCTCCAGCGGGCGCCGATCGGGTGGCCGCGCCGGCAGAGCTGCATTGCGCGCGTCCCATGTGGTCGAGCGCGTGCCGTACCTGACCCGCACGATGAAGCCCTACGAGATCGCCAGTGAGGAGACGTTGGCGATCATCGAGCACACCGCCGACACCGTGCTCGAGGAAGTCGGCATCGAGATCCGCGACTATCCGGAGGCGCTGCCCATCTTCGCCGCCGGCGGCGCACTCGTCGACGGCACGCGCGTGCGGTTCCCGCGTGGCATGTGTCGCGAGATCGTCGCCAACGCGCCCAGCAGCTACACGCAGCATGCCCGCAACCCTTCGCACAACGTGGTCATCGGCGGCGACAACACGGTGTTCGCCCCGAACTACGGCAGCCCGTTCGTGCACGACCTCGACAACGGTCGTCGCTACGCGACGCTGACCGACTTCCAGAACTTCGTGAAGCTCGCCTACATGTCGCCGTGGCTGCACCACAGCGGCGGCACGGTCTGCGAGCCGGTCGACGTGCCGGTCAGCAAGCGCCACCTCGACATGGTGTACTCGCACCTCAAGTACAGCGACAAGCCGTTCATGGGCTCGGTCACCGCCGGTTCGCGTGCCGCCGACAGCGTCGAGCTCGCCCGCATCGGCTTCGGAGGCGACCTCCGAGGTCGCACGGTGATGACCAGCCTGATCAACGCCAGCAGCCCGCTCGTGTGGGACGGCACGATGCTCGCCGCCGCCCAGTGCTACGCCGAGAACAACCAGGCCTGCATCATCACGCCCTTCATCCTCGCCGGCGCGATGGCACCGTCCACCAGTGCCGGCGTCGCCGTGCAGACGCTCGCCGAAGCTCTCGCCGGGATGACGTTCACCCAGCTGGTGCGCCCCGGCGCGCCAGTGGTGTTCGGATCGTTCGCGAGCTCGATGAGCATGCAGACCGGCGCACCGACCTTCGGCACGCCCGAACCGGCCATGGTGCTCTACACGGTAGCTGCGCTGGCTCGGCGCC
>JBAVTH010000122.1:0-6880 GCA_049696035.1 Ilumatobacteraceae bacterium
TCGATCACCGCACCGGCGTGGTCGATCCGAAGGATCTTGGTGTGGCCATCGACAGGGAGTGCGGCAGCGAGCGACTCCGCCTCGTCCACCGGGCACATGGCCGCGACCGTCGGGCCGGACCCGCTGAGCCACGATGCCCAGGCGCCGGCGGCAAGTGCTGCTTCGAGTGCCGCTCGCGACTGCTCTGCGGCAGCCAGCCGGGTGTCCTGGTGCACGCGATCCCGCGTGGCCTCACGGAGCACGTCGGCCTCGCCGGCTGCCAGGGCAGCCACCAGCAGTGCCGTCCGGCCGATGTTGAACACGACATCGCTCATCGGTACGGCGGCCGGCAACTTCGTACGCGACTCGTCGGTGGACGTGACGAAGGAGGGCACCCACATCACGATGGCCGGGTCGAACGACATCGGGACGCGCACCGCGCGGCCGCCTGCGGTGGCCACGATGCCACCATGGAGCGAGGCCGCGACGTTGTCGGCGTGCCCCTCCAGTCCAGCGGCCAGGTTCAACAACTCGGGCAAGGCGGCGAGCAGGGTCGCGTGATCGGCGCCATGACGCTGGGCGTGGGCGGCGACCAGACCACCCACGCGCACGGCACCGCTGAACCCCATGCCGCGACCCACGGGGATCGGCGAACGCACCCACAGCGGGCCGACGCCACCGTGCAACCGGAAGGCGATGGTGGCCGGGTGGTGTTCGTCCGCGGCATGCGCACCCGCCGGTGCCGGCCCGGCGCCGATCTCGGCATGCAGCGACAGCGCCATCCCCAAGGCGTCGAAGCCGGGTCCCAAATTGGCCGACGATGCCGGCACCCGCACGATCATCAGTGACCGAACTCCTCAACGGCGTGCTGTGAGGCCTCGACGAAGCGGGCGAGCGTAGCTGCCGCCGCGCCGGAGTCGATCGCCTCGCAGGCGAGGATCAGACCGGCCTCGATCGAGTCGGCGACACCAGCGACGACCAAGGCGGCGGCGGCATTGAGGACGACGATGTTCCTGTGTGCGCCGTGCTCGCCGCCCATGACGCGCCGCACGACGTTCGCATTCACTTCCGGAGTACCGCCGACCAGCTCGTCCATGATCGCCGGCGCCAGCCCGAGTGCGAGTGGATCGACCGTGAAGCTGCGCACGTTGTCGTCGTCGAGCGCCAGCACCGTGGAGGTGCCGGTGGTGGTGAGCTCGTCGAGGCCGTTGCCGTGCACCACCCAGGCCCGGTGCGAGCCATGCAGCCGCAACGACGCCAGCATGCGCTCGGCCACACCCGGGTTGGCGACACCGATGAGCTGCCGCTTGACGCGCCCCGGGTTGGCCATCGGCCCCAGCATGTTGAAGACGGTGGGGATGCCGATCTCGCGCCGGCTGGGCGCGGCGAAACGAAAGGCGGGGTGGTAGCGAGGGGCGAGGCAGAAACCGATGCCGGCCGTCTCCACGCAGTGGACCACGCCCTCGGGTGACAGCTCGACGGCAACCCCGAGCGCCTCCAGCACATCGGCGGTGCCGCATTGCGAGCTCGCCGCTCGGGCGCCGTGCTTGCACACCGGCACACCGGCGCCGGCGGTGACGATCGCGGCCATCGTGCTGACGTTGATGCTGTGGCTGCGATCGCCCCCTGTCCCCACGATGTCGACGGCCGTCGCCTGCAGTTCGGGCGACAGTGGCACCAGCGTGGCGGCCTCGAGCACCGCGTCGAGCAGACCGGAGATCTCCTCGGGGGTCTCCCCCTTCGCCTTCAAGGCGACGACGAAGCCGATCAGCTGCGCGGCGGTGGCCTCGCCGGAGAGGATGGTGGCCATCGCCGCTCGGGCATGGGCGGCGGGCAGGTCGCGACGCTCGAGCAGCTCGGTGAGGAGCGCCGGCCAGCCACCCAGTTCGTCGATTCGGCTCATAGGCCGTCGAGGCTAATGCGCGTGCGCGGCAGATGAACGTTGGGATTCGGCGAGCGTCGCACGGATCACCGTGCGAAGACGCTGATCAGGCGGTGCGACGCCTCTGGCGGATCAACCGCCGACGCTCACGTTCGGTCGCGCCGCCCCACACGCCGGCCTTCTCCCGTACTTGCAGCGCGTATTCCAAGCAGGCCACGCGTACGCCACACTCGGCGCACACCGCCTTTGCCTCGAGTGCTTCGTCTTCGTCGTCCGGATAGAAGATGCTGGGTTCCAAGCCCCGGCATGCCCCAAGCTGACGCCACACGATCTCTTTGGCCGACACGAAAATGTCCCCCATTGTCAGTGACTGACGAGGTGGACCCCTCGCAGCGCCACGAATCTAGGTTCACCCGTGGTCGCTGCGCCAGACCCTCTTTGTGTCTTTTCTGCGCGTTTCTCCGCACGTCGCGAGATCGAGCGACCACTCAGGCGCCTCCGGCCCGGCTCAGGGCAGCAGATCGCCGCGCAGCTCCGCGATGGTGGAGGGCAGCAACTCGACCGCTTCCTCGTAGGCGGGGTGATCGATGGCCAGCACGGCTCCCTCACCGAACGCGGCAACCTGTTGTGGCGTGAACTCGAAGGTGACGTAGTGGACTGCGGCGGTCACGTGCTCGCGGGTGAGCTGAGCAGCGTGCTGCGGGTCGACCACACAGCGAACCTCGTCGCCGTCGCCCAGGCGGAACACCACCGAGTGCTCGATGCCCACCAGCTTGGCGAGCCACTCGCGCATCTGCTCGTCGGAGGTGAGCTCGATGAACAACGTCGCGCACAGCTGCCCCGGCTCGGGGATCAGCGGGTTGTAGACGTCGAGCTCGTCCTGGATGCCCTCATCGGTGAAGGTGCGCTCGACACGAGCCATCTCCTGGATCTGGTAGCGCATGGTGTCGCGGTTCTCGAACATCAGCGTGACCACGGTGCCCAGCGACACCCGGCGGCGGCTCTTCAGGTCGATCACATGCGCGCGCATCGCTGCCCGCTCACGCTCGTAGGCGCGAGCGTCGGCGATGTCGGCCAAGGTCAGCTTGCGGGAGGTGACTTCGGTGTTCATGAACGGTTGCCTTCCTCTGGGATGCCGTAGGCGCGAGCGATCAGCTGCAAGGGGTGCAACGGCTCTTCGCCGGTCTGCTCGTTGATGGCGGTGTTGGCCAGGTGGCAGTCGCCGGCAACGACATCGCCGCCGGCTCGGCGGATCTCGTCGGCCAGCTTCGCGGCGATCGGGATGCTGATGTCGGTGTTCTCGGCGCGCAGGCCCCACATGCCGTCGATGCCGCTGCACTGCTGCACCAGCTTCACCTTGGCGCCGGTGAGCTTGATCAGGTCGCGGCTCTTGAGGCCGATGTTCTGCGCCCGGAGGTGACATGGCGTGTGGTACGTGACGGTGTTGGGCACGAACCCCGTGAAATCGGTGTCGAGCGCTGTGCCCTCCGCCTTGTGCACCTTGATGAGGTACTCGGCGGCGTCGAATGTGTGCTCGGCGACCAGCTTGGCATCCGCGCCACCGACGTAGTCGACGTAGTCCTTCTTCAGGATGTAGCCACACGTCGGCTGCGGCACGACGATGTCGTTGCCCTTGCGCACGCTCTTGGCGAGTGCCGCCACGTTCTTCTCGGCGACCTTGGTGAACTCCTTCACGTCGCCACTGTGCAGCCAGGGAGCACCGCAGCACGACGCGCCCTCGGCGAGCGAGCACTCGATGCCGTTGCGTTCGTAGACCTTCACCAGATCGTGGCCGATCTGAGGCTGCTGGTACTCGACGAGGCAGGTGGGGAACACGGCAACACGGCCCTGGCGTTTGGCGATGCGCACCTTCGGGCGCTGCTTGAACCAGGTGCTGAACCGTTGGCGGGCGTACGGCGGCAGCATGCGCACGGCGGAGACACCGGTGGCCGCCTGCATGGCCTTGCGGACGATGCCGCCCGGCTTGGCGCCGACCATCGCGTTGGCGAGAGGGGCAGCCAAGGTGGCGGCCTTGCCCATCAGATCGGTGTGGCCCATCACGGCATCGGTGGCACGGTCGCGCAGTGAGACCTGCTTGGTGGCGTGGCGCATCGCGTCGGCGCGCAGCATGAGGCGAGGGAAGTCGAGCGCCCACTCGTGCAACTCGGGGATGTACGGGCAGTTCACGTAGCAGAGCTTGCACTGGAAGCATTCGTCGATGACCTGGTCCTGCTGGGCGGGGGTGAGCCGGCCCGCGTCCTGGTCGTCGTGACGGTCGATCATCTCGAACAGCGTCGGGAAGGAGGTGCAGTACTTGAAGCACAACCGGCACCCGTGGCAGAGGTCGAACACACGGGTCAGTTCCGTGCGGACGTCGGCCTCGTCGGTGTAGAGCGGATGTTTCGGGTCATAGATCGTGGTCATGAGGGTTCCGAGCCGTGAGCGAGGTACGGGGATCGTGATGCGGTGGGGTGGAGGGGGCAGAGCCCCCTCCACCAGTCGGCCGACGCGGTTTCCGTGAGGCCGACACCAGTTGGGTTCGCCGCAGGCGCTCGACTCACTTCCGAGGAACGGAGCGAGCGCAGCGAGCGAGCGACGAGGAGCTCGTCAGAGCGCCTCCAGCCCTTGCGCGAAGCGGCCGGCGTGGCTCTTCTCGGCGCGGGCGAGCGTCTCGAACCAGTCGGCGATCTCGGCGAAGCCTTCGTCGCGGGCGGTCTTGGCGAAGCCCGGGTACATCTGCGTGTACTCGTAGGTCTCGCCGGCGACTGCCGACTTGAAGTTGTCCTCGGTGTCGCCGATCGGCTCGCCGGTGGCCGGATCGCCCACCTGGGCCAGGTAGTCGAGATGGCCGTGCGCGTGGCCGGTCTCGCCCTCGGCGACCGAGCGGAACAGCATGGCGGCGTCGGGGTAGCCCTCGACATCGGCCTTCTGGGCGAACCACAGGTAGCGGCGGTTGGCCTGGCTCTCGCCGGCGAAGGCCTCCTTCAGGTTCTCGTGGGTCTTGGTGCCGTTGAGGCTCATGGGTTGCTCCTTGTGTTGTCTGATGGTTGAGGTTGATGACGGGAGGACGTTTGACACGCCGCGCAGAGGCCGCCGAAGACGATGTCGGCCCGGTGGGGGGAGAACCCCTGGAAGCCGCGCACCTGCAGGGCATCGACGTGATCCACGTACACGTCGTGCAGTTCGCCGCACCGGTCGCACTGGGCATGATGGTGCTCGACCACGTTGGGGTCGAAGCGCGTGGAGCCGCCGGCGAACCCGAGCACCTTCAGCTCACCCATCGCGGCCAGATCGTTGAGCGTCTGATACACGGTGCGCAAGGAGATGCCGGGCATCTGCTCGCTAGCCGACGCATACAGCGCCTCCGCCGTCGGGTGGGTCATGTTGCCGTGCAGCAGGCGGAACAGCAGTTGCCGTTGCGGGGTCACCTTCAGCCCGCGCGCCCTGAACGCCGTGGTGAGTTCAGCGGGTGCTCGCACGTGCACGACCATACCGGCAGCACCGCCGTATCTGCAAGTCGTGCAGATTAGCAATCGTTGCGAGACGAACGATCAGTACCCGGCGAGGCCGCGGGCTTCCGTAGGATGTCGCCGATGTCCACCACCCCGTTCCGGCGTCCCGACATGCTGCGGCGGCTGGAGCAGGAGTCCTTCGACGTGCTCGTGGTCGGTGGCGGCATCACCGGGGCCGGGGCTGCGCTCGACGCCGCATCACGTGGCCTGCGTACCGCACTGGTCGAGCGCGACGACTTCGCCGCGGGCACCTCGTCGAAGAGCTCGAAGCTGGTGCACGGCGGCCTGCGCTACCTCAAGGACGACCCGAGGCTGGTGTACGAAGCGCTGCGCGAACGGCAACGCCTGCGCAGGAACGCACCCCACCTGGTCAGCGTCATGCCCTTCATGCTCCCCGTCCTCACCAAGGACGGTCTCGTCCCACGCAAGATCGCGCGGGCGCTGGGCTCGCTGATGTGGATGTACGACGTCACCGGCGGCTGGCGCATCGGCAAGTTCCACAAGCGCCTGCGCGCCGGCGCGGCACTCGCCCACATGCCCACCATGGCGAAGGAACGCCTCGCCTGCGCCTACCTGTACTACGACGCCGCGGCCGACGACGCCCGGCTGGTGCTCACGATCGCACGCACCGCCGCCGCCGCGGGCGCGGCGGTGGCCAACCGGTGCGCGCTCGTCGAGGTCACGAAAGGCACCGACGGCAACGCGAACGGGGCCATCGTCGAAGCCGACGGCCGGCGCTTCCCCGTCCACGCCAAGGTGGTCGTCAACGCGGCAGGGGTGTGGGCCGACGACGTTCGAGCGCTCGACGAAGGCACTCACCCCGACTCCATCCGGCCCGCCAAGGGCGTGCACATCACGGTGCCGTGGCAGAAGGTGCGCAACGACATCGCCGTCGTCATCCCGATCCCGAAGGACAAGCGCAGCCTGTTCGTGGTGCCGTGGGGCGCTCGCGCCGACGGCACGTTCGAGCACACCTACGTGGGCACCACCGACACCGACTACGACGGCCCGCTCGACGATCCCCAGTGCACCAAGGACGACATCGACTACGTGCTGCGCGCGCTCAACGCGAGCGTGACCACGGGCGTCACCGCTGCCGACATCACCGGCGTGTGGGCAGGCCTGCGGCCGCTGGTGAAGGCCGCATCGTCCGGCCGCACCGCCGATCTCTCGCGCCACCATGCGCTGAACACCAGCGAGAGCGGGGTGATCAGCATCACCGGCGGCAAGCTCACCACCTACCGCGAGATGGCGCAGGACACCATCGATACCGTCGTCGCCCGTCTCGGGCTGTCGATGAAGTGCCGCACGCGCCGGCTACCCGTCCTCGGAGCCGTGGGCCACCGGGATCAGTCGCCTGGCACCGTCGCGGGTCATCTCGCCGGCCGCTACGGCTCACTCGCGGCACAGGTCCAGGCACTCGTCACCGCCGATGCGACGTTGGCCGAGCCGCTCGTGGCCGGCCTGCCCTACCTGCGCGCCGAGGCGGTGTACGCGGCACGCGAGG
>JBAVTH010000123.1:0-29102 GCA_049696035.1 Ilumatobacteraceae bacterium
TTGGGCGCTTCGACGGGGAACACCTGCTCGCTGATGTGACTGCCGTCGGCCCGCGCGTAGTAGACGCCCGTGAGATCGCTGGTGCGAGCGTGGTGGTCACGAATTCCGTGGTCGGTGAACCAGAACCCGCCGTGGGCGTCGAAGACGAGATCGTTGGGGGCGCGCAACGGGCGGCCGTCGCACTCGGTGTACAGGTCGGTCACCTCACCGGTGGCCAGGTCGACGCGTTGGATGCGGCCGCCGATGTAGCCGGCGGGGTCGAACGGCCCGGGCAGCAGCAGGTCGCCGAGCTCCACCGGGGTGAAGCAGCCGCCGTTGTTGCACAGGTACAACGCCCCATCGGGGCCGATCGCTGCGCCGTTGGGGCCGCCGGCGATCTCGGCAATGGTTTCCTTGCTGCCGTCTGGCTGCACGCGTGTGATGCGCGGCCCGAACATCTCCACCAGGATCACGCTGCCGTCTGGCATCGCGATCGGGCCTTCCGGGAAGCGGAGGCCGGACGTGATCTCGCTGAAGTCGCTCATCGACGCAGTGTGGCAGACGCTTGCGCCGCATCAACGAGCCGGAGCGGGCGACCGGGTTGAGTGGCGCAGGTCGAAGTTTGAGTACCGGATGCTCACGACGGCGGTAGGCGACCGGTGGCACGCTGCGCACATGAGACCCCTCTACCGAGCCCTTCCCTTCATCACGGCATTGCTGCTGGCAGCCTGCACCGACGACAGCGGCGGTGCGAGCAGCACCTCACCCGCAAGCAGTGGCGATGCGGTCGCCCCCGCCACCCAGGGCGAGTCGAACGACAACGCTGCCCCACTGTGCCAGCTGGCGTCGGCGGCCGATCTGGCTGCACTGTTCCCTGGCGCCACGGCCGGCACCCCCGACCCGAGCAGCAACTCGTGCACGATTGGGATGACCACCGCCGGCGGCACCGCCTACTTCATGATGACGCCATCTCTCGCGGTGTTCGATGATCGCACCCAACAGGACACCGACCTCGGCTTCACGCTCAGCCAGCTCGATGGCATCGGCGACCGCGCGTACTACTCGCGCGGCAACGACACCTTCCCCCAGTCCGATCTCGTGTTCGAGAAGGCCGGAACCACGTACGCCGTTCGCGCGTCGTACGCCAACTCCGGCCAGGCGATGGTCGCCGAGCCGACGCTGCAGGACACGCTGATGCGCATCGCGTCGGCCTGGGCCGCCTCGATCTAGCAGCCGCACCGCGGCGCCCTCAGCGGTTGCGGTGCGCCTCCGCGAGCAGCTCGAACTCCTCCACCGTCATCAGCACCGCACGAGCCTTCGAGCCTTCGCTGGGGCCGACCACGCCGCGCTGCTCGAGCAGGTCCATGATGCGGCCGGCGCGGGCGAAGCCCACCTTCAGCTTGCGTTGCAGCATCGAGGTGCTGCCCAGCTGGCTGCGCACCACCAGCTCCATGGCCTGACGCATCAGCGTCTCGTCCTCATCGTCGTCGGCGCCGTTGCCGCCGAAGTTCCCGCCACCCAGCTGACCCTCGCCTTCGTCACCCTCGACACCGGTGACGTACACGACCTCCGGTGCCTGGCGGCGCCAGTGGGCCACCACCTTGCGCACCTCCTCCTCGCTGACGAAGCAGCCTTGGATGCGCTGGCTGACGTTGCTGTTGCCCGGCAGCAACAGCATGTCGCCTTTGCCGACCAGCTTCTCGGCACCTGGCTGATCGAGGATGACGCGGCTGTCGGTGAGGCTGTTGACCGCGTAGGCCATGCGGGCCGGGATGTTGGCCTTGATGACACCGGTGATGACGTTGACCGAGGGCCGTTGAGTGGCGACGATCAGGTGGATGCCCACCGCTCGGGCCTTCTGGGCGATGCGGGTGATGCTCTCCTCCACATCGCGTGCGGCCACCATCATCAAGTCGTTGAGCTCGTCGACCACGACCACGATGTAGGGCATGCGGTCGTAGGCGGTGGGGGTGTCGGGGTCGCGGTGCAGGTCGGCCGCCAGCTCGCCGCGGTCGTAGGCCGCGTTGTAGCCGGTGATGTCGCGGAAGCCGACCTCGGAGAGCACGTCGTACCGACGATCCATCTCCTTGCACGCCCAGCTGAGGGCGTTTGCCGCCTTCTTCGGGTTGGTGACCGGCTGGGTGAGCAGGTGCGGCAGCCGGTTGTACTGACCCATCTCGACCTGCTTGGGGTCGATGAGGATGAGGCGCACCTGCTCGGGCGTGGTGCGCATGAGCAGCGAGGTGAGGATGCTGTTGATGCCGCTGGACTTGCCGGCACCGGTGGTGCCGGCAATGAGCATGTGTGGCGTGGTGGACAGGTTGAGGAACACCGCCCGACCGGCGATGTCCTTCCCGATGGCCACATCGAGCGGGTGGGTGGCGGTCTTCGCCTCGGGCGCCGTCATGATGTCGCCCAGGCTGACCAGCTGACGAGTGTGGTTGGGCACCTCCACACCGATGGCCGACCGGCCGGGGATGGGCGCCAGGATGCGCACGTCGGTGGCGGCCATCGCATAGGCGATGTCGCGGTTGAGGCTGGTGATGCGCGCCACCTTCACGCCCGCCCCGAGCTCGAGCTCGTAACGGGTCACCGTGGGGCCGACGGTCTGGCCCACCAGCTTCGTCTCCACCCCGTGCGACATCAGCGAATCGACCAGAGTGCGCCCGCGCGCTTCCACCTCGGCCTTGTTGATGGTTTGAGCAGTGCTGCGTGGCAGGTAGCTGAGCGGCGGCAGCGTCCACTGCCCGGCCTGGGCGCCAGGGCCGAGATCGAGCGCCTCCTGCTCGCCCGGGCCTGCGGGCAGCTCGGGGAGCGGCCGCGGCGCTCGCAACCGCTTCGGCTTCGCCGAGGCCTCGTCGACCCATTCGTCGTCGGCGGCGAAGTCGTAGACCATCGGCGCGGGCAGCTCGCCAGCAGCTCCGGCGGCGCCGTCGCGGTCGCTCTTCAGCGTGGCGATGTCGCCGTACACCTGTCTGGCCTTGCGGCCCACCGGCACGAGAACGGCGCCGACACCACGAGCCGCTTGGCCGGCCAGGGTGCGGACCGACGCACCCGTGATGAGCAGCACACCGCCGAGGAACAGCGCCGCCAGGATGACGATTGCACCCCCCGAAGCAGCCAGGCCGCGCAGCGGCTCACCGACGAGAGCCCCCAGCCAACCGCCAGCCTTTCCCAGCGTGTCGAACCCGCTCATGATCTTCTCCGGGCCGTTGACGACGTGCAGCAGCCCCAACACCGCCAGCGCGGAAACGCCCCACCCGATCGCCAACCGGAAGCGATGCCCACTGCGGCCCTTGCGCACCAGCGCCACGCCGGCACCTACCAGCGCGACGGGCACCACGAAGCGACCGACGCCCGTGAACCACCCGACCAGCGTCTCCACGCCGCGCCCCAGGGGCCCCGCGAGGTTGAAGTAGATGCCCAGGCCGAGCAACACCCCGACCCCGATGAAGCCGATGCCCAGGAACTCGTCTTCACGGCCGGACACCGCCTCACGCATCTCGGCAGTGGCCTGATCGCGCCGCGACAGCGGCATCGAACCACTGGCCTTCGACGACGAGCCCGCCGAGGAGCCGCCCGACCGGCCTGCACCCGAACGCGACGAACCGCCCCGTGCGGGCACGGACGATTTCGAGCGTTGGTTCGATGCACCCCACGTAGCCATTGGCTTCACGGTACCAAGGGGGCGCGCGACAGTACGCGCACCGCCCACATGGTGCTTCCGGTCAGGTCACCGGGTCGACGGACTTGACCGACCCATCGGCGCCCAGCACCACGTCGAGGCCACCCCCCTTGGCGGAGGTGGCCAGCACCCCGTAGAGCACATTGCCCTGCCCGTCGCCGTTGATGTAGAAGCTCTCGATGGTGATGTCGGGCAGCTCCGTGAGCACCTTGGAGAGGATGACTGCAGGGTCGAACTCGGCCGCTCCGGCCGTGAACGTGCCGCCATTGGCCTGTTGCCCCTCGCTGGACGTGAGGGTGCCGTCGAGGTACAACCACCCCTGAGCCACCGTGGCGTTGTTCAGCGCCACGAACAGGTTCACCAGCCGCGCCGTGGCATTGATCTCGAAGTACTGCTGCGGCGCGCCCAGCTCGGCCTCGAGCGCAGCGACAGCTTCGTCGATCTGGTCCAGGATCGGCAGGTCGCCGCCGTCGGTGGCCGCGTCCGAGGTGTCGTCGGGCCGCGACGACGACCCCTGGTCGGACACGACGCCGGAGCCGGCCGGCGCCGCCGTGTCGTCGCTGCACGCGCCGACCAGCAACAACGTGACCGCGACGGCGAAGCACCGGCGACGGCGTTGCCCAGGCCGCGCAGCGCAGCACGCATCGACTCCGCCTCTGCGGACGAACCGCGCAGCACCTTCGGGCAACCGCATCTCGGGAACGAGCTCTCTCAGGTCTCCATCACCACGGGCACGATCATCGGCCGGCGCTTCGTGCGCTCGCTGACGAACTTGCCCGCCGCCCGCCGAACATCGCGCTCCAGCGACTCCACGTCGCGCACTCCGCTGGCGAGCGACTGCTCGACGACTGCGGCGACACGATCGCATGCTTCGTCGAGCAGGTCCTCGGCCTCGGGCGCATACACCCAGCCGCGGGTGATGATCTCCGGGCCGGTGAGCACCTTGCCGGACTCGATGTCGACGGTGACGATCACCACCACAACGCCTTCCTCGGCCAGCACGCGCCGATCACGCAGCACGCCTTGGCCGACATCGCCGACGATGCCGTCGACGTACAGGTAGCCGGCCGGCACCCGGCCGGCCCTGGCCAACCCGGAGTCGCTCAGCTCGAGCACATCGCCGTCCTCGCAGATCAGCACCTGATCGCGGGCGACGCCCATCAGCACACCGAGCTTGGCATTGGCCACCATGTGCCGGTACTCGCCGTGGATGGGTACGTACCACTCGGGCTTGGTGAGCGAGAGGTACGTCTTGAGCTCGTCGGCCTGCGCATGGCCGGTGGCATGCACATCGGCGACACCACTGTGCACGACCTCCACACCCGCTCGCAGCAGGTCGTCGATCACCCGGTTGACGTTGCCCTCGTTGCCGGGGATCGCATGGCTGGAAAGGATGACGGTGTCGTGATCGCCCGCCTTCACCCACTTGCTCTCCCCGCGTGCCAGCAGGGCCAGCGCCGACATCGGCTCGCCCTGGGAGCCGGTGGAGATGACGCACACTTGGCCGGGCGGGTACTTGTCGATCTCCTCGATGTCGATGAGCGCCGAATCCGGGATCTTCAGCACGCCCAGGTCGCGACCCATCCGGACGTTCTTCTTGATGCTGAGGCCCAGGGTGGCCACCTTGCGCCCACTGTCGATGGCGGCGTCGGCGATCTGCTGGATGCGATGCAGGTGGCTGGCGAAGCTGGCGGTGATGATGCGTCGCCCCTTCTGCGTGGCGAACACGCTGCGCAGCACTGCGCCAACCCCCGACTCGCTGGGCGAGTGGCCGTGCTCCTCGGCATTGGTGCTGTCGGCGAGCAGCAACCGGATGCCCTCGGTGGCCGCGATCTGACCCAGTCGGGAGAGATCGGTGCGGCGGCCGTCGACCGGGGTGAGGTCGAGTTTGAAGTCGCCCGAGTGGAGGATGACACCTTGCGGAGTGTGCAATGCGATGGCATGCGCATGCGGCACCGAGTGGGTGACCGGGATGAACTCGACGTCGAAGGGGCCGATCATCAACCGCTCGCCGTCCTTCACCACGATGAGCTCGGTGCGACCCAGCAGGCCGGCTTCCTCGATCCGGTTGCGAGCCAGACCCAACGCGACCGCCGAGCCGTAGACGGGGAAGCTCAGCTCGCGCAGCAGGTACTGCAGCGCTCCCACATGGTCCTCGTGTCCGTGAGTGGCCACGACGGCGACGATGCGCTCGGCGTTCTCGCGCAGGTAGGTGAAGTCCGGGAGCACCAGGTCGATGCCATGCATGTCGGCATCGGGGAACATGAGACCGCAATCGATGAGCAGGATGCGCCGATCGTCACCGGAGCCCTGCTCGATGGCCATGCAGTTGCGGCCGATCTCACCGAGGCCACCGAGGAAGACGACGCGTACCGGAGCAGGCATCAGGCGCAACCCACGAGCAGGCGGGAACGGTCAGAGAACAGGACGTTGGGGGAACGCATCACGCCACCTTTGCAGGTTCGCCCACACTTCCGGTGCTCGCGACTCCACGAACGCCGGCGCAGGGCCCATCGGCAGGCGGGCCTGACCGACCTGGAAACCCAGGTGGCGCATCATCGCCTTGGTAGGAATCGGGTTCGGCGCGTCGTCGCCGGTCTCGAACGCGAAGCTCTCCAGCATGCGGGCGTTGACGAGGCGGGCACCGGCGAGGTCGCCCTTCTCCCACAGGGCGAACATCTCCTGGTGGTCGGGGCCGGTCCAGTGCGTGGCCACCCCGACCACGCCGACGATGCCGCTGGCCAGCAGGGGAAGCGTCAGGCCGTCGTCACCGCTGTACACCTCCACCCCGTCTGGTGCGTGGGCGATCAGCACCGCCGTCTCGCCCGGATTGCCGGCAGCATCCTTGAGCGCCACGATGTTGGGCACCTCGCGGAACAGGCGCAGCAACGTCGAGGTGAGGATCTTGCGGCCGGTTCGCACGGGGATGTCGTAGATCATCTGCGGCAGTGGCGTGCACGCCGCCATCGCCCGGATGTGGGCCTCGATACCCGCCTGCGAGGGCCGGTTGTAGTACGGGCACAGGGCCAGGATGCCGGCAGCACCGAGCGCAGTGGCTTCCTTGGTGAGGTGCACCGAGTGTGCGGTGTCGTTGGTGCCCGTGCCGGCGATGACGGGGATGGTGACCGCCTCGATGACCGCCGCGAACAGGCTGAGCTTCTCCGCGTCGCTGAGCGCCGGCGACTCGCCGGTGGTGCCGGCGATGACCAAGCCGTCGTTGCCGTTGTCCTGCAGCCAGCGCGCCAGGCGCTGCGCCTCGTCGAGATCGAGCGCACCGTGCTCGTCGAACGGGGTGACCATCGCCGACAGCACGCGGCCGAAGCGAGCCATCAGAAGCTCCCTTCGGCGGCGCGGTCGATGCCTTGGGTGAGGATGAGGTCTTCGTGCAGTTCCATCCACACATCGTGGTAGCTGCCACACATCACGCCCGTGAACATATTCGTTTCACCCTCCACCACTCTCAGGCACGTTCGTGCCAGCCGCGGGCCGTAGGGCGCCAGACGAGCGAGCACCGCTCCCATGGCCGCGACCACCGGCGCAGCATCGCCGTCGAGCGCGACCAGCCGCTCGACGACCTGTTCGTCATAGGCCTTGTCGAGGTGGTCGTTGGGTGTGCCGTCGCGCAGCTGCCAATCACCGCACAACGCCTTGAACCGCTCGTTGATCGTGAGGAAGGCACCGTACGGCTCGCGCAGGCCGAGCGACAGGTGCGAGTTGCCGACATCCTCGGTGAGCGAGATCAGGTGCTCTTCGCGACCGACGGGTGTGAGCTGCCACAGTTGACGTGCCTCGCGGAACAACGCCCACTCGCGCTGCTCGAGCGCCGCAAGGTGTTCGTCGACGATCACCAGCGGCAGGTCGGCGACCTCGGCGATCGTGTCGGCCTTGGCGAAGCCCTTGATGCGCAAGGCGTGGAACGTGCGGAAGAACGGGTCGGACGGGTGCGGCATACAACCGGCATCGTACTGGACCGTCTGGGCACGGGAGGATCCGCAGCGCCAATCCTGAGTGCCTGTTCAAACGGCCGCGCGAAGTGTGGCAACCTTTGCCGACACCTGAGACACGCAAAGGAGTTCCGGATGGCGGAGACACTCGTCGCTGAAGGCGGAGTGGCAAGCAAGGGCCTGAAAGGGGGTTCGCTCGGCCTCGTCGCCGTGATCGTCATCGGCGTCGCTTCGACCGCGCCGGGCTACAGCCTGGCGGCCAGCATCGGCATCGTCACCGGCGAGGCCGGCGCGAAGGCACCGTTCATCATGCTGTTCGCCTTCGTGCCGATGGCCTGCATCGCTGCCAGCTTCTACTACCTCAACAAGGCCGACCCCGACTGCGGCACCAACTTCACCTGGGGTGTGCGTGCGTTCGGCCCCAAGGCCGGTTGGATCGCCGGGTGGGGCTGCATCGTCGCCGACCTGGTGATCATGCCCAACCTCGCCGGTGTGTCCGGGCAGTACCTCGTGCTGCTGTTCAACGAGAAGGCGGCAGAGAACATCTACCTCACCACCGCCATCGGCATCGTGTTCATCATCGCGATGACCTGGATCTGTTGGAAGGGCATCGAGCTCTCGGCCCGCTCGCAGGTGCTCCTGCTCGGCACCGAGTTGGTCGTGCTCGCGGCCTTCGCCGTCTTCGCCCTGGTCAAGTCAAGTGGCAAAGGGATCTCCCGAACCATCGACGGAGTCACGTACCACTCGATGCACCCGAGCCTGTCGTGGATGTCGCCGTCGGGCGTCAGTTCCAAGGCCATCATCGCCGGGCTCGTCGCAGCAGTGTTCATCTACTGGGGCTGGGACACCTGTGTGTCGGTCAACGAGGAGGCAAAGGACTCCAGCAAGACGCCCGGGCGCGCCGCGGTGCTCTCCACCGTCGTCCTGCTCGCGATCTACCTCATCACGTCCTACGGCGCAGTGGCGCTGCTCGGCCCCGACTTCGTCACCGCCAACTCCGACGATGCGATGAACGCTCTCGGCAAGGTTGCCCTGCCCACCATCATGGTGAAGCTGCTGCTCATCGCCGTGCTCACCTCCGCCGCGGCATCCTGCCAGACCACGATCCTCCCTGCCACCCGCACCATGCTGTCGATGGGTTCGCACGGCGCGGCGCCGGCGAAGCTGGCACGAATCGACACGAAGCGGCTCACGCCCGACTACAGCTCATGGCTGTTCGGCGGCGTCTCCATCGTGTGGTACCTGCTGCTGGTCGTCATCAGCCACAACAGCTCCACCGACGCCTACACCGCGTCGATCGCGGCCGTCGGCATGGCGATCGCGGTGTACTACGGCCTCAGCGGCGTGTCGTGCATCCTCTACTTCCGCAAGTGGATCCTTCGATCTCCGAAGAACTTCGTGATGATCGGGCTCCTGCCCGGCTTCGGCGGTGTCGTGTTGATCTACGTGTTCTGCAAGACGGTGTGGGACGCGCGCAGCGCCGACTACGGCTACGGCACACTGTTCGGTGTCGGCACCGTCCTGGTGATCGGCACGCTGCTGCTCGTGCTCGGCATCCCCCTGATGCTGCTGTGCTCGGTGAAGTATCCGAAGTTCTTCAGCTATCGGCCCGACCCAGCGGAGCTGGTGAAGGACCCGAACAGCCACGACACGTTGGCGGCGCCGCTGGGCACGTACACCAAGACCAACCGGAAGGGGAACTGACCATGGCAGGAGAACTCATCGTCGGTGTCGGCGGCGACGGGAGCGGCTTCGAAGCCGCTCGCGTCGCAGCCCGCGTCGCCAACCTGATGCAGTCCCCTCTCGTCCTCGTGTTCGGCTACGAGGCGATCGCCCTCGGCCCGCGCGGCGGCGCACTGGAGGAGCAGATCGAGGCGGTCGGCGAGAGCGCCGTCGCCGAGATCAAGGCCGAGCTGGAAGGCACCTACCCGAACCTCACCATCGAGGTCGAGATGGTGCAGTCACGCCCGGTCGACGCGCTCATCGAGGTGGCCGCCGCCCGCAATGCCGAGGTCATCGCCGTCGGCCACGGCGGCAGCGGCCCTCTGAAGGCAGCGCTGCTGGGCAGCATCACGTACGAGATCGTGCACCGCTCGCCGATTCCCGTGCTCGTCGTGCCCAACGACGAGGACGACATCGACTAGAGCCGCCCCCGCACCGTTGCGCAGCCGTCGTGCTGCGCTGTGCGGTGGCGCGAGCAGCGCCGAGCGCCGGCCTTCGGCACCCCGATTCTTCGATTCCTCTCATGCCTGGACCGAGAAGATCCCGGTCAGGGCATGACAAGAACGGCTCGGGCGCCTCGCTGAGGCGCGCACTCTGCCCGAGTGGCACGGCTGGAACGGCAGGGGCCGGGCCTCGCGGCCCGGCCCCTGCCACCCCCTCAGGTCATGGTTGGCCAGAACGGCTCACTGCCCGGCGGCGGGCAGCATCTTCTCGTCGTCGGCCAGCTCGAAGGCCGTGTACTCCTCGCCGGTGTCGGCCCAGTCCTCGAACTGGATGACACCCATCTCCTCGAAACGGTGGCGCAGCCACTTGTCGTTGCGATCGAGCAGGCCCAGCTTCTTGCAGTTGGGCACGATCTTGCTGAACAGCATGCTCTGGAAGATGATCCGGGTGGGGTCGGCCAGCACGAGCGGAAGGATGTCCTTCACGTTGACACCCATGCGCTCCCACACCTCCTGCGACATGAACCGGTCGCGCATGCGGATGGCGGCCTCGAACGCGAACTCCTGACGCTCCTTCATCTCGGCGTCGGTCATCTGGTCGTAGCACTCCTTCAGGCTCAGCACGCCGAAGGCCACGTGACGCGCCTCGTCGCTCATGACGTACCGGAGGAGCTGCTTGAGCAGCGGCTCGTTGGTCATCTGGTGCTGGAAGCCGAACGCGGCGAGTGCGAGCCCCTCGACCATGATCTGCATGCCCAGGTACGTCATGTCCCAGCGGCTGTCCTGGATGATGTCGTCGAGCAGCATGCGCAGGTGGATGTTGATCTGGTACTCGCCACCGAGCTTCTCGGCGAGGTAGCGGGCGAACACCTCCACGTGGCGGGCCTCGTCGACCACCTGGGTGCTGGCGTACAGCTTGGCGTCGTACCACGGCACGGTCTCGACGATCTTGGCGGTGCAGATGAGCGCACCCTGCTCGCCATGCATGAACTGGCTGAGGCTCCAGTTCTTGCTCTCGATGTTGAACTCGAGCCACTCCTTGTCGCCCCACTTCTCCACCGGGGTACCGATGAAGGTGTTGGGGTCGAGGCCGGTGCCGATGAGCTCGCGCTCCTCGATGGCGCACTTCTCGACGTCGACGTCGAGGTGCCACGGCAGGTCGGTGGTGCCGTTCCACTGGCCGACCTTGGCCTTCTCGTAGAGCTTGCGCAGCGCCGGGCGCGACAGCGTGTAGTCCCAGCTGAAGATCGTGTCGGCGTTGTTCTTGATCACGTGCTCGATCTCGTTGGGATCGGCGTTCGGGATGGCGAGGATCGCGTCGATGTCGTTGATCTCCGCGCGGCCGATGATCGCTTCGTTGTCGTTGTGCGTGACGGTCATGTGCTGCAGCTCCTGGTGAAGATGGGTCTAGGTGAGGGAGGCCTGAAAGGCCGGAAGGATGAAGGTGGCGATGAACGAGCGGGCAGACTCGGCATCACCGAGGTCGACATGGTCGGAGGGGGCGAGGAAGTAGCTGATCACCAGGCGGGACAGCAGCTCCACCAGGCGGGCCGACTCGCGGCGGGGAAGGTACGGGTCGACCAGCGGCACGAGGAAGATGGTGGCCACCCGCATGATGCGGGGCAGCCCGTCCACCGTGAGCTGACCCAACGTGTCGCCGGGTTCGGAGGCCAACATCAGGGCCAGGTGCTGGTCGTCACGCAGCTCGTGGGTGGCGGCCACCACCGTGCGCACCAGCAGATCCTCGAGGTCGGCGGCGCCATCGATCTGACCGGTGAGCCGGGTGAAGAAGTCTTCCAGCTCGCGCAGACGCAAGGCCTCGAACAACACGTCCTTGCCGCCGGGGAACAGCCGGTAGAGCGTCGCCCGCGAGACGCCCGCCTCACCGGCGATGTCGTCGACGGTGACCCTGTCGAAGCCCCACCGTTCACAGCACGTCTTGGCGGCATCGAGGACGCGCAGCTCGACGGAGGTGGGCGCCGGGGACATGAGGTGAGACACTAAGACGTTTTCCGTCTCACCGTCAATGGCTCGGCAGCGGTTTTTCTTCGTCCGCGTCCGGCTGCGATTCCCGACCTATCGGGTCGTGAATTGAGCGACGGTGCTAGCCTCGGCGCACCAGTGTGAACAACTGAAGGAGTACCCCACCCATGAAACGACAGATCCTTGCGGCCGCGGCCTTGGGCACCTTGCTGCTCACTGCGTGCGGCGACGACACGTCCAGCGAATCCACCACGGCGCCGACGGCTGCACCCACCACCGCTGCCGCGGCGCCCGACACCACTGCCGCCGCCTCCGACACGACCGCGGCCGCGATGACAGGTGGCGATGCAGCAGCCTGCGCCGATGGCAAGACCCTCGCCGCCGGCGAGCTGACGATCGCCACCGGCGACCCGGCGTTCCCGCCGTACGTCATCGACGACGCACCTGAGTCCGGCGAAGGCTTCGAGGCCGCTCTGGCTCTCGCCGTCGCCAAGGAGATGGGCTTCGAAGGCGACGCTGTCAAGTGGGTGCGCACCTCGTTCGACACCGCGGTCGCCGGCAGCGACACCAACTTCGACTTCAACTTGCAGCAGTTCACCATCAACGACGAGCGCAAGCAGGTCGTGTCGTTCAGCGACCCGTACTACACCGCCAACCAGGCAGTCGTCGGCTACGCCGACGGCCCGGGCAAGGATGTCACCAAGCTCAGCGACCTCAAGTCGCTGCGCCTCGGCGCTGCCGCCGGCACGACGAGCCTGCAGTTCATCCTCGATGTCGTGAAGCCCGACGCCGAGCCGTTCGCGTTCAACAGCAACGCCGACGCCAAGACGGCGCTCGACAACAAGCAGATCGACGCCATCATCACCGACCTGCCCACCGGCCTCTACATCTCCGCCGTCGAGATCGAGGGCGCCAAGGTGTTCGGCCAGTTCCCGATCGATGCCGGCGGCGCCGGCGACCAGTGGGGCCTGTTGCTCGTGAAGGACAACCCGCTCACCGAGTGCACCAACCTGGCGCTGGCCAACCTCACCGAGTCGGGCGAGCTGGCCTCCATCACCGATGAGTGGATGGGTCAGTGGACCGAAGCACCGACGCTGTCGAAGGACTGACCTTCCCCGGTCATCATGACGTATGACGAGGGCGCCGGCATCGAGTCGGCGCCCTCTCGCGTCCCCGGCCAACTCACCCGCCGCGAGGTCTGGCTGCGGCGCCAACGGCGCAAGGCCATCGTCATCGCCGCCGTGTCCACCACCGCGACCTTCGCCGCGGTGGCATGGCTGATCACCGGTTCCAGCGGATGGCCGAAGGTGAAGACGATCTTCTTCAACGGCGACCGGTTCAAGAAGGACTTCCCCGAGATCCTCGGCTACCTCTGGATCGACGTGAAGCTCTTCTTGCAGACTGCACCGTTCATCCTCGCGTGGGGGCTGGCGATCGCGCTGTGCCGCAACACCCGCAATCCGGTGCTGTTCCCGCTGCGCGCGTTCGCGGCGATCTACACCGACTTCTTCCGCGGCGTGCCGATCATCCTCACCATCTACCTGATCGGCTTCGGCATCCCCAAGCTCGGTCTGTTGCACGGCGAGTTCCACTTCCTGTGGTTCGGCGGCAATTGGAACTCCGCGTACCTGTGGGGGCCGGTCGCGCTCGTGCTCGCCTACTCCGCCTACGTGGCCGAGGTGTTCCGCTCGGGCATCGACGGCATCCACGAGAGCCAACGCGCGGGCGCCCGCTCGTTGGGCCTGTCCCATGGGCAGACCATGCGCTACGTGGTGCTGCCTCAGGCTGCCCGCCGCGTGGTGCCACCGCTGATGAACGATTTCCTCTCGCTGCAGAAGGACGTCGCGTTGCTCAGCGTGCTGGGCATCATCGAGGTGTTCCGGCGGGCGACGTCGATCAAGGACCTCTACGCCAACTACACACCGCTGGTCGCCGCCGCCGTGATCTTCCTCGCCCTGACGATTCCCGAGACGCGCCTCGTCGACTGGTACACGAGCCGTCAGCGCCGGCGCATCGGCGGGTCGGTGGTCGCATGAACAGCCAACGCATGAACAGCCATCGCATGTACGGCCGAGCAGTGAAGGTCGACATCAGGAACGTGCGCAAGTCGTTCGGGCCCAAGGTGGTGCTCGACGATGTCTCGCTGCGGGTGGGCGAGCACGAGGTGGTCTGTCTCATCGGTGCCAGCGGCTCGGGCAAGAGCACGCTGCTGCGCTGCATCAACCTGCTGGAACCGATCGACGACGGCGCCATCCTCCTCGACGGGGTCGACATCAGCGAGCCGGGCCTCGACCCGGACCCTGTTCGCCGCCGGATCGGGATGGTGTTCCAGAGCTACAACTTGTTCCCACACATGAGCGTGCTGCGCAACATCACGCTCGGCCCCACGAAGGTGCTCGGGCATTCGAAGGCGGCCGCGGCGGAGTCCGCCCTGGAGCTGCTCAGCCGCTTCGGGTTGGGCGACAAGGCCGACGCCTACCCCGACCAGCTGTCGGGTGGTCAGCAGCAACGCGTGGCAATCGTGCGAGCGTTGGCCATGCAGCCCGAACTGATGCTGCTCGACGAGGTCACCGCCGCGCTCGACCCCGTGCTGGTCGGGGAGGTGCTGAACGTGATCCGCGACATGCGTGGTCAGGGGATGACGATGATCCTCGCCACCCACGAGATGGGCTTCGCTCGCGAGATCAGCGATCTGGTGTGCTTCCTCAAGGACGGCGTGATCCTGGAGGCCGCTCCCCCGTCGAAGCTGTTCACCGCGCCCGACCACCTCGAGACCGCCGAGTTCCTCCAGCGCGTCATCGCCAGCGGCCGCCTGTAACGAAGGCTCGGCACCATACGTCGGGCTGGGAGGACCTCGCCGAGGAGGTCCGAGCGTTGTACCGGCACCGCGGTTCGACCCGATCTTCGTGCAGTGGGCCGAGCAGCTCACTCGCTGATCTCAGCCGGTCTTGCGGCCGCTCGCCACTCCGCAGACGACCTCACGGTGAATGCACAGATCGACTTCGCTGGCCAGCTTGGCCTGATCCCAACCGTTCATGAAGTCGGCATGGCCGGTGGTGAGCCCGCCGCTGGCGAGCAGCAGCCCTTCCGTGCTGCCCCACACCGGGTACTCCACGCTGAACTGCAGCTGCGGGACCGGTACCGGGTAGCCGTCAGGGCATGCGCCCTGCGAGCTGTACGCCACATGGGCATGGTGATCGGCGCTGTCGAGGTTGACGCCGTCCCAGCAGTCGGGGAAGGTGATCATCAGCCGCAGGTCGCGGCCCTCGGAACACTCCGGTGGCAGCACCGCGCGTTCGATGCCCGCGCCACAGCCCCACGCCACGATCGACAGCGGCTGCTCGCCGGTGGCGCCCGAGTTGCCACCGATCATCACCAGGCCGGCAGGGAACGGCTGCACGGCAGTGGGGTCGACGTCTGCGCCAGGTCGGTAGTACGCGGTGCTCTTCACCGGTGTGAGCACCTCCGGGCCACGCAGCAGCGCCGGCGCCCAGTACGCAGCCTTGTCGAGTGGCTGGTCGCACGTCGTCTCCCCGCCGGCCAACGACGCAATGGTGGTGAACGCATCCACGTTCGTGTTGCCGAAGAACACATGGAGGTGACTCTGGCCCGGCTGACCCGGGAACACGATGGGGTCGTCGGACCCGGAGTGGCTGTAGAGGCATTCGACGAGGAACTGGGGAGTTCCGCCCTGGGGGCCGGCGATGGGCTCGTCGGGCTGGCCGAGCGATGTGGCGTCCGTGGGCGCGTGCGGCGCCGACTGCCTGCCCCCATCGCTGCAGGCGACGGCGAGCAGGCCCAGCGCGACAACCGCCGGCCATCGACGCGAGCGCCGGCCGCGGCGACCTTGGTGCGCGCTCATCCACGTGGGCCGGATCACGTGATCGAGACGGGTCAGGCCGGCTTGGACGGCACGGAGATCGCGTCGAGGTCGACCTGCTTGGGCACGTCGACGGCCGGGTGGGCCGGGGTCGTGGCCGCATCGGGCATGTTGACCTGTGGCTCGAGCGCGGGCAGTTCGGCGACCTTCCAGTCCACCGACGGCGGGCGCGTCGTGGCCTCGCCCAACCAGGCCGCGACGTTGTACTCGCCATCTTTCCAATCGCCGCTGCCGGTGGCATCGCACGGCGCCAGCGTCTCCAGGTTGTTCGGTGCGGTGGTGCCGAAGGTGTTCCCGGTGAAGCAGTTGCCCAGCGTGCTGACGTCGGTACCGGCCGAGGCCAACAGCAGGTCCGCGGCGCGATTGTCCTCGAGCACGTTGCCGATCACCCGGTTCTGCATCGAGTCCCACAAGATGCCGGCACCAGGATCCTCCGGCTTCATCTGCTTGCTCTCGGCGCAGGTGATCGTCCACTCATCAGGCGCTGGAACTGCGTCGTTGGGGTCCTCTTCGAGGAACGGCACCAGCCCGATGCCGCTCTTGTCGTGGTCGTAGACCAGGTTGCGTTCGATGTCGTTGAGCACCCCACCGGCGGACAGGATGCCGTTGCCCATCGCCAGGATCGCCACGTCGATGGCGGGCGTGTCGCTCTGGTTGTTGGAGTACACGAGGTTGCCGACGATGGTGGTCTGACGCTCGGGATAGCACAGCTCGTAGCTGCCGCTGTTGGGCACGACGCCGGCACGGTTGAAACGGAACACCGAGTTGACGATCAGCAGGTTGCCACCCGAGTTGGTGCCCGAGTAGCCGAGTCCGTTGTGCTCGGAGACGACATCGTCGACCACGGAGTTGCACGGGAAGCACTCACCCACGTACACGCCGGCATCGGGGCTGCCTGCCGCATAGATGTGCTCGAGGTCGCCGTTCATCGAGTCGAACACGTAGACGCCGTAGTCGCCGGTGCGGTACGAGGTGAGGTAGGAACCGCGGTAGCCGTCGACACCGGTCCAGAAGAAGCCGTTGCGGGTGTAGTTCATCGCCGTCATGTTCTCGACCGTGACGCCCCTGGCACCGAGGATGCGGATGCCGTTGTCGAGCTCGAGCTGACCGTCGAGGATCACCTCGTTGCGGTCGAGGCCGCGGATCGTGAGGTTGTCGGTGGTGACGTTCACCGCTTCGTTGTAGGTGCCGGGCTTGACCAGGATGAGCGCGCCGGGTGCAGCGGCGTCGACCGCTTCCTGGATGGTGGCGAAGTCGTCGGGCACCGTGATCGTCTCGTCGGCGGTGGACGGCTCGGTGGTGTCGGCGCCCGCGGTCGTCTCCGGAACGTCGGTTGCCGCCGGGGCGCCGGTCGTGGTCGACGGCGCCGCGGTCGTGGTGACATCGGCGGCGCGCTCCTCACCACAGGCTGCGAGCAGCAGCAGTGACGCGCTCAAGACAGCCGTCAGGATCTTGCGTTGCATCTGTTCCCCCTAGAACGTCACGTTGCAGTTGGCACCGCGATCATGGCTCCGTGACCACGATGGTGCCCACCATACCGGCCTTCGGAGTGCCGTGGATGGAGCAGTAGAAGACGTAGGTTCCCGGTCGATCGAAGACGTGCGAGTAGGTGGCCTTCGGGGCGAACGACTCGGCCTGCACACCCCAGGTCGCAGTCTCCAGGTCGCCGACGGGGATCACGTTGTGATCGTTGCGGCCGTTGTTCTCGAAGACGACCTCCGTACCGGCGGCGATGCTGAGCGTCTGCGGCAGGAAGTTGTTGTCGATGGCGAGGACCGAGTCGGTCAACCCGTTGGGCGGGTACGACTGGTCCGACTGGGTTACCGTCGACACCGGTACCGTCGCCGCGGCTGCGTTCTGCAGCTGCACCAGCTTGCTGTCGTCGGGGTCGGCGGCACACGCGGCCAGGCCTGCGACCGCCGCGACCGACACCACTGCTCCGACGAGCCGCCGCATGATTCCCCTCTCCTGCCGCGCCCCCGGCGTCGGCGCCGCATAGTGTGCGCGCACGTGACCGACGACGAACAAACCGAGCGCCTGCCCGTTCCAGCACCCACACCCCGGGCGGCGGTGCTGTGGGTCGTCGCCTTCGTCGCCCTCGTCGTGTGCACCAACCTCGCCGCAGCGTTCTGGGCCTCCCTGTTGAACGACCGTCCGGCGCTGCTGCTCGCGCTCTCGTCACGCAACCGCTACCTGGTGCTCACCGTCCCCAGCGGCATCTCCCCTGTCGCGTGGGCGGCGGTGGCGATCGCCCGCCTCGGAGCGGCAGCGATCGTCTGCCACTTCGTCGGCCGCGCCTACGGCGATCGCGCCCTGCGCTGGTTCTGGCGCTTCCTCGGCATGCCCGAGAAGCAGGTGGCGCAGTTCGAGGCTCAGGTCAACAAGGCCGAGTGGCTGGTGGTGCCGTTCTTCGTCGGCAGCAACATCGTGTGGGCGCTCACCGGTGCGGCACGTACCAGCTGGAAGCGGTTGGCGCCGATGCTCGCCGTCGGCGTCGCCGCCCGCCTCGTGCTGCTCTGGTGGCTGGCCCATCAGTTCGAGTCGGAGCTCCGTTCGGTGATCGACTTCACCAACAAGTACCAGCTGTGGATCATCGGCGCCTCGATCGCGGTCGTCGTCCTCGCCAACATCCGGAACTTCCGCAAAGGCGGGTGACGCACGCTGCCGTTCGCGTGGTAGAACCTCCGCCATGGCTGAAACCGCTCTTGGGGGAAACCCCGTCCACACCGTCGGCGAGCTCCCCACCGTCGGTGCTCCCTCCCCCTCGTTCTCACTCACCAAGGGCGACCTGTCCGAGGTCACCGCCGACGACTACGCCGGCCGGCGAGTGATCCTCAACATCTTCCCCAGCATCGACACGCCCACATGCGCCACCAGCGTGCGCAAGTTCAACGAGTTCGCCTCGGGCCTCGACAACACCGTCGTGGTCTGCGTCTCCGCCGACCTGCCCTTCGCCCAGGGCCGCTTCTGTGGCGCTGAGGGTCTCAGCAACGTCGTCAGCGCCAGCACCTTCCGCAGCGATTTCGGTACCGCCTACGGCGTCACCCTCGCCGACGGCAAGCTCGCCGGCCTGCTCGCCCGCGCCGTCGTCGTCCTCGACGAGCACGGCACGGTCGTGCACAGCCAGTTGGTACCCGAGATCGCGATGGAGCCCGACTACGACGCTGCCATCGAGTCGTTGGGCTGAGCCTCCCCGCCTCTGCGGTCGAGGCGACAGCCAGCGTCACACTTCTAGGAAGCTGTCGAGGCCGACCGTCAGCCCCGGATGGTCGGCGATGCGCTTGCACGCGAGCAGCACCCCCGGCACGTAGCTGCTGCGGTCGTAGCTGTCCTGGCGGATGGTGAGCGTCTGACCCTGAGCGCCGAGGATCACCTCTTGGTGCGCCATCATCCCGCGCATTCGGACGGCGTGCACATGAATCCCGGCCGGGCCGACACCGCCGCGCGCACCAGGGTACACCTCGTGCTGCGTGGGGTCGGGGGCCCACTCGCTGCTCGCTGCAGCCATCCGCTGCGCGGTGGACACGGCCGTGCCCGACGGGGCGTCGATCTTCGCGTCGTGGTGCAGTTCGATGATCTCGGCGGTGTCGAAGTAGGGCGCCGCGAGCTCGGCGAAGCGCATCATCAACACCGCACTGATCGCGAAGTTGCTGGCGACCAGGCAGTTGCTGCCGCTGAAGGCGGTGCGGAACGCACCCAGATCGTTGTCGTCGAAGCCCGTGGTGCCCACCACCGCGTGCATCCCGTGCATCGCCAGCCATGGCACCGTGGTGCGCGCCGCAGCCGCGATCGTGAAGTCCACCACCACCGCGGCCTGGGCATCTGCCAGCGCGCGCAGCTCGCCGGCGACCGTGACACCGCCGACCTCCACGCCCACCGCATGCGGATCCACGGCTGCGACCAGCTCCAGCTCGGCGTCAGCGGCGACGGCTGCACACAGCACGGCCCCCACGCGCCCACCGGCACCAACCACGCCCACGCGAATTCGGCTCATGGCGACGAACGTAGCCCCTCGGCGAGGCGATAGAACAAAGGTATGAGCAGCTTCCTCGACAAGGCCAAAGAAAAGGCACAGCACCTTGCCAACCAGGTGAAGGACAAAGTCGACGACGTGCAGGATCGCCGCAAGGCCGACGACCTGCTCGACGACATCGGCCGCATCGTCTACCGCCAGCACACCGAAGGCACCCAGGCCGACGATGCCACGCGCATCGACGAACTGGTCGCCAAGCTCAAGGTGCTGGAAGAGACGGGCACACCGATCCTCGACGACAAGTCGGACCGCGGGCAGGCCGACAAGCTCCCGCCGCCGGCGACACCCAGCGACCTGCCACCGCCCACCGCCTGACCGTTCCGGTAAGACGGCTCCGTCCGCGGCTCAGCCCGTCGGGCCCACCGTCACCACGATCGGGTCGGTGGTCAGCACGGCCTCGATCACGTCGCGCACGGCCTCCTGATCGACGGCCGCCCAGCGGGCGACCTGGTCGGCGATGGGGCGCACTTCGCCCGTCGTCAGCAGCAGACCACCGGTGCGCGCCATGCGGGCGCCGGTGTCCTCCAGACCCAGCTCGAAGGCGCCGGTGAGATAGCCGACCGCGATCTCGAGCTCCTCGTCGGTGATCCCCTCGGCCACCAGCTTGCGCAGCTCGCCCATCATCAGCCCCTGCACCTCGTCGGCATGCTCGGGCTGGGTACCGGCGTACATCTGGAAGACGCCGGCATCGCTGTAGCTGCTGACGCCGGAGTAGACCGCATACGCCAATCCACGGCTCTCCCTGATCTCCTCGAACAGGCGACTGGACAACCCACCTCCGAAGACGTGGTTGACCACATCGAGCGCTTCCCGGCGGGGGTCGCTGCGGGCCAGCGAACGGCCGCCCATCACGATGTGCACCTGCTCGCTGTCGTCGTCGAGGGCGATGCCTTCGCCGGGGGCCGAGGGGCCCGACCGAACCGGCCGCGCTCCCCCGGTGCTGACACCCGAGAAGCAGTGCTCGATCTCGGCGAGCATCTCGTCGTGTTCCAGTGGGCCGGCGGTGGCAACCACCATCGCCCCCGCCCGGTAGTGCTGCGCGAAGAACGAACGCACATCGTCGGGCATGATGGCCTGCACGTGCTCGCGGTCGCCGGCCGGGTCGCGACCCAGCGCGTGTCCTTCGAACAACGCCGCAGCGAAACGCCGGTGCGCGACATCGTCGGGTGAATCGTCGTCCATCGCGAGCTCCTCCAGGATGACCTGGCGCTCGCCGTGCACGTCGTCGTCGCGCAACGCCGGCCGAGTGAGCACATCGCCCAACAGTTCGATGCAGAACTGGTGATGCCGCGCCGGCAGCCGGCAGTAGTAGGCGGTGTACTCCTTGGCGGTGAACGCATTGAAGTCGCCACCGCGACGGTCGACACCACGCGCCAGTTCCTGCGCAGTACGAGTGTCGGTGCCCTTGAACAGCAGGTGTTCGAGGAAGTGGCTGACACCACTGAGGTGATCGGGCTCGTCGCGCGAGCCGACCCCGACCCAGACCCCGGTGGCCACCGACAGCGCGCCAGGCACGCGTTCGGTGGCCACGGTCAGGCCGGAATCGAGTTGTGTGATCCGCAGATCGGTCAACGCCTCACCCGATCAGCGGTGACGACGACGGCCGCGATCGCCGCGATCGGCACGATCGCCGCCACCTGCGTTGCCGCCGGCTTCGCCACCGGGGCCGAGGTCGCCCAGCTCGGTGGCCAGTTCGGCGTCGAACGCATCGTCGAACGACACGACGACACCGTCGGTCGGGGCGGCGGCAACAGCGGCTGCCGGGCGGTCGGAACGCTCGCGTCGGGGGCCACGATCGCGGTCGCGGTCGCCGCGATCCGAACGCTCGCCACGGTCACGGTCGCCACGGTCGCGATCGCCACGGTCCCGATCGCCGCCACCAGAGGAGGCAGCGCCTTCGGGAATCACGGGATCCCACGAATCGCCGGGCGTCAGGCTGACCTTGCCCTTCTCGTCCACGTCCTCGACGATGACCTCGATCTCCTGACCGAGCGTCAGCACGTCCTCGACGTTGTTGATGCGCTTGCCCTTACCGAGCTTGCTGATGTGCACCAGACCGTCACGGCCCGGGAGGATGTTGATGAACGCACCGAACTTGGTGATGTTCACCACGCGACCCTGATAGCTGGTGCCGACCTCGGCCAGCGGCGGCGACACGATGGCCTGGATGCGGGCCTTGGCCTCTTCCATCCGCCACGCCTCGACGGCGCCGATGGTGACGATGCCCTGGGCGCCGTCGTCGTCGACGGCGATGTCGGCGCCGGTCTCCTGCTGGATGGTGTTGATGACCTTGCCCTTGGGCCCGATGACCTCGCCGATCTTGTCCATCGGGATGAAGATCGTGGTGATCTTCGGCGCCGTGGCGGCAACCTCGGCACGAGGCGCCGAGATGCAGGCGTTCATGTTGTCGAGGATGGCCAGGCGGGCTTCCTTGGCCTGGTCGAGCGCGGCGGTGAGGACGTCGGCGGGAATGCCTTCGATCTTGGTGTCGAGCTGCAGGGCCGTGATGGCGTCGGCGGTGCCGGCCACCTTGAAGTCCATGTCGCCGAAGGCATCTTCGGCACCGAGGATGTCGGTGAGGGTGGTGTACTTGCCTTCGGCGTACACCAAGCCCATGGCGATGCCGGCCACAGGGGCCTTGATCGGCACGCCGGCGTCCATCAGGGCCAGTGAGCCCGAGCAGACCGACGCCATGCTGGTGGAACCGTTGGAGGCCAGCACCTCGGCCACGAGGCGCAGCGTGTAGCTGAACTCGTCGAGGCCCGGCAGCACCGGCAGCAGCGCACGGGCGGCGAGCGCACCGTGGCCGATCTCGCGGCGCTTGGGTGAGCCCACGCGACCGGTTTCACCGTTGGCCCACGGAGCCATGTTGTAGTGGAACAAGAAGTACTTGTGCGTCTCCGGCCCGAGGGTGTCGAGCAGCTGGTTCATGCGCGGCATCGCCATGGTGAGCACGTTCATCACCTGGGTCTCGCCACGCTGGAAGAGGCCGGTGCCGTGAGCGGTGGGCAGGATGCCGACTTCGCTGCTGAGCGGGCGCAGATCGCGGGGGCCGCGACCGTCGATGCGCAGGCCTTCGTCGACGATGCGCTTGCGCACCAGCTTCTTGGTGAGGCTGCGGACAGCCTCCTTGACAGCCTTCTCCTGGCCGGCGAACTCGGCGCCTTCGCCACAGAGCTGGGCGACGGCGTCGGCAGCGGCGGCGTCGGTGGCGGCGTTGCGCTCGGCCTTGCCGGCGATGGCGACTGCGGGCTTGAGAGCGGCGGTGCAGATGCGCTCGACGGCGGCGAACACCTCCGGGGTGTAGTCGGCGGTGACCGAGTAGGCCATCGGCACGATCGGGCCCTTGGTGGCCACCACGCTGGCGACCAGCTCACGCTGCAGCGCGATGCTGTCCTTGATCCACTGCTTGCTCGCATCGAGGCCACGGGCCAGTGCGGCTTCGTCCACCTTCGGGGCGCCATCGGCGTAGTACTTGAAGCTGTCGGTGGTGCCGCCGGCCTCGACCATCATGATGGCAACGTCGCCGTTGTCCAACACGCGGCCGGCCACGACGAGCTCGAAGGTGCTGGCGGCACCCTCTTCGTAGGTGGGATGCGGAATCCACTCGCCGGCCTGGGTGTGGGCGACGCGCACGGCGCCGATGGGGCCGTCGAACGGGATGCCGCTGATCATCAGCGAGGCGGAGGCGGCGTTGATGGCCAGCACGTCGTGCGGGTTGGCCATGTCGGCGCCGAGGATGGTGAGCACGACCTGGGTCTCGTTGCGGAAGCCATCGGGGAAGGCCGGACGCAGTGGGCGGTCGGTGAGCCGGCAGGTGAGGATGGCGTCCTCGGTGGGGCGGCCTTCACGACGGAAGAACGAGCCCGGGATCTTGCCGGCGGCGTAGGCACGCTCTTCCACGTCGATCGTGAGCGGGAAGAAGTCCATGCCCGGCTTCACGTCCTTGGCGGCGTTGGCCGTCGCCAACACGGTGGTGCCACCCAGCATTGCGACGACGGCGCCCTGGCTCTGCTGAGCCAGCTTGCCCGTCTCGAACGACAGGGTCTTGTCGGTGCCGGTGATGGCACCTGATACTCGGATGGCGTCTGCCATGGCGAGCTCCTTTCGACCTCACGCGCAAACGACGAATGAGGTATTTGGAGCGGAGGCCGGTTCCCAGTCGGGAATGTCGACGCTGCGGACCCTGGTTCCCGACCAGCGGGACCCACGAGGAGCTTCGGCACTCACGACTGACAACCGATCCAGAAGTTCCGCTCGGTGTATATGTCAGACGGATGCTAGCAGCGGCCTGGGGATAACCGGCGGATAGGCGGCGGCCCGGGCCGGCGTCGGTGCGGGTGGCCGTGAGTGGCCGCGGACCGCGCTCGCGAGAACATCACCCTTTCCGCGCCTCTCACGACGTTCGTGTCGCGGGCACCAGCGCCGAATTCGGCGACCGAGTCCGCGACATGAACGATGCGAAAGCGAGGGGTCCGCCGGCAACCGGCGGGGCCGGGACACGCGGGAATGCCGCTCCGATCGAGCGCAGCGGCGTTCCTGATGACGAAGGAGGTCTAGCGGCGCAGACCGTTGGCGGCGACGATGGCGCGGTAGCGCTCGACGTCGATGCCCTTCACGTAGTCGAGCATGCGGCGGCGCTGGCCGACCAACTTCAACAGACCACGACGGCTGTGGTGGTCCTTCTTGTGCGTGCGGAAGTGCTCGGTGAGGTGGTTGATGCGGCCCGTGAGCAGCGCGATCTGCACCTCGGGCGAACCCGTGTCGCCTTCGTGAAGCTTGTGCTTGTTGATGATGTCCTGGTCAGCCATGATCTGCCTTCGTGCTGCGTGCAGCGGTGAGGTCGCCGCGGCGAGGTGCCGCTGGCATCGCACCGGAGGGTGAGCCCCGATGGACGCCGCAATGCTAGCGGCGCGATTCCCTGATCGGATACCGCGTTGCGGGATCCCGGCTCGGACCGAGAGTCAGATGTAGTAGCCGGTGATGTCGAGAACGAAGTCGGTGCCCACGAACTGGCCGGCCTCGCCGCAGTAGATCTCCACCTGCCCAGGGGCGTCGAGATACCCGATGGAGACCGTGCCGCCGTTCGCGATCGATTGATTGGAGGTGGACCAGTTGATCGACGAGTTCCCCGGCCACGAGATGTTGGCGGGGTACAACGCGCAGTACCCGGCGCCGAAGGTTCCCGTCGCGGTCAGGTTGTAGGTGACGGCAACGGCCGTCGAGGGGATCCTGACGGCACCGCCGACATCGGTGATCACGTCGAAGAACCAGCTGTCACCGGCGAGCATGAAGCCATCGGCATACGCCCGCGAATCGAGGGTGCGGTAGGGATTGATCGGCACGAAGACGTACCCGCCGGCCGTTCCTTCCGCACGCAGTACCGGGGCTGGCTTCGCCACACCGCTACTGCGCTGGAACGGCTTCGCCGGCGGCTCGCCGGTAGGCGGACGGCTGACGAAGCCTGCCGCCGTTCGGCCCGGTTGAGCCGCACCACTACCCGGCAGCATGGCGATGCCCAAGGCACAGACACCGACGACGAGACACGACCTCAATGCTCTGCTGTGGCTCATGACCGAACTCCTTTTCGCTCGCGTGAACACGATCTCCATGCAACGCCGTCGGCACGACCGTTGCAGAGGCGAAGGACCCGACGTCATCCCCGGGCACGGACCGCTTCACGGGCCTGGCACCTCGCGCCTCGGGTCGACTCCGTACACTCAGCAGCAATGAGCCGGATCGTCCTGAGCGACCTCAGCAAGTCCTACGGCGACCTGGCCGTCATCGACGCGGTCTCGTTGGAGATCGACAGCGGCTCGTTCGTCAGCATCATCGGACCGTCCGGTTGCGGCAAGACCACCCTGGTCCGGGTGATCGCCGGCCTGGAAGCGCCGACCGGCGGCGACATCGCCGTCGACGGCGAGCCACCGCAGCACGCACGGTCGCACAAGCGGGTGGCGATGGTGCCGCAGCAACCGGGTTTGCTGCCCTGGCGCTCGGTGCGGGCCAACGCCCGCCTCTTGCTCGACGTGAACAGGGCGGCCAACCCTGCCGACGCAGCGAACCCGACGGATCTGTTGCGCGAAGTGGGCCTGGGCGACTTCCTCGACGCGTATCCCCACGAATTGTCGGGCGGCATGCAACAGCGCGTCGCACTCGTGCGAGCGTTGGCCCTGCATGCGCCGCTGCTGGTGATGGACGAACCCTTCGCCGCGCTCGACGAGATCACCCGCGCCGACATGCGAACCATCCTCAATCGGCTCGTCGAGGGCCGCGGGGTGACCGTGCTGTTCGTCACCCACAGCATCTCCGAGGCGGTCGCGCTCAGCGACCGAGTCCTGGTCAGCAGCCCGCGACCTGGACGCGTGCTCGCCGACATCGCCGTCGATCTCCCACGCCCACGCGCTGTCGACGTGGAGGACCAACCGCGCTTCGTCGAGCTGTGCGCACAGGTACGGCATGCGTTGTTCCAGGGGATGCGATGAGGACCGGACGAGTGCTTGCGCCGGTCATCGGCGTAATGGTCTTCCTCGGCGCGTGGGAGGCATTCGTGCGCGTGTTCGACGTGCGCAAGTTCGTGCTGCGGGCGCCGTCCACTGCGGTGCATCGTTTGTGGACCGGACGCGCCGATTTCCTACCTGCCGCCTGGACCACCGTGCAGCACTCCCTCATCGGGCTGGGGGTCGCGTTGGCGCTCGCGGTCGTGGTCGGTGCCGGGCTGTCCACCAGCCGCTTCCTCGAGCAGGCCACGCAACCCGTCTTGACACTGGTGCAGGTCACGCCCTGGTTTGCATACGCCGGGTCAGTCGTCGTGTGGCTCAAGTCGGGCACGCCACCGACCCTCTTCCTCATCAGCCTGGTGTGCTTCCCCGCCTACGTGTTCGCCACCATCGACGGCATGCGCAGCGTGGAGCCGTCAACTCTGGAGCTGCTCGCATCGGTTGATGCGAGCAGGTGGGAGACCATGCGCCGCCTGCGCCTGCCCGCCGCCGCACCCGGTCTGTTCACCACCTCGAGATTCAACTTCGGGCTCTCGCTCGCTGCGGCGTACTACATGGAGGGCGCCAACTTCTCCAACGAGGGTCTCGGCTCGATCGGCAAGCGAAGCGCAGCGCGCCCCAGCACCACCGACACCATGTGGGCCGCAGTGTTCGCAGTCGCATTGATCGGCATCGGCGGGCTCCTGCTGCTCACCCGGTTGCAGCGGACCGTGCTGCACTGGCATGCCGCGCAGCGGAGTCAGCCGAGCTGACCGGATACGGTGCACGCAATGGGCGAACCAGCTACCTCCGACCTCTCTGCGCTGCGTGCACGCATCGACCAGCTCGACGCTGCGCTGATTGCGATCGTCGCCGAACGGTTGGCGGTGTGCCGCGACGTCGCGACGGTCAAGCAAGGCTCCGACACCTCGGTGATCCAGCCTGCACGAGTGCGCGACGTCGTCACCTCGCGCCGGCAGCAGGCGATTGAGGCCGGCGTCGACGCTGACTTTGCCGAACAACTGTTCCGCGTGCTGCTCACCGAAACCCATCGCATCGAGGTCGCTGGGCACCGGCCTGATCCAGCGCCCGACAAGCAGGCAACGGACGGCGAGCGCTCCGGCCTCGACACCGTCGCGTCGCGCGTCGATCATGTGGTGGTCGCGGTGCCCGATCTTGCAGTCGCCGTCACCTCGATGACCACGCACTTCGGGTTCCACGAGCTCACTCTGGCCGACCCGCGGCCAGGGGTCGCTGCGCTTGCCGCCGGAGGCGTCACGTTCGTGCTCGTCGGCCCGGAAGCCTCACCAGGCGCCGCCCGATACCTCGCCCTGCACGGACCCGGCGTGCAGCACGTCTCCATCGAGGTGCTCAACGCCGGCTATGCCAGAGCGTGCCTCGGCGACGCCGGCGCGGTGCTGCTCACCGATGTCGTCGTCGACATCGACGGGCACGAGCAGTTCTTTGCCGCCGACGACCCGGCGACCGGCCTGCAGTTGGGTTTCATCTCACGCACCGGGCACCGGGTAGGGGTCGGCACCGCCAACGTCCTCGCGCTGTTCGAGACGCTCTGAGCGCTGAGCCGGTCGCTCGATGCCGGAGCCGCACGGCCGATGAGGGTGTCGATTGAGAACCCATGCGTTCGGTCGAGTTGGTAGGCTCCCCTACCATGCTGCACCGCCGGTTCCTCAGCCTCTCCGTCGCCGCCCTCACGTTGTTCGCGGCCTGCAGCGGCGACGACACCACCATCGGGAGTCCCGAGCCCACCACCATCGCCAACGCGGGAACCGATTCGGTGCCGGGCGACTCGGTGCCGCCCTCGCTCGACGTCACCGCCGGTGCGGCGTTCCCTGCCGCACGATGCGAAGCCAACAAGGCCGCCGGCAAGATCACCTATCTCTCCGGCTACGACTACACGGCATCGGCGTCGATCGTCGATGTGCTGGTCGCCAAGGCGAAGGGGTACTACGAGGCGTTGTGCCTCGATGTGGAGGTCAAGCCCAGCTTCTCCATCGACAACTACCCACTGGTGGCGGCCAACGACGCGCAGTTCGCCTCGGCAGGCTCGTTCAGTGAGATGGTCGACTTCGCCGGAGCCAACGACGCCGGCTTCCTTGCGCTCGCGGTAGAGGGGCGCACCGGCATCGACACGCTCATCACCAAGGATGGCGAGGTGCCCACCATCGACGACATCAAGGGTAAGAAGCTCGGCGCCAACGGCGGCGTGATCACACCGTCGGTGAAGGCGATGTTGGCCAAGGCAGGCCTGTTGGAGGGCGACGACTACGAGGTCGTCAGCTTCGACAACCAGTACGACCCGATGATCAACATCGCGGTCCCCGACATCGTCGGCTTCCCCGCCTTCAAGAGCAACGAGCCCGGTCAGCTTGATGCTCGCGGTGTCAAGTACAAGCTGTACGACCCTGCGGACTACGACATTCCAGGCAGCTTCGGGGTGCTCTACACCAACCTCACGTTCCTCGCAGAGTTCCCCTCCGCTGCACAGGACTTCATGCGGGCGACGATGCGCGGCCTCGCCGACGCGGTCGCCGATCCCACTGCTGCCGCGCTGATCGCGGTCGATGCGATCAACGAGAGCGGCAACGCGATCTTCCTCTCTCCGGAAGGCGAGACCGCCCGGTGGCGCGTCGAGTCGAAGCTGGTCGCCCAGGATGTCACCGCATCTGCGCCGCTGGGTCTGCCGCTGATCGACCAGCTCGTCCGGGAAGTCACCACCTACGCCGAGATCGGCCTGTTCGACGGAGTCGCCCCGGTGATCGACACGATGGTCGACGACTCGGTGCTGCTCGGCGTCTACGACGACACAGGCACCGTCATCTGGCCGGCCGGCTGAGCGCCGACGGCTCGCAGCTCAGCTCGCCAGCACCTTGCGCGCGTGATCGATGTCGTTCTTGAGCTGACCGATCAGCGCGTCGATGCCGTCGAACTTGCGC
>JBAVTH010000124.1:0-12680 GCA_049696035.1 Ilumatobacteraceae bacterium
CGCAGCGGCTCACCGGCAGCTGTGTAGGGGTTCCCCCGATTCCAGCGAGGGCCGTCTTCCGTACCGTCGGCCAGGTGACCAACCCCGAGCACGACGACTCCCGGCAACGGACGGAACAGGCCCAGGCCTGGATCGACCCCTTCGCCGACCGGGTCGTCGAGTCCGACCCCCAAAGGACCCGTGATGAGAATCCGACGAACCCCCTCCGTGCTCGCGCTCGCCTGCGTGCTCGTCTGCAGCGCATGTGGCGCCGATAGCAGCAGTCCCTCGGCCGCCACGGCCGCTACGACCGGCGGCTCGGTCGCTGCTCCCGCCGACGCAGAGACAGCCGAGACGGCCGCTCCTGACACGGCGGCCGACGACACCGTCGCCTCGGACACTGCCACTCCCGACACCGAGACTGCGGAGACGGAGGCATCGACGACGCTGTCCGACGCGCCGCTCGACCCGCTCGACGACCTCGACGAAGACGGCAGCAGGGACGAGACCTGCGGCACGGTGGATCTCGGTGGCGGGCTCGTGGTGAACACCCTCTGCAACACCGCGCTGGTGCCCACGCCCGAGGACGGGGTGATCCCCACGGCACAGTCGCTGCTGCTGCTCCCGGCGCCGACCCGATGGGAGGACCTCGCCGACGTCGATGCCACCATCCGGGTGTCCACGGCGCCCGACGGTCATCGCGTGGTGATCTACGTGTTGGGCAGCGACACGCTGTTCGACAGTGGCCGGTCTGCGGTGCGCTCCACCGCCCAACCACCGCTGGCGGCGATCGTCGCCTCGATCGGCTCCCGCTTCCCGGATGCGCCCATCGTGGTGCGCGGCGCCGCCGACTCCGTGGGGTCGGCCGCATCCAACCAGACGCTCTCCGAGCAGCGGGCCGCCGCCGTCGCTGCAGCGCTGACCGGCCTGGGCATCGACTCCGCACGCATCACCTCCATCGGGCTGGGCAGCAGCGTCCCTGTCGCGGAGGAGACCGCGGCCGACGGCTCGGTCAGCGAGATCGGCCGTCAGGTCAACCGCCGCGTCGAGATCGTGGTCGGGTGAGGCAGCCATGAACCGCCACTGCTTCCTCCGCTCCCTTCCCGTCGTCATCGTGCTGGCACTCGTCTCGTGCAGCGACTCGTCCTCGGGTTCCTCAGCCCCCATTGCCTCGCCGGCGAAGACGATCCACGCGCCGGTGGCACCGGGCGACACCTCCAGCGTCCCCACCGAAACAGGCGCTGCCGCCACGACACCGGCCGCCCCGCCGGCACCGGCAGGAGAGCCGGGGCCGATCTGCGACAGCATCCCCGGCCTCGACACCGTCTCGGCCATCGTCGGCGAGCAGATGACCGGCGTCGAGGACAACTCGTCGCCGACGATCACGATCGGCGACACCCTCAACATCTCACAGCGCTGCGACGTCAGCGGCGGAGGTTTCGGAACCGCCATCTTCGAGCGTGTCGACGCCACCCAGGGCGGAGGCCTCGTCGCCGAAGTGCAGGCGCAGGGCCTGGTCGTCGATCGCCAGTACCCGGGCCTGCCCGGAGCGATCGCCTGGGCCAACGGCCTGACGATCGAGCACGACGGCCTCTACTACACGGCGACCGCGATCACCGCCGACACGGTCGGCGTCGAGAACGCCCCCGCCGCCTACGACGCATCCGCGGCGCTGCTCGCCGCCTGGATCGGCGCCTGACCCGGCGGGCACTCGCTGACGCCGACATAGTCACTCCGTGACTATCATCGCCCCGATGCGAACGACGCGCCGTCTGCTGGCCGCCACCCTTGCCGTCTTCGGCCTCGCCGCATCCGCGTGCGGCGGCGATGCGGCGGACACCTCGACGACGAAGCTCGTGGTGTTCGCCGCATCGTCGCTGACGGGAGCGTTCACCGACATCGGCACGGCGTTCGCAGCAGCGCACCCGGGCACCGACGTCACGTTCAACTTCGCCGGGTCCGGCGACCTCGTCAACCAGATCGGCGAAGGCGCCCCGGCCGACGTCTTCGCCTCCGCCGACGACGCGACGATGACGAAGCTGATCGACGCCCGGCTCAACGACGGCGCACCCGTGTCGATCGCGCGGAACCGGTTCGAGATCATCGTGGAGCACGGCAACCCCAGGGGCATCACCGGCCTCGCCGACCTCGCCGACCCCGAGCTGATCGTGGTGCTCTGCGCCGACACCGTCCCGTGCGGCCGCGGCGCAGCCGACCTGCTCGCCCGCGCCGGCGTGAGCATCACCCCGAAGAGCCTGGAGAACAAGGTGAAGGGGGTCGTCACCAAGGTGACCACCGGCGAGGCCGACGCCGGGATCGTGTACACCACCGACGTGCTGGCGGCCGGTGGCGCTGCCGACGGCGTGGAGATCCCCACGGACGTGAACACGACCACGAGCTCCTCGATGGTCGTCATCGGCGACGCTCGCCACCCGGCAACTGCCCGAATGTTCATCGAGTTCGTCGCCGGCGCCGCCGGACAGGCCATCCTCACCCGCTACGGGTTCCTCGCTCCATGAGCGCTCCCCTCCGCCGTGGTGGCAACGTACGGCTGCCGCTCCCGGTGCTGGCACTTGCCGTGCTGGCGGTGCTGTTCTTCGCGCTCCCACTGCTCGGCCTGCTGTGGCGGGCGCCGTGGTCGAGCGCGTGGGGCTACCTCACCGACGACGATGCGTTGACCGCTCTTCGCCTGTCACTCACCTGTTCGCTGTGGGCAACCGCGCTGTCGGTGCTGTTCGGCGTGCCGCTGGCGTGGCTGCTGGCCCGTGTCCACTTCCGGGGCCGCGGGATGGTGCGCGCCCTGTGCACGCTGTCGATGGTGCTGCCGCCGGTGGTCGGCGGCGTGGCGCTGTTCTTCGCGCTCGGCCGGCGCGGCCTGGTGGGCCAGTGGCTGTACCGCTGGTTCGATCTGCAGTTGCCGTTCACCACCGCCGGGGTGGTGGTGGCCCAGACGTTCGTGGCGATGCCGTTCCTGGTGATCACGGTGGAGGCCGCGTTGCGACAGCTCGACGGTCGTGTGGAGGATGCGTCGCGCACTCTCGGCGCCACCCGCTGGTACACGTTCCGGAGGGTCACGTTGCCGGCCGTGCGCCCGGCCTTGGCCGCTGGCGCAGTGCTGGCGTGGGCACGTGCCCTGGGTGAGTTCGGTGCCACCATCACCTTCGCGGGCAGCTTTCCGGGCACCACACAGACGATGCCGCTGGCCATCTATCAGGCCCGCGAGGCGAACCCCGAGCAGTCGATCGTCCTCTCGCTGCTGCTGATCGCGATCTCGTTCGTCGTGCTGGTGGGCCTGCGCGACCGCTGGTTCGGGCGTGGCGACGCCACCCGCCAGTCGGTGCTCGCATGAGCCTGGCTGCCGCACTCCAGCTGCGGCTGGGCACGCTCGACCTGCAGGTGGAACTGGCGGTGCAACCCGGCGAACTGCTGGCTCTGCTGGGCCCCAACGGCGCCGGCAAGAGCACCGTGCTGCGCGCGCTCGCCGGACTCGCCCCGATCGATGCCGGCCGCATCTCGATCGACGACGTGACCGTGGACGAGCCCGCCGGCGACACGTTCGTCGAGCCCGAGCACCGCTCCGTCGGGCTGGTCTTCCAGGACTACCTGCTGTTCGAGCACATGTCGGTGCTGGAGAACGTGGCCTACGGCCTGCGCGCTCGACGTGTGCCGAAGGAACAAGCCCGCCGGCGCGCCACCGAGTGGATGGAGCGCGTGGGCTTGAGCGAGTACACCCACCAGCGACCACATGCGCTGTCCGGCGGGCAGGCGCAGCGCGCGGCGCTCGCCCGCGCGATGGCCACCGACCCCCGCGTGCTGCTGCTCGACGAGCCATTGGCCGCGCTCGACGCCGGCGCGCGAGCAAGCGTGCGACGCGACCTGAGGCACCACCTGCAGACCTTCGACGGGATGCGCGTGATGGTCACCCACGACCCCGTCGATGCGTATGCGCTGGCCGATCGAGTGGCCATCGTCGACGGTGGCCGGATCGTGCAGACCGGCACGTTGGCCGAGGTGACCAGTCACCCTCGCTCCCGCTACGTCGCCGAACTGGTGGGCGTCAACCTCATCTCCGGCATGGTCGCCGATGGTGTGCTGCACACCGCCAACGGCGCGGCCGTCGTGATCGCCGATGCGGCGCCCGGCCCGGCCTTCGCCGTCATCCGGCCGCACTCGATCCTGCTGGTCCGCGAAGCACCGGCCGGCGCCAGCGCCCGCAACCAGTGGAGCGGCGTCATCACCGAGCTCGATCGGTTGGGCGACAGGGTGCGGGTGGGCATCGCCGCTGCGGTGCCGCTCACGGCCGAGATCACCGTCGGCGCGCTGGAGGCACTGCAGCTACGGCCCGGCGACGAGATCCACGCGTCCGTCAAGGCCACCGACGTCGAGGTGTACCCGGCATGAGGCAACGCCGTTCGGCACGCGGAGCCGGCCGTGGCTAGGACGGCCGAGGAACTGCTGCTCGGCGAGTGGGCGTGCCTGGGCATCCTGTACCCGTCGCCCACCCATGGCTTCGCCATCGCATCGCAGCTCAAGCCCACCGGGTCGGTCGGCCGGGTGTGGTCGCTGTCGCGGGCGCTCACCTACCGATCACTCGAGCAGCTCACCCGTCGCGGGTACATCCACCCGATCGGCGAGGAACCAGGGATCGCCGGTGGAAAGCGCACGATCCTCGCTGCGTCGCGCAGCGGCCGGGCGCAGCTGCGCACGTGGCTGCGCACGCCGGTCCCCCACTTGCGCGACCTGCGCAGCGAGCTGCTCCTGAAGCTGGTCGTCGCAGAGCACTGCGGGATCGACATGCGGCCGATGCTGGCGCCACAACGCGACCACATCGAGCAGATGGCGGCGGCGATCCACGCGCAGGTCGACCCCAAGGAACCTGTCGACGTGGTCGCCCTGTGGCGGGTCGAGTCGTCGGATGCCGCGCTCCGGTTCCTCGACCGTCTGCTCGCCGGCAACGGCTGATCGGGCGGGCCCGGGGCGGGGCACCCGCGGCCCGGTGGCCGGCGGCCACCACTACTGTCGACCCGTGGATCGACGCCAGCGGCAACGTCAGTGGCAGCCTGGTCCGCGCTGCCTGCGGCTGTCGGGTCGAGTGAGCGGGCGTCTGGTCGCTGCACTCGTCGTCCTTGCGACCGCGACGATCGTGCCACTCCGATCATCGCCGGTGGCCGACGCCGGCTCGGGCGTGTGCATCGGCGGCCGCTCGGCCGCACACCTGAACGGCCTCTTCGCCGGTCAGGTCGACGACATCGCCGCCTTCGATTCACCGACCGTGCTCCCGCTCGGCGACGACCGCTACCTGTGGCTGCTGCAGGACGCGTTCGTCGCGCCGTCCACCAACCCGGCGCAGTCGTTGCGGCCGCCGACGATGTTCGCCCACAACGCCGCCTTCCTCCAGGAGGGCAACTGCTTCCGGGCGATCCACGGCCCCACCACCTCGGGGCCGCAGTGCTCCGTACCCGACGGCTCCTTCATCGGCAACGGCGTGACGGCCAGCTGCAGCCGTTGGTTCTGGCCGATGGGCGCCGGCATCGACGCCAGCCTGAACCCGACTGTGTTCATGGGCGAGTACGCCAACCCTGCAGGCGGCGGCGCCGCACCGCCTGCGGCGCTCGTGTCGGTGTGGGTGGCGACGCTGGACCAGACGACGCTCGACGTGATCAAGATGGTGCCCGCACCCGACGCCAACGGCGACATCGCCTACGGCCACTGGGTGGAGAACGCGGGAGGGTACAGCTACCTGTTCGGGTGGTCCCGCGACCAGTTCAACCTGCCCGACCCCACCTCGCCCTCGCCCTCGGAGGTGTTCCTCGCCCGCGTCGTCCAGGGCCGCTTCAGCAGCCCGCCGGAGTACTGGAACGGCGTCTCGTGGACGCCTGACCGGAACGCGGCGGTGCCGATCGTCGACGCCCCGGGCGATCTGGCCTACGCCATGCAGCCGCGCCACTTCGGCTCCACCTGGGTGTCGGTGGTGAAGGTGGACGAGTGGAGAGGCGGCTACGTGCAGGTGGCCGTGGCCGACCAACCGCAGGGGCCGTGGACCGTCACGCAGCAGCTGACGGTGCCCACACGGACGACCAACGGCACCACCAACACCTACGCCGCTCACGTGCTGCCCTGGCAGAGCGACACCGGCAACCTGGTCGTCGCCCTCTCCAACAACGCCTGGCAGATGGACCCGGTGTCGTTCGACCACCCGTCGTTGTACCGGCCGACGTTCTTCGAGTTGGAAGCACCCGCGGGCCTGCCACGCGGTCCGGCGCCCGCGGTGCTCTCACCGCCGCTCGGGTTCGTGCCCAGCGCGACGCCGGCGCGCGTTCTCGACACGCGCCGCGTCAGCCGGTTCACGGCTGGCGAGACGCGGCGCATCGACCTTGCCGCAGTTGCTGCACCCGCCGCGGCCGCGGTGGCACTGAACCTCACGGCGGTGGCACCCGGCGCACTCGCCTACCTCACCGCCTGGCCCTGCGATCGCGACCAGCCGGCCACCTCCAGCGTCAACGCCGACGGCGGAGCAGTGCGCGCCGCCCATGCCATCGTGTCGCTCGCCGCCGATCGCTCCATCTGCGTGTTCGCCAGCGCCGCCACCGACGTGTTGATCGATGTGTTCGGCAGCTACGTACCCGCTGCGACGGCCGGCTCGTTGGGGTACCACCCGGCCACGCCGACCCGCGTGTACGACTCACGTACGCCCTCACGCCGTTGGGCTGCCGGCGAGACGCGGCGAGTCCCGGTGCCGACCGGGCAGGCCGTCACCATCAACGTCACCGCCACGTCACCGGCCGGCGACGGCTTCCTCACCGTGTTCCCCTGCACGGGCGCCCGGCCCGTGGTCTCCAACCTGAACATGGTCACCGACACCACCGTCGCCAACCTCGTCGAGGTCGCCGCGGCGGGCGAGGTCTGCGTCTACTCGTCGGTGCGCACCGACGTGCTGGTCGACCTCGTCGGCACGTTCGACGCCGCGGCAGGAGGCTTGCACTACCAACCTGTCGCGCCCACCCGACTCGTCGACACCCGGGCCGGAACCGGCTCGGTGAAGGGCCGGGTCGCGTACGAGCCGAACCCGTTCTCCGTGCTGCCAGCGAACGCGCCGGTGGCCTTGACGAACCTGCCGCCGGCATCAGCCGCGCTGGTCGTCACGCTCGTGACGGCAGCACCGGCGCGAGCAGGGTGGGGCGTCGTCGCACCGTGCCGGGAGCCGGGTGCAGCGGCCCCGTACGCCACCTCGACGCTGAACTTCACGGCTGATGCGACGGTGGCCAACCTGTCGGTCGTGCCGGCGCCGGCGATCACCGGCCAACCGATCTGCACGTTCTCGGACGTGCCCGCCTTCCACATCGTCGACCTCGTCGGCTGGTTCACGGCGTAGTTCCAGATCGTCCGCCGGATCGGCGATGACGCGCCACGAGGTCACCATCCGGCGGTGGCGACGAGTGCGACAATCTGATTCGTGACCGCAACCGATCCTCCGGCCGACAGCGACGACTCCCGCATCGATGCCCTACGCGAACACCTCGCCGCCCACAACGGCATCGTCGGGCTGGAGGTGCTGGAACCCGGCGAGATCGACCGTGCGGTGCGGCTGTTCCGTCGCGACGGGTTCGTGGTGGTGCGTGATGCCCTCACCGCCGAGCAGGTCGAGGTGCTCAAGGCCGGCGTCCTTGAGGCCGTGGCCGGCATCATCGCGCTCAACCCCGACCGGAGCGGCAACCGCGGTGCGCACCGGTACTCGTTCGGCGGGTCGAGCCTCACCAGGAGCATGCTGCACCGCCCCGAGTGGCAGATGCTCGTCGACCTCCCCACCGTCACGCCCATCCTCACCGCCCTCTTCGGATCAGCCGACTACACCGTGCGTGCGGCGAGCGGCGACTTCTGCCTGCCGGGCGCCGTCGAGTACCAGCCGCTGCACTCCGACATGCGCGACTTCGTCGACCCGACGTCGACACCGTTCAGCTCCTTCCAGGACCCACGCGGTCAACTGTCCACGCGCGACCTTCCGTGTCCGTACGTGTGCGTCAACTTCATGCCGATCGACATGACGAGGCTCAACGGTCCCACCCGTCAGATCCCCGGCACGCAGCACTCGCGAGCACCGATCCCACGGTTGTCGGAGGAGCCCGAGTGGATGCGGCTCAGCACGGTGTGTCCGGCGCCGGCGGGTGCCGTGCAGATCCGAGATGTGCGAGCGTGGCACGGTGGCACGCCGAACCTCTCCGACGAGGTGCGGGCAATCCCCAACGTCGAGTACTACGCACCATGGTTCCGCGAGCCGACCGTCCCGGGCATCACCCGTGCGGATCATCAGCGGTTGTCGGAGCACGCTCAGCGGCTCACCCGCTACCTGGTGGCCGACTCGGCCGATGAGCTGGCGACCGGTTTCACCATGAGCCCGCCGCGCTGATCGCGAGCAACGACGGTCTCAGCCGTGGTGTCAGATGCACAGCGGGGGATCGGTGTTGGACGCGATGCCACGGCTGCAGATGGTCTGCCGGAACGCGCTCGCGAAGGTCCACTCCCCTGGCTGGCTGGACTGCATGACGACGGCCAGGTCGTAGCCGGGTGACGTGTCGTCACCACTTTCTTCGCGATTGCGGACCTCGAACACCAGCGCGACTTCCTCACCGCCGGCGATCGGCGACGACACCAGACTGACGTTGCCCACGTCGGCGAAGAAGCCCGCCGCCGCGAAGCTCGCCTGCAGACGGGTGACCACTTCGGGTATCAGGTCCATGCCGAAGGCGGCTGCCACCGGCGTCGGGAACAGCACCCCGATTTCACTCGCGACGTCGACCGGGGGCAGCCGCCCCGGAAGCGCCGGCACTGCCGGAATCGTCGCCACGGTGGGTGGCGTGGTGGGCGTGGTATCGGCGGGAACGGTCGTGGGGACGACGGTCGACGTCGTCGACGAAGCGATCACCGTGGATGGCGGCGCGCTGGCGGGCGGCGATGTCACCGGGTTCACGATCGTGGTCGAGGGGCCCGACGTGGGCTCGGTCTGGTGCGTGGTGCCTCCGCAGCCTGCGGCCGCGGCGACGATGGCAGTACTCAGCGCGATCAACCTGCATCTCATGCTTGACGGTACGTCGCGGGAGGCGGATCACGACAGAGCCCTCCGTCGGAATCTGCGCGAAAACCATCGGGGCCTTTCAAGGCCCGCGTGAGCGCTGCTACCGGCTGGCGGCCGCCTCGGCGGCACGCAGCACCCGCATGGCGTTGCCGCTCTTGAGCTGCTCGAGGTCGGGTGCCGACCACTTGCGCGCGGCGAGCGCATCGAACAGGCGCGGATAGCCGCCGACGTCGGCGAGCCCTTCGGGCAGCATCGACGTGCCGTCGAAGTCGCCGCCGATGCCGACGTGGTCGATGCCGGCGGCCTCGCGCACGTGCTCGATGTGCGCGACCACGTCGGCGATCGTCGCCGCCGGGATGGGCTCGACGGCGCTGCGCCGGGCCGCCGCCGCCTCGAACGCCGACCAGTCGCGCGGGTCGCCGCCTTGCGCCGCCACCATCTCGGCGGTCTCCCTGCTCCACTCCGCGGCCTGCGGCGCGACGAAGCTGGAGACGAACGTGACCATGCAGACACCACCGTTCGCCTGCAGAGCCAGCAGCACGTCGTCGGGCACGTTGCGCGGCACGTCGCAGATCGCACGTGCGGAGGAATGGCTGAACATCACCGGCGCCGACGACACCGCGATCGCCTGGCGCATCACGTCGGCCGAGACGTGGGAGAGGTCGACGATCATCCCCAGGCGGTTCATCTCGCGCACGACGCTTTCGCCGAACGGGCTGAGGCCACCCAGGACGGGCTCGTCGGTGGCCGAGTCGGCCCACTCCGTGTTGTCGTTGTGGGTGAGCGTCATGTAGCGGGCGCCGAGGTCGTACATCATCCGCAGCACGGCCAGAGAGCCGGCAATGGAGTGGCCGCCCTCCATCCCGATCAACGAGGCGATGCGGCCGCTGCTGCGCACACGATCCACCTCGTCGGCCGTCAGTGCCAGCTCGAAGTCGTCGGGGTAGCGCTGCACCATGCGATGCACGAAGTGGATCTGCTCCAGCGTGGCCACCACGGCGTCGCCCCCGGGCAACGTGGACGGCACGTACACCGACCAGAACTGACCGGTCACACCGCCGGCATGCAGCCGCGGGATGTCCGTCTGCACGCCCGGTACGCCGCTGGCGAGGTCGGCGACATCGAAGTCGTAGTCGAACTGGGTCCGCATCGCCCAGGGCAGGTCGTTGTGTCCGTCGATCACGTCGCCAGAGTAGGGCACTCACGCCCAGGCGGGCTCGGGTGTCTGTCCCGCCGGCGCCCGATCACCGCTGCGACGACGAGACCCAGACGTCGACCGTGACGGTACGCCCGGCCGTGGCCGTGCCACCGGTGGCACCCGCCTGCCAACGGATGGGCGTCATGAAGAACAGGTCGCCCAGCGACTCCGCCGACAACTGCAGCTGGAACGTCAGGCGATGCGCGCCGGCCGCCTCCGCGGGGGCCAGGGCTCGCCGCTGCATCCGCTCGTTGGCCTTGCGTTCGCTCTCGCCGGACAGCACCGGCCGCATCTCGCGCAGGTGATCCGGGCCGGGCGTGACCGTCACCCACCTGCCACCGGGTCGCAACACCCGTTCGAACTCCTCGAACGGGTGGGGAGCGAAGACCGAGGTGACCACAGCGACCGAACCGGCCAGCACCGGCAGCCGGTAGGCAGAGCCGACCACGAACTGCGCGTCGGGCAGCAGACGCGCCGCCATCTGCACCGCGCTCTTCGCCACGTCGAGCCCGTAACGATCCGGCAGCGGCAACTGCGCGAGGTAGTAGCCCTCGCCACAGCCGACGTCGAGCACTGGCCCGTCGGGGGCGCCTACCGCCTGGGCGAGCGCGCCGGCGATGGGCGAGTAGTGCCCGGCATGCAGGAACCGGCGCCGCGCGGCCAGTGCATCCGGGGTGTCACCCGGCGTCGTCCCTGCGCTCAGCCGGCCGCCGACGAGCAGGTTCAGGTAGCCGCCGCGGCCACGGTCGAACGAGTGCCCGGTCGGGCATGCTGCTCCAGAGGGCGACAGGCGCAACTCCAGCCCGCAGTGGGGGCAGGCCAACACTCCGCCCAGCGGCGCGGCCGAGCGGGCGGGCAAGGGCGCGGGCAAGGCCGTGGGGAGCCGACCGGGTTCCAGTCGTTCCGGCGTGTCGCTTCCCATGCCGCCAGCCAATCACGCGTGGGCACGATTGCGGTGGAGCGGTGGCCGGCGGCATTCCAACCAAGCTCTCAACCTCCTCACAGCAAGGACCAATGTGCGGCGCGGATGATGTGCTCACCTCGAACGACGAGGTGCCCGCACAGAGGAGCACCATCACGACACACACCACAGGAACACCCAACGGCTGCCGCTGACCGGTGACGATTGACAGCCGACCGCGACCTCCCCCCTTCGTGAGTCGGCCGGCTCCACCGTGACACACCGCCAGGTCCACCATCCGAACCCTCCCCCGGATGGCATTGCCGAGGGCCCGATCCGCCACGTGCGGGTCGGGCCCTTGCCGCGCCGGCTTCGCCCACCGAAGCGCCGCGACGCACGGATCATCCGCGAGTGAGATGCACCTCGGCTGCCTCAGCCGTGGCCGGCGTCGACCACACAGAAGCGGTTGCCCTCGGTATCGCAGAGCACGACGAAGTCCGGGTCGCTCGGGTAGTCCCATGAGGCTCGGGAGGCTCCGAGACCGAGCAGCCGTTCGACCTCGGCCGTCTGCTCCTGGCCACTGTCCACGATCAGATCGAGGTGGACTCGTGGACGGTCCTGGGCTGGGGTGGTGGATCGGTGCACCGCGACGCGCGTTCCCTCACCCGTCGGCGGCACGAGGATGGTGAACTCGTCGTCAGCGTCCGCGAAGGGCACGGGCTCGTACCCGAGAACGTTCGACCAGAACGACACCGCTCGTCCGACGTCGCTCGCTCCCATCACCACCGTTCCGAGTCGAATCACGTCCCCAGCATGCCATCCGGACCGCGCGCCGATGATTCGTCGTCAGCAGGCGTCGAGGCAGGGCCGACGTCGTAGCGTTGGTGCATGACCATGGATGACACGCACCGGCTCGGCTACGAACAGGTCGACGACGATCCCAACGTATCGGTGCTCCTCGCCACCATGGACACCACGTCGAGGTGGGACGCAACGCGCCGGCTGCGCTCATGGGAGCGCAGCGAGCTGGGTCTCGGTCGCGGTCACCGGCTGCTCGACGTGGGCTGCGGTCTCGGCGAGGCAGCGCTCGCCCTCGCTGACGATCTCGGTGACGATGGTGAGATCGTCGGTCTCGACGTCTCTGCGGAGATGGTCCGTGTCGCCCGATCGAAGGCGGGCGCCGCACCTTGCCGAGTGCGTTTCACCGTTGGCGACGCCTGTTCGCTCACCGAGCCCGACGATTCCTTCGACGTCGTGCGATCCGAACGAACCCTGCAGTGGCTCGCGGATCCAGAAGCTGCCGTCGCCGAGATGGCGCGCGTGGTGCGCCCCGGTGGCCGAGTGTCGCTGATCGACACCGACTGGTCGACGTTCGCGATCGACATCGGCGACGACGAGCTCGCCGCGATGGTTCGCAACGCGATGCGCACCGAGCGTGGCCGGCCCTCGAACATCGGTCGGAGGCTTCATGATCTCGCCCGCGGCGCCGGCCTGAGCCCGGTCGCCGGCACCGAGGCCACGCACACCTGGAC
>JBAVTH010000125.1:0-20431 GCA_049696035.1 Ilumatobacteraceae bacterium
TGCCCGCACGCGCAGCGGCCGGCGTTCTTCCCACCCTCGGACGGCTACCTGCCACCGGAGGACCCGCTCGTCGGCGTGGCTCGTCAGGTGACCGCAACGGCCGAGCTGGCCCGGTACGCCCCGGAGATGGTGGTGATCGGCTCCGGGTACTCGTACTTGCAGGAGTGGTTTCCCCACGTCGCGCAGGCGGTGGTGGCTGCTGGCCAGGCGTCGATGGTCGGCCTCGGGCGGATGGCGCTCTCGTATCCCGACCTGCCGCACGACGTGTTGGCCGGCCGCCCGATGCGCCGCCAGTTGCTGTGTCGCACCTTCAGCGACTGCACGACTGCGCCGAGGGCCGGGCTCGTGTCGGGCTGCTATCCGCTCGATGCTTTCTACAAGGACCGCCCGGAGCGGGTGCAGCTGGCGGCGGTGAAGCGCCGCACACGGCTCGGCGCCGTTGGTTCGATCAGCACGGCGAGCCAGCAGCCAGACCGATCAGGCGAGCGATGAGTGAACGTGGCGCCGGCAGAGCCCGCGACCGCGCCGAGTCGCCGCGGTGAGCCCGCCGCTCTCGGCGTCCTTGATCTTGTACTCGAACGTCCTCCCGCCGAAGTAGACCTTCAAGTCGACCTGAAGGTCAAGGGGCTTCCGTAGCGCGTTCAGCGCCGCTGCTGCCGGGGTATCGTCGGTTGCATGATCGCGATCTGCCACTACGACGGCTCGGATCACAGCCTGATCATCTCTGCAGCGCCGCCGGAGGACAACGCGACACCGCGCTGCACCCTCGAGGCGTACACCGACACCGACGGTTGGCGCTGCTTCACCGACCATCACGGCGAAGTCGTGCGAATGCGCTTCGATCTGGCACTCCCGACCACGGACTGCACGCTGGTCGGCAGGCTGCTCGGCCCTGCCGTGCAAGGCCTGGCCCGGGAGGTGCTCGACGAGATCCGCGGGCAGCCCGGTGTGTCGCGCACGCGGAGCCACCAGGCCTGACGAGGGGTTCAGTCGTCGGCGGTGAGCAGCCCGTCCACCTTGTTGAGCACATCGGTGTGGTCGTTGTGCGAGTGGGTGAAGCCGAGCGCCCGTTCCTGCCGCACCGTCTCGATCGAGCGATAGGCGTTGATGTAGGCACGTCGCCGGCTGGACGCCGACCGGTTGCCGCCGGACCCGTGCAGGATGCCCTCGTTGTGCACCGTGATGTCGCCGCGCCGGATGGAAACCGGCCGCGGCACCTCACCGTCGCGCAGCTCGGTCAGCAGAGTGTGCTGCTTGGCGCGGTCCCCGGCGGCAGGGACGTGGGGTCGCACCGGCTCTCTGTGGCTGCCGGGCAGGAACTGCAGGCAACCGTTCTCCGGGCTGGTGTCGTCGAGCGCCAGCCAGCAGGTGGCCGTGCGCCGGTCGTCGGTGTTGATCCAGTACGCCTGATCCTGGTGCCAGGCGAACACCGCGTCGACGCGGCCGGGCCGCTTGGCCAGCAGCTGGTCGAAGTCGAGCGTCATCCCCTCGCCGCACAACTGCTCGGCGATGGTGTGACCGACCTGCTCGAACACGTTGCCCTGCCAGGCCGGGTAGTAGCGGCGCGGCAGCAGCACGTTGAAGATGGCGTATGCGGACGGGTTGGTGCCGTGCTCGCCGGTGACCATGTCGTTGAGGTCCTTGCCCTGGACCTCGATCTCGCCGCGCATGAACGCGTCGTACACCACCTCCAGGCCGACCAGCTCCTCCTCGTCGAGCACCGCGGCCAGGTGCACGTAGCCTTCTCGCTCGAAGTGCTCGCGCTCCTGTGGGGTGACGATGTAGCGGTTGCCGTCGCGGGTGCCCATGGCGTGCACGGTAGCCGCCGCCGCGGCATCACCTGTGTGGCGTTGGGCCAGGGATCGCCGTGCCGTTGGGAGCGTGCGGCCGCCCCCTTCCGGAGCGTGGTGGCGGGACAGGAGTGGGTTGCTCAGCCGGCCTGCAGATCGCGTTCGCGTGCCGAGGCGGCACCGCTCGACGCGCGCTCGCGGCGGGTGACCAGCACCACACCGGCGATGACGATGACGCCGCCCACCGCTTCCAGCAGAGTGGGCCTGTCGCCCAGCACGACCCAGGCGACGAACACACTGGTCGGTGTGACGACGGTGCCCATCGACGAGGCGGCGGTGGCGGAGACGACGGTCATCAGTCGAGCCATCACGTAGTAGACGAAGGCTGAGCTGGCCGAGCCCAGCCACACGACGGCCAGCCAGCCCTCGAGCGACAGCGAGCCGAACTCGCCGACATGGGGGGCTTCCACGACGAGCATGAGCGCGGCTCCCAGAAAGGTGCCGGGGGCGTTCAACCACCATGGGTCGTAGACCGTCACGATGCTGCGGGTCGCGACCGTGACGCCCGCCCACACCAGCGTTGCGGCGGCTATCGCGGCGGCGCCCCACATGGAACCGCCGGGGGAGCTGCCGCCGGCGAGACCGATCGCCCCGCATCCAGCCGTCGTCAGCACCAGGCCGGCAACTTGGCGGGGTTGCAGGCGGTGCTGCAGGAACACGACCTCGCCGGCGGCGACGATCACGGGGAACGTCGCCATCGTGATCGCGGCGATGGCGACCGAGACTCGCTGCTGTCCCCACGCGAACAGGAGGTGGAACACGGCAGAGCCGCCGAACCCGCACAGCAGCACGCGGGCTCGGTGCTCGGGCAACACCGGCCTTCGCCGGTGAGGGGGAGCCACCACGATCGCGAACACCACCGCAGAGCTCACGACGCGGCCACAGGCCAGCCCTGCGGGGCTGAGCTCCCTGAGCGCGACCTTGACGAGCGTGAAGGAGAAGCTGCCGATGCCGATGGCGAGCGCCATCAGCCCGAACGCCGTCTGTCGTTGGGTCGCGGGGTGCGTGGCGGTGAAGGTCGGCATACGGCTCGCCGACGGTAGCGGTGGTGGCGCGCTGCGCACGAGGGGAAGGAGCGAGCAGCGATGTCGCTGCCATCGGTAGGGTTGCAGGGTGGCTCTCGACGGCAAGCTCGCCGCTCTTCAACTCGAACTGCGCCGGTTGGGCAGCGTGGTCGTCGCGTTCAGCGGTGGGGCCGACTCGTCGTTCCTCGCCGCGATGGCGCACCGGACGCTCGGCCACGCTGCTGCGCACGCCGTCACCGCCGTGTCGCCGTCGCTGGCCGGTGAAGAAGAGGCCGACTGCCGTTCGTTGGCGCTGGAGTGGGGCCTGCGCTGGACGCCCGTCACCACCCACGAGATGCAGCGCGCCGCGTACCGCTTGAACGACACCGACCGGTGCTTCCACTGCAAGGCCGAGCTGATGGACGTCGTCGGCCCGATCGCCGTGTCGGAGGGCGCCACCGTCGTGCTCGGTGTCAACCTCGACGATCTCGGCGAGCATCGCCCGGGCCAGAAGGCCGCTGCCGAGGCGGGTGCCGCCTTCCCGCTCGTCGTCGCCGGGTTCACGAAGGCCGATGTGCGCGCCGCCTCCGAACAGATGGGCCTGCGAACGTGGGACAAGCCGGCGATGGCGTGTTTGGCCAGCCGCATCCCGTACGGCACCGAGGTGTCGGTGGCGTTGCTCAGCCAGCTCGATCGCGCGGAGGCTGCGCTGCGCCGCCTCGGCTTCCGTGAGCTGCGCGTACGCCACTACGGCGAGACGGCTCGCCTGGAAGTGCCGTTGGTCGACATCCCGTCGGTCATCGCTCAGCGGGCGGCGGTGGTGCAAGCGGTGCGCGAACAGGGCTACCGCTACGTCACGCTCGACCTCGAAGGCTTCCGATCCGGCAACCTGAACGGCTGACGAATAGGGTCGCGGGCATGAAGCTCTCGATGAACATCAACTACTCCGGCGGGTTCAAGGAAGCCGTGGCGCGAGTGGTGGAACTGGAGAAGGTCGGGCTCGATCAGGTGTGGATCGCCGAGGCGTACAGCTTCGACGCGATCAGCCAGATCGGCTACCTCGCCGCGCTCACCGAGAAGGTCGAGATCGGTACCGGCATCCTCAACGTCTATTCGCGCACCGCGGCGCTGATGGCGATGACGGCCGCCGGCTGCGACTACGTCAGCGACGGTCGCTTCATCCTGGGCCTCGGCGCCAGCGGCCCGCAGGTGATCGAAGGCTTCCACGGCGTGCCGTACGAGAAGCCGATGCAGCGCATCAAGGAGTACATCGAAGCCTGCCGCATGATCTGGAAGCGAGAGGAGAAGTTCGACTACCAGGGCCAGGTCGTGAAGGCGCCGCTGCCCGCCGGCGAAGGCACCGGCCTCGGCAAGCCGTTGAAGATCATCAACCATCCCGTGCGCAGCGACATCCCGATCTGGTGGGCCAGCTTGAAGGACAAGAGCGTCGAGGCCACCGCCGAACTGGCCGACGGCTGGCTGCCGATCATGTTCGTGCCCGAGAAGTACCACAACGTGTGGGGCCCGCAGTTGAAGGCCGGTCTCGCCAAGCGCGACCCGCAGCGCAAGCGCCTCGACATCGCCGCCGGCGGCATGCTCGCCATCGACGAGTCGCTGACCGGCGAAGCTCGTACGAAGGTGCTCGACATGGCGCGCCCGGGCATGGCGTTGTACGTCGGTGGCATGGGTGCTCGCGGCAAGAACTTCTACAACGACATCGCCTGCGCCTACGGCTACGAGAAGGAAGCCGGCGAGGTGCAGGACCTGTACCTCGCGGGCAAGAAGGACGAAGCCGCTGCGGCTCTGCCGGGCGAGTGGCTGGAGCTGTCGCACCTCGTGGGCCCGAAGGGGTACATCAAGGAGCGCGTCGCTGCCTTCAAGGAAGCCGGGGTCACGGTGCTGTCGGTGAACCCGGTCGGCCCCGATTCCGTGCAGCAGATCGAGATGCTGCGCGAGATCGTCGACAGCTGATCCGCGCAGCGGCACATCGCGGCGTCAGCCGATGAGGCTCCACAGCCTCTCGGGTTCAGTGAAGCCTTTCAACTGACGTCGCCCGGCGGGCTCGAACGACCGCGTCGAGACGCCGTTCGCGACGGCTTCGTTGACCAGCACCTCACCGGGCACCGCGATGTCGGCAATCCGCGAGGCGAGGTTGACGACCGGGCCGTACAGGTCGCCACCGCTGGCGATCACCGGGCCGAAGGCGATGCCGCCGCGAGCTCGAGTGCCCGCGGGAGCCGCCTGGGTGAGCGCCAGTGCGATCGTGCACGCGGCTGCCGGGTTGACGGCGGAGAACATCACCTCGTCGCCGATCAGTTTGACGATGCGGCCGTCATGCTCTCCGACGATCGCATTCGCTCGCCCTTCGAAGTCGACGATCAGGTCGCGCAGTTGCGACGGCGACAGCCCGCTGGAGTGCTCGGTGAAGCCGCTGAGATCGACGAAGCCGACGGCAAACGGCACGGTGTCGTAGCCCTCGCTGTCACCCAGTGCCACTCGCGTCCGGCGAGTGGACAGCTCGAGGTGGGCGAGGAACATCGGCGCGAAAACGCCGGTCGCCGCCCGCGCCAGCTCGATGCCCGCGAGGTTCGCTCGTGCCATCTCCAGCTCGACGTTCGACCCGTGTGCCTTCAGCGGCGCCTCCACGTCGCGCAGGAACATCTCGCCGGCTGCATCGGCGATCCGTCGCATCGACGAACCCATCACGGTGGCGAGGCGCAGCAGTTCCTCACGGCTGAAGAAGGTGTCGGCGAGGTGGAACAGCTCCAGCATCCGCATGTCGTCGTCGCTCAGCCCGCTCTCGGTGTCCTCGGTGACGGGGAAGCCCGCCGCACGGCGCACCTCTGCGACGAGCGCAGCGTCCATTCCGATGAGAGCGGCCACCTGCTCGACGGTGCGGCGTGGCCCGGGCCGCAGGCTGAGGTCGCCGACCAGTGAGCTGAGCTGACCTGCGGCGCACGCCGCCTGCATCTGCTCGATCGTCGCCCCGTGGTCACTGATCCAGCGCAGCAGCTCCAGTCGGGCGCTGGCGTTCTCGGCTTGCGGGTCGTACAAGCCGGCAGCGGCCCACGTCGCCGCCTCGTCGTCGGTGCCTGCGGTGGTGCTCACTCGCCGGACCCTACTTCGACCCGACCCCGACACACCCCGACTTCACGTGAAGCAGGTGTGGGGGTGGGGTACGGTCGGAGGGTATGTCGAACGTTCTCATCACCGGTTGCAGCTCGGGTTTCGGCGAGCTGGCGGCACTCACCTTCGCCGACAACGGCCACCGTGTCTACGCCACCATGCGGACGCCGGGGAAGTCGGCCGCGCTCAACGCCCGGCCCGACATCCACCAGTTCGAGCTCGATGTCACCGACAGCACCAGCGTCAACGCCGCCGTGGAGCACGTGCGCGGCGACGCGGGCAGCATCGACATCCTGGTGAACAACGCGGGCATCGAGGTCTACGGCCCGATCCACCTGCTGGCCGACGACGAGGTCACCCGGCAGATGGACACCAACGTCACCGGCGTCGTGCGCACGGTCCGCGCGGTCGTCCCGGCGATGCTCGCCAACGGTGGCGGCACGATCGTCAACGTCGGGTCCGTCGCGGGCCTGGTCGGCACGCCCTACGGCGGCATCTACGCGGCCAGCAAGCACGCCGTCGAGGCCATCAGCGAGGCGCTGCACTTCGAGCTGTCGCAGCTCGGCATCCGTGTGCGCGTCGTGGAACCGGGGCAGTTCGCCACCCAGCTCGGTTCCAACGGATTCCACGCCGCGGCCATGACGCCCGACACGCCCGAGTTCCAGCGTCGCGAGCGGTTCCACCTTGCCCAACGCTCACTGGTCAACGGCCAGCCTGCACCCGCGCAGCTGGTCGCCGACGTCATCTACCAGGCCGCCACCGAGCTGCCCGGCAAGCTGCGCTACCCGGTCGGGGCCGACGCCGAGCTGATCATCGCCACCAAGTCGCAGTTGAGCTTCGAGGACTTCGACACCACCATGCGTCAGGCGCTCGACTGGTTCGAGTGAGCCAGTCCCGCTCGACGGAGCTGTCTCGTCCCGACTGAGCTGGGCAACTGCCGACGGGGTACGTTCGCTCCATGAGCTCCACAGGTTTCGTCGCACCCGGTTGGGAGGCGGTTCGCGCCGCGTTCGACCTGAACCTCGCCTCCGGTGAGGAGGTGGGCGCAGGCGCTGCCGTGTACCACCGTGGGCAGCTGGTGGTCGACATCACCGGCGGTTGGTTCGACGAGGAGCACTCGCGCGCGTACGACGCCGACACGCTGCAGCTGGTGTTCAGCACCACCAAGGGCATCACCGCCATCGCGGTGGCCATCTGCGTGCAGCGCGGCCTGTTGGCCTACGACCAGCCGGTCAGCCGCTACTGGCCGGAGTTCGCTGCCCACGACAAGGGTGCAGCAACCGTCGCACAGCTGCTCAGTCACCAGTGCGGCCTGTTCAGTGTGCAGGGCGAGGTCACCCTGGAGCAGGTGCTGGACTGGCCGACGATCACCGAGCGCCTGGCCGACACCAGGCCCGAATGGCCGATCGGCAGCACGCACGGCTATCACGCCGTCACCTACGGGTTCCTTGCCGGTGAGCTCGTTCGAAGGGTCGATCCGCAGCACCGCGGCATCGGCCGGTTCGTGCAGGACGAGATCGCCGGGCCGCTCGGTGCGGAGTTCTACATCGGCCTTCCGGAAGCGTTGGAGCCGCGGGTCTCACCCTTGGTCGGGCAGCTGATGGGGGCAACCAGCGACGACCCCGCGGTGCAGCAGATGATCGACATGTTCTTCGGGCCCGACAGCAACGCAGGGCGTGCCCTGAGTCTGAACGGTGCGCTCGCCGGCGACGGCCTGTTCAACAGCCGGGTCGTGCACGCGGCCGAGATCCCCGCCGCCAACGGCATCACCAACGCCGCCTCGCTGGCCAAGATCTACGCGGCCACGATGAGCCCGATCGATGGCGTGCAGCTGCTCGACGACGCCACCCGTGAAGTCGCCCGCACCACGGTCACACCGGCCGGAGAACCCGACGCATGCCTCGTGGTGCCCACTGCCTTCGGCATGGGCTTCATGACCTACGCGGTGTTCACCGCCTTCGCCGGGCCGGGTTCGTTCGGTCACCCCGGCGCCGGTGGTTCGGTCGGGATGGCGCATCCCGAACGCGAGCTGGCCGTCGCCTACGTGATGAACCAGATGGCGGCCAACATCGCCGGCGACGTGCGCGCCCAGCGGATCATCGACGCGGCAGCATCCGTCGTCGACGCGCTGTCCTGAGCCGGAAGGCTCCGCGAACGAGCGATCGTTCGGTTCTCCGTGGTCCGGTATCCACGCCGAGGAACTCCGCTCTCTGCTGCAGATGACGCGGCCATGGGGGCCGTGTCGCCGAGCACCGGAGGTCGGTCATGGCAAGCCGCAAACAGAAGTCGGACCGCACAGTAGGCACTCTGGGGGCGGGAACCCGTCGCGAGTTCCGCCCGCGTGCCGTCTTCAAGCTGCACGACTGGGTGGAGCTGAAGTACGAGGACGGCGCCCAGAAGGTGCTGGCCGAACGATACGGCGCGGGCCCGTTGGCCGACGTCGTCGACCAGCTCGCGTTCGAGCGCCTCTACACGGCCTTGAAGGCCGACGAGATGGCCCGTCTGGTGGAGCTTGCCCAGCAGCGCGACGCGTCCTACAAGGGTCATCGCTTCGATCGTTGGTTCACGGTGGACACCCCGCGTGGCATGGCGACCGAGGAGCTGGTGAAGCGGCTGCTCGCGTGGGAGATCGTCGAGAGCGCGCGACCCGACGCGCCTGCAGTCGACCCGGTGGTGAACGCCGCCGACGACCCGCGATCGCCCAACCAGGGCTATCTCAACCCGGCGCCGGAGGGCATCGACGCCGAGTTCGCGTGGACCGTTGCCGGTGGCGCCGGGGCCGGCCAGCGCTTCGTCGACGTCGAGATGGGGTGGACGCTGAACCACGAGGACCTCGTCGCCCACGCCGGCACCCTGCTGTTCGGCACGCTGATCGACAGCTCCCGGTTCCACGGCACGAGCGTGCTGGGTGAGGTCTGCGCCGTGGACAACACCGTCGGCTGCGTGGGCATCGTTCCCGAGATCGCCGGGTTCGGCGTCAGCTCGCACTCGGGCTCGCTGGCCAACGTCCCCGACGCCATCATGAGCGCGCTGCCCTCCATGACCGGCGGCAACGTGATGTTGCTCGAGATCCAGACGGTGACGCCGGCGGCGCCGATCTTCGGTGCGCCGATCGAGCTGCTCGACGACGTGTTCGAGGCGGTGAGGCTGGCGACGGCACTGGGCATCGGCGTGGTCGAGGCCGGCGGCAACGGCGCCAACGACCTCGACAACGTGACCAACTTCGCCGGGCAGCAGGTGTTGAACCCGGCGAGCGTCGACTTCCGCGACTCCGGCGCCATCATCGTGGGCGCGGCCTCGTCCGCGGCACCCCACACTCGCATGGGCTTCTCGTCGTTCGGGCCTCGGATCGACTGCTTCGCGTGGGGCGAGAACGTCAACACGACCACGTCGAACAGCAGCGCTTCGACGACCATCTACACGACCACGTTCAACGGCACCTCGTCGGCTTCGCCGATCATCACCGGCGCCGCGCTCGCCGTGCAGGGCGTGGCGTCCGCAGGCGGTGGTGCGCCGCTGAGCCCAGGTCAGCTGAGGGCGGTGCTGTCCGACCCCGCCACCGGCACTGCGTCGAACAACCCGGTGGTCGACGAGATCGGAGTGATGCCGAACCTGAGGTCGATCATCGAGGACGTCCTCGATGTCGGCTTCGCCGACGTGTACATCCGTGACAACGCGACCGACGTGGGCACCGTCCACAGCGGCGCGATCTCGACCAGCCCGGATGTGATCCTGCGACCGACGAGCGTCGCCGACCCGCAGACTGCATACGGCGAGGGCAGCGGTACCGAGGGCTCGATGACGCTCGGCTACGAGGCGACCGCCGGCCAGGACAACTTCGTCTACACCCGAGTGCGCAACCGAGGTGCGGTGGCGGCCGGGGCGACCACCATCGACGTGTACTGGTCGCCGGTGGCGATGCTGGTGACCCCCGACATGTGGACGTTGGTCGGCACGGCGACGTTGCCGTCAGTGCCCACCGGCAACGTGCTGACGGTGGCCGACGAGATCATCTGGCAGCAGGCGGACATCCCCGCGACCGGCCACTACTGCTTCGTCGCGATCGTGAGCACGGCGAACGATCCGGCGCCGCCGCTGGCCGACCTGGTCAACTTCGACAACTTCTACTCGTTCATCCGCAACAACAACAACGCCACGTGGCGCAACTTCAACGTGGTGGCCAACGCCGGGCCCTCGCAGGACCCGTCGGTGAAGATGAACTTCCTCGCCGTCGGTGCGCTCGACCGGGCGCTCGACATGGGCATCGAGATCATCCCGCAGCTGCCCGAAGGGGCGAAGCTGTGGCTCGAAGCGCCCGACTTCTTCGTGGACCGCAGCGGGCGCAAGCCCTTCGGCGAGCCGACGAAGGACGGCCTGGTGCGCATCTCCCTGCGCCCCAGTGGCCGTCAACGGTTGGGCGTGTTCCACTTCCCACGTGGCTTCAAGCAGGACATGCGGCTGGTGGTGGAGCTGCCCAAGAGCGCTCGCCGGCAGAGCGGCTACCAGGTGACGGCTCGGCAGTTCCTGGTCGACCCCGAGCAGGAGCTGGGCCGGGTGACGTGGTACCTCGCCGCCCCCGAGTTCTTCAAGCGCCGCGAGGCGCAGGAGCGCTGCCTGTTCGGCTGACGGGGGCCGGCTCGGCGGTCGTGCCGTGGGCGGCGGCACGACCGCTCCAGTCGGGCGGGTCGAATGCCGATGACGTGGTGTGTTCGACGACCCCGAGGCACTCGACGGCCTGTTCCGCCTCACGCTCGCGTTGCTGGCCGCGGCCGCCGTGGTCAACACCGCGTTCGTCGCACTCGTGGCGTGGGGGCTGCGAACGTGTGTGCGGCGGGCGGGGCGTGCCGGTGGCCGCATTGCCGCGTTCGTCGTCACCCTCGGTGCCGAGGTGCTGGTCCTCGCGGTGTTCACCACGTGGCCCGACGAGCCGACGACAGGAGCGAGGGCGCTGCTGTCGTTGGCGGCCGTGACAGTCGGCGGATGGTTCCTGCTGCAACGGCCGAACCCGGCGGACGACGCCGGCCAACCAGCCGTCGAGCCGGTGCAGCGGCCGGGCGAAGAGGCCGCTAGCCGAGGGCCTGTGTGACCGTGCCGGGGTAGTGCGCTTCGACCACGTCGGGGTAGCTGCGCACATAGTAGTTCCACATCTGTTGGCCGAACACGGGGGCGCTCTCGCCGGCGATGCCGTCGTTGCCGTGGAGCAGCTCGTCGCGTCTGGCCATGAAGCCGGCCGACCGATGCCGAGGACTGGCGGCCACGGCCTCGGCGAATCGGGCCGGCAGGTCCAGCGCGGTGAGCGGCGTGCGCAGGTCGGGCCCGTGGAAGTAGGCGCTGGAGAAGCGCGGCTCGGTCGCGATGACGCGGTGGGTGCAGGCGACGAAGTAGTTGCCGGTCATCGCCTGCAGCATCTCTCCGATGTTCACGATGATCGCCCCTTGGGGCGGATCGACGGCGATCCACTCACCGTCGGGAGCGAGGGCCTGCAGGCCGCCGACGCGGTGCTGGAGGAGCAGGGTGAGGAAGCCGGCATCGTGGTGAGCGTTGACGCCGGCCTCGCCGGCCGGAGTGCGCGGGTACCGGATCAGCTTCACGAACGAGAGCGGGCGCTCGCCGAAGAGGTCGCGAAGGTGGTGCCGCGGCAGGCCCAGCCCGACCGACATGACCTCCATCAGCTCCCACGCCACAGCGCCCATGCGGACGAAGAACTCGTCGACAGCGGCGTGGAAGCCGGGCAGCAGGTGCTCCGGCAACCACTGGTTCGGACCGTCGAGGCGGAGGTACGCGGGTTCGGCACCGGGCGGGTACGGCATGTGCTCACTGCTCACGTCGAGCTGCTCGCGGTGGTCGACGCGGTTGGCGGTCAGCTCGGCTCCCACGCGCTCCCAGCCGCGGAAGTGAGGTGAGTTGCGCTTGTCGATCAGCGCCTTGGTCTGCTCGGGCAGGGCGAAGAACTGCTCCAGGAGGTCGAAGTAGTGGTCGAGGAAGCCTTGCGGCACCCCGTGTTCGGTGAGGAAGAGGAACCCGACGCCATGGCACATCTCGAGCAGCCGGGCGGCCACCAACTGCTCGTCGGCCTCGACCGTGGATGCGTTGCGCCAATCGGCCAGGGAGAACGAGGGGATCGTGGCGGTCACCGGTCCATTCTGACCGACAAGCGAAGGCATGGCACGACGGCCGTGCCGAGGAGACGTTCGTCACAGGCGCCGTGACCGGCTACGGTGAGCGCACTTCATCTCTGGGGGAGGGGACAGGTTCGCGTGACGTTGCTCGACGTAGAAGACGTGACGGTGCGCTTCGGTGGCATCGTGGCGCTCGATGGGCTGTCGTTCAGCATCGAGGAGGGCCACATCTGTGGTCTCATCGGGCCCAACGGCGCCGGCAAGACCACCATGTTCAACGTGGTCAGCCGCATCTACCAACCGACACTCGGCTCAGTGCGGTTCCGTGGGCAGGAGCTGCTCGGCGTGCCGGCGCACGGCATCGCCCGACTGGGCATCGCCCGCACGTTCCAGAACCTGGCGCTGTTCCCCACCATGACACTGCTCGAGAACGTGATGGTCGGCGCTCACAGCCAGGGCCGGATCGGCTTCGCTCAAGCCGTTGCCCGGGCCGGCGTCGCCCGTGACAATCGGCGCACCCGCGACCATGCCGGCGACCTGCTGCACCAACTCGGCCTCGGTCACCTCGCCTTCAAGGCCGCCGCTGGCCTGCCCTTCGGCACGCTCAAGCGCCTGGAAATCGCCCGTGCGCTGGCCGCGCGCCCCACGTTCCTGCTGATGGACGAACCCGCTGCCGGCCTCACGCATGGCGAGGTCGACGAGCTCGGCCACACCATTCGCACCATTCGCGATCAGTTCGACCTGACGGTGCTGCTGGTCGAGCACCACATGTCGATGGTGATGAGCATCAGCGATCGAGTGGTGGCGATGGAGTTCGGTCGCAAGATCGCCGACGGCACCCCCGAGGAAGTGCAGAGCAACGCGAAGGTCATCGAGGCCTACCTGGGGACGACATCGTGAGCCTGTTGCGAGCGCAGGGCCTCACCGCCGGCTATGGCCCCGTGACGGTGCTGCACGGCATCGACATCGAGGTCAACGAGGGCGAGATCGTGGTGATGCTCGGCGCCAACGGCGCCGGGAAGACCACCACGATGCGGGCCATCAGCGGCACCATCCCACGTCAGGGCACCATCGAGCTCGAGGGCCGCAACATCCAGAAGGTCGGGCCGGAGGTGATCGTGCGCGGCGGGGTGGCGCAAGTGCCCCAGGGCCGTGGCACCTTCCCCGAGCTGTCGGTGGAGGACAACCTGCACGCCGGCGCCTACGTGCGGCATGACGGCAGCAGCAACGTCGCCGCCGACATCCAGAAGTGGTTCGGAGTGTTCCCCCGCCTCGCCGAACGGCGCACTCAACGCGCGGGCAGCCTCAGCGGTGGAGAGCAGCAGATGCTCGCCATCGCCCGGGCGCTGATGAGCCGCCCCAAGCTGCTGCTGTGCGACGAGCCCAGCCTCGGGCTGGCGCCGCTGATCACCCAGGAGCTGTTCCAGGTCATCGAGCGGCTCAACAAGGACGAGGGTCTGTCGGTGCTGCTGGTGGAACAGAACGCCAACCTCGCGATGCACATGGCCAGCAGGGTGTACCTGTTGGAGACCGGCCGCATCGTCGCCTCCGGCAGCGCGGCCGAGCTCAGCGCAGACGATGCCATTCGAAAGGCGTACCTGGGGTTCTGATGGAACTGTTCCTGCAACGACTCGTCGACGGCCTCAGCGAGGGCAGCGTCTACGCCCTCATCGCGCTGGGTCTGGTCATCATCTACCGGGGCACCGGCCACCTCAACTTCGCTCAGGGCGAGATGGCCCTGTTCTGCACCTACGTCGTCTACCAGCTCGGCGAGTGGGGCATTCCCATCGGCCTCGCCGTCGTACTGGGCATGGGCGTCGGGTTCGTCCTCGGCGCCACCGCCGAGGTCGCCTTGGTGCGACCGATCGCCAAGAAGTCGCAGTTCGCCGTCTTCATCGTCACCATCGGCCTGTTCCAGTTCCTCAACTGGCTCGACGGTGCGATCTGGGGTGGGCAGCAGCTGCCCAACTCCGCGGTCGGCAGCAAGCAGCTGCAGTTCCCGAGCCTGTTCCCGAACAAGCCGGAAGACTTCGTCACGATCCTCGGCGCCAACATCAAGATCCAGTCGCTGGGCGTGATCGGCTTGCTGCTCGCGCTCACGGGCTGCCTGTTCCTGGTGTTCAACCACACCAAGCTCGGTCTCGCGATGAGGGCGGTGGCGTCCAATGCGGAGAGCTCGAAGCTCATCGGCATCCGCACGAGCACCGTGCTCATGGCCAGCTGGGGCATCGCCGCCGCCATCGGCGCGCTCGGTGGTGTGGTGTTCGCCGGCATCAACACCAACGTGAACCTCGGCCTGATGTTCACCGTCTTCATCTACGCCTCGGCGGCGGCCACGCTCGGCGGCTTCGACAGCCCCGGCGGTGCGGTCATCGGCGGTCTCTCCATCGGAGTCATCCAGAACATGGCTGCCGGCTACGCCGACGAATGGGTGGGCCAGGAGATGAAGGTCGGCGTCGCGTTGCTGGTGATCGTCGCCGTGCTGCTCGTGAAACCGTCCGGTCTGTTCGGCACATCGAAGGTGGAACGAGTATGAGGCCGCTGTTCACCATCAAGTCGGGTGGCGCCGCCAGTTGGGCCATCCGCATCGCAGTTGCCGCCTGCCTGGTGGCCGGGATGCTGTGGATCCCCACCCGAGGCAGCGACAGCCTGATCGAAACCTGCACGACGGCCTTCACGCTGATGGCGGCGGCGTTGTCGCTGAACCTGCTGTTGGGCTACGCGGGTCAGATCTCCATCGGCCACTCGGCGTTCTTCGGTCTCGGCACGTACACCACTGCCATCTGCGTGACCCGGTGGGGATGGAGCCCGTTCGTCACCATGCCGGTGGCGTTCGTGGTGGCGTTCGTGGTGGGCGCACTCGTCTCGCTGCCCGCCTTGCGGATCAAGGGGGTCTACCTCGCCCTCGTCACGCTCGCCCTCGGCCTGGTGTTCCCGCAGTTCATCAAGTGGCCCAAGATCGCCGGCTTCACCGGCGGGGCGAAGGGGCTCGACAAGACCGGCTTCAAGTTCACCAAGAAGAACCCGACGTACGAGATCTTCGGCTGGAACCCGTGGGGCAACCTCCGTGGGCAGAACGTCAAGCCGTTCTACTACTGGGTCGGCCTCATCATCGTCGTGATCGTGTACCTGATCTGCCGTGGCATCGTGAAGAGCAGGATCGGTCGTTCGTTGGTGGCCATCCGCGACAACAGCACCGCTGCGGCAGTGATGGGTGTGAACCTCGCCGTCACCAAGGGCGTCGTGTTCGGCCTCTCGGCGGCGATGTGCGCCCTGCCCGGGTGCCTGTCGGCCATCCGCACGGGCACGGTCACCCCCGACACCCAGCTGCTCACCGTTGCCGGCGCCATCACCTTCCTGGTGATCATGGTGGTGGGCGGCGCAGGCTCGCTGTGGGGGCCGATCATCGGCGCCGCGGTCTACCAGTTCATCGTCGAGAAGACCGGCGACTGGACGGAACCGGAGAACATCCCTGGGTTGTTCCGGCCGCTGTTCAGCTGGTCGAAGACCGCGCCGGGCGGCGGCATCTTCGCGCTGGCACTGATCCTGCTGATGTTCTTCGCCCCGTTCGGCATCGCCGGGTTCTGGAAGCTGCAGACGGCGCGCTTCGTGAGGGTTGTCCCCAAACCGGCGGGCACAGCTACGCTCTCGGCCACACCCCCGGCCGACGCCGAGGGCTGAGACACCTGACACGAGGGGAGACGCACCATGCGCAAGTCTGCACGGTTGCTGGCGGCATTCACCGCCGGCGCTCTGTTGATCGCTGCCTGCAGCGACGACAAGAAGACGGACAGCACTGCTGCCTCGGCTGACACTTCGGTGGACACCACCGAGGCCGCCACCGAGGACACGGCCACCGCCGACACGGCCACTGCCGACACGGCGGCCGCCGATACCACCGAGCCGGCTGCGCCGGAGGGGTGGGCCGTCAACACCGACGACTGCATCGATCCTGCGGCAGCGGAAGCACCCATCGAGGGCACCATCAAGATCGGCTCGGTCATGCCGCTCACCGGCGAGTCGTCGGCCGACGAGGCCTTCGCCCCGGTGAAGGAGGGCTGGCTGGCCTACATGGACTACGCCAACGAGAAGGGCATCCTGGGCGATCTCAAGATCGAGGCCTCGGTCGAGGACGACCAGTACAGCAAGGACCTCACCCCCGGTGCCGTGTCCAAGGAGCTCGACGCCGGCGTGCACGTGTTCTCCGGCATCATCGGTTCGCCCAACAACCTCGCGGTGCGCGACACCCTGAACGAGGAGTGCGTCCCGCAGCTCAGCGCGCTCACCGGTTCGCCGTCGTGGGGCGAGGTGGCCGACTACCCGTGGACCACCGGTGAGCTGGTGCCGTACGGCACCGAGTCGAAGATCTACGCGAAGCAGATCGCTGAGCAGTACCCCGAGGGTGCGAAGGTCGCCCTGTTCTACGTGAACAGCGAGTTCGGCCAGGTCTATGCCGATGCGTTCAAGGAACTGGCCGACGAGTACGGCCTGGAGATCGTCGACGAGCAGACCATCGAGGCCGGTGACAACGCACCGCCCACGTCGCAGATCACCAGCATCGCCGACAAGGCTCCCGACGTGGTAATGGCCGTGCCGCTGGGCGTCGGTTGCGTCACCTTCCTCGGCGAGCTCGCCTCCAAGAAGGCGCAGACCCCCAGCTGGACACCCGCCACGTTCATCACCAACACGTGCGCCAGCGCCCTCATCCTCGCCGGCGCAGGTGCGGCAGCCGATGGCATCTACACCTCCAACAACCTGATGGACGTCACGGATCCGGCCAACGCGGCGCTCCCGGCGGTCAAGGAGTACGTCGACTTCATGACTGGCGCCGGCAACGAGACGATCATCACCACGGCTACCGCCGGGTGGGCGGTCGCCGAAGTCACCGTCGCCATCATCAAGCAGGCGATGGAGTCGCCCGAAGGCCTCAGCCGTGCATCCATCATCAACGCTGCCCGCAACTTCACCTACACGCCGACGCTGGCCCGCGACGGTGTGGTGTTCAAGTCGATGGGCGAGGAAGACCCGTTCCTGGCGGAGTCGCTGCAGGTGCTGCAGTACGACTTCGACACGGCGACGTTCACCGACATCGGCGACCTGATCACCGAGTTCGAGAGCTGACGCTTCCGTTCGCGTTCCTACCAGAGGCCCGTCCCTTTCGGGGGCGGGCCTCTGGCGCGTCTTCGGCGAGGTGCCGCGACCTCGGCGGGTTGTGGTCAGCCGATGGCGGGCGTGCGTAGGCGGTGCGCTCGGCGCAGTGAGTCGGCGGTGAGCACCACGAGGCCAACCCACACCAACGCGAACCCGGCCAGCCGGGTGGCGGGTAGTGCCTCGTCGTACATCAGCCAGCCGATGACGAAGTTCATCGACGGCACGATGTACTGCATCGGGCCGATGATGGTGAGCGGTGTGCGCTGGGCCGCATAGGCGAACAGCAGCAAGGGCGCCACGGTGGCCAGCCCGCTGAGGAGCGCGAAGGTCAGCTCGGCGCCGGAGGCACTGCGCGGGATGCTGCCGGCTCGCCCGGCCAGCGCGATGGCCAGGCCCGCTGCGGGCACCACCAGGATGAACGACTCGGCCGCCATGCTCTCCACCGGCGTCAGTGGTACGTGCTTCTTGATGTAGCCGTACACGGTCCAGGACACCGCGATGGCCAGTGCCAGCCACGGCACCCTGCCGTAGGAGATGGTGAGCACGACGACGGCGGCGCTGGCGAACACGAGCGCGACCTTCAACGCGAGGCGCAGCGGCTCGTGCAGCACCAGCACACCGACGGTGACGGTTCCCAGTGGCGCGATGAAGTAGCCGAGAGCTGTCTCCAGCACGTGACCGTGCACGACCGCCCACACGTACGACGTCCAGTTCACGGTCAACAGGATGGCGGCGGCGCCGACTCGCGCGAGCAGGGCTCGATCGTGCAGCAGCACTCTCAGGTGCATCCACCGCCGACCGGCGGTCATCGCGATCGCCATGACGACGGCCGATGCCGTGATGCGCCAGCCGATCAGCTCGAACGCATCGAAGTCGTGCAGCTGCTTCCAGTAGATCGTGAGCAGGCCCCACACCACGTAGGCGGTGACGCCGGCGATGATGCCGGCGCGCTGCTCGTGGTGAGGTGGTGCGGGTTGTTCGCCGGCCATGAGGCGCGCTACCGCAGCAACGCGAGCGCGAGGTCGTTGAGGTCGGCGGCGCGACGGAACTCCACCCGCGGGTCCTGGTGCAGGGTGTCGTGGAGGAACGCGAAGCTGAGGCCCGACGCCGGGTCGGCCCAGACCAGCTGCCCGCCGGCGCCGGCGTGGCCGAACGCCAGCGGTGCCGGCGGCATCCAACGGTGCAGGTGGTAGCCGTCGTTGCCGGACGTGTAGGCGGCGATGGTGCGGTTGGCGGGCACCTTGTCGCTGACGCTGACGCTGCCGTTGCGGATCGTGCCGCGGGCGTCGGCCAGCCAGTCGTCGGGGAGGGCGCCGCCGAAGTTGTGCAGGAGGTGCTGGTAGATCGCGGCGACATCCGAAGCTCGGGCGACGGCTCCGCCACCGGGTACCCCGACGGCCTGCGCACGGGGGTCGTTCATCGAGAGCAGGGCGTCGGGGCCGATGCTGGCCACCGGTACGAGATCGGGGCGGCCGAAGGTGGTGGCCAGCTCGGCGAGGTCGGTGGGGTACTCGCCGATGGCGCGCACGGCGACACCGCCCACCGCCTCGGGGCCGAGGATGCGCCCCACGCCGGCAGGGTTCACGACTCGCTCGTGCACGACGTCGAGGTAGCTGCGCTGGTTGAGCGTCTCGAGCAGCTCGGCGATCACCCAGTGGGCCGAAACCGGGTGGTACTCGGTCCTCGATCCGGCCGGGTAGTCGAGTGTCCACTCCGCGAACTGGGCTCGGCGGCCCTGGCTGGTACCCCAACGGTTGGGACCGATCGGCGCCTGCGGGAAGCCACCCTGCATGGTGAGCAGTTGCAGCAGCGTGACTTCGTCCTTGCCGTGATGGCCGAACTCGGGCAGGTAGTGGGCCACAGGTGTGGTGAGGTCGAGCGAACCGTCGGCGAAGTGGGGCAGCAGCGCCATGGCCACGAGCGCCTTGGTTGCCGAGAAGATGATGAAGCGGTCGGTGTCGGTGGCACTGCCGAACGACTGGAAGTGGACGACCGTGCCGTCGAGCCCGACTGCCACCTGGGCGGCGGTGATGTTGCCGGATGCGACCTCCTGCTCGATGCGGAGGGCGAGTGCGTCGAGTCCGGTGCGGGAGAGCGTGGTCACGAGTTCTTACAGTAGGTGCCGAGGAGGCACCGATGGCAGACGTGCGTGTGGAACGGGTCGGCGATGTGGACGTCGTCACCATCGACCGGCCGGAGGTGCGCAACGCGCTGCGCTTCCAGAGCTACGACGAACTCGAACAGGCCGTGCGATCGACCACGGCGCGTTGCCTCGTGATCACCGGCACCGATCCGGCGTTCTGCAGCGGCGACGACGTGCGCGAGGTGATGGTCGGGGGCGACGGCCCGAAGCCGACAACGGTCAAGCCCCGTTTGACACCCGCCGCCGACGCCTTGCTGCACACCGACGTGCCGGTCATCGCCGCCGTCAACGGCGCGGCGGTGGGGTGGGGCATGGAGCTGGCGCTGATGGCCGACCTGCGGGTTGCCTCCGAGCGCGCAAAGTTCGGCGAGCTGTTCGTGCTGCGCGGCCTGTGCAGCGACGTGGCGGGCCTCGGCCGGCTGGCGCAGCTGATAGGCCGCGAGCGGGCAGCCGAGATGCTGCTCACCGGCGACGTGATCGATGCCGCCACGGCCGGGCAGTGGGGCCTGGTGTCGCGGGTGGTGCCCCACGACGAGCTGCTGTCGACGGCAATGGCGCTGGCCGAGAAGGTCGCGTCGCGCCCGCCGTTGGCGGTGCGGCGGTTGAAGGCCGGCCTCCGCTTGGCACTCGACCCCGACTGGACGGAGCTGGGGGAGTGGGTGTCGCGCTCGCTGGGCGAGCTGTTCCGGACGGCCGATCATCGCGAGGGCGTGCACGCGTTCCTCGAACGACGCGAGCCGCGCTTCACCGGCGAGTAGCGCGCTGGCCCCCGACCCGCTGTGGCGGCGGGTCGCTGTGCTACCCATGAGCCCGTGACGAAGCGGCGGGTTCACTGCGAGGGTGCCAATGGAGTGTCGTTGGTGGCCGACGCCTACGGCGACGCGGCCAACCCGGCGGTGCTGCTGCTGCATGGCGGCGGCCAGACCCGCCACTCGTGGGGTGGCACTGCGGCCGCCCTCGCGAAGGAAGGCTTCTACGCCGTCAGTGCCGACCTGCGTGGCCACGGGGAGAGCGACTGGGACCCGACCGGCGACTACA
>JBAVTH010000126.1:0-30346 GCA_049696035.1 Ilumatobacteraceae bacterium
GTGATCGACCCGGACGAGCGGCGGATGACGGGGGAGCTGATGGGCGCCAAGTATCCGTGGGACGGCGACCCGTCGATCGGACTCACCTTCGACGGATGGTGCTTCGATGTGCCGGCACTGGCCGTCGACGGCTGGTCGCCGGCGCAGTGACGCCGCTGGGTGGGGGTCCCTGCTCGCGAGGTAGCTTCGGGTCGATGAAGCCGCGCCACGCCGTCACCCTGTGTGCGGCGCTGCTCGGGTTGATCGCATGCAGCGGCCGCAACGAGGAGCCGTCGGTCACCGTCGGCGTAGTGCCCATCAACAGTGGGACCGACACCTTGCTGCCGGTGCTGGCCGACACCGTTCCGCCCGACAACACGGTCACCATCGCCCCCGACACCATGTTTCGTGGCGACCCGTGCTCGTCGCTCGTCGAGGCCGACTTCGGCTCCGTCACGTTTGCCGGCGCCTCGAAGGGCCGGCTGGACGCCGCCACGCGGCTGAGCGAGGACACCTGCGGCTACGACGTGCGCGCCGGAACGAGGAGCTTCACGGTGGTGGTGCAGGTCGAATCCGCCGACGGGTTCGACCACCCGGTGGCGACGGCGCAGGAGATCGACCAGCTCACCGGCATCGGCGACGAGGCCATCGGCGTGCGCCGAGGTGACGACCTCTACGAGGTGATCGTGCACGTCAGCAACGGCTACTTCTCGGTGAGTGCGCCGGACAAGGCCAGTGCCCGCGCTTTGGCCGTCATCGCCGTCGGTCGGGCACTGGCCGCCTGACCGGGCGCTGCTCATTCGATGGTGTGCAGCACCACCGGCGGTCGTTCTGGGGTGGCAACCGGTTCCGCAGCCCAGCCGAGGTAGATGATCGCCGCGACGAACGTGCCGGCCTCGAAACCGCACAGATCGGCGACGACATCGTTGGCGCCTTTCGGGCACGAGCCCCAGTAGCCGGCGAGGCCCAGCGAGGCGGCGCCCAGCAGTGCGTTCTGCACACCGGCGGCGACAGCGTCGCGGTTCTCCGACGTGCGCAGCTCGCTGTCGCCGGCGGCTGAGCCGACGATCAGCACGGCTGGTGTGCGCAGGTACTTCGTACGTGCCTTGGCGACCTTCTCCGGCGGGTCGCCGTGCGCCGACATCGCATCGGCGATGACACCGCCGAGGTGCGCACGACCGCTGCCCTCGGCGAGCGCGAAGCGCCACGGCCAGGTGCGTTTGTGGTTCGGTGCCCACTGTGCCAGCTCGCAGAGCTGCTCGACGATGTCGCGCGGTACTGCACGCTCCCTGTCCACGAGCATGCTGGTGCGCCGTGAACGGATGAGCGCAGCCAGCTCGTCGTACGTCATGAAGCCGCCCGGATGTGGCCGACGACGAGGTCGGTCCACTGGCGCCACAGCTGCGGCGGGTAGTCGTGGCCCATGCCCGCGATCAGCTCGAAACGGGCGCCGGGGATCAGCTCAGCGGTACGACGACCACCGATCTGATCGATGAGCGTGTCCTTGTCGCCGTGGATCACCAGCGTCGGCACGGTGACACCTGGCAGCCCGTGAGCCCATGAACCGCTGGCCAGGATGGCCATGTACTGGCGGGCCGAACCCGTGGGGTCGTAGCTGCGGTCGAATGCACGCGCCGCATCGGCGCGCCAGCGGGTCTCATCGGCGAACTCGGGGCTGCCCCACTCGTGCAGGCCGTCGACCCACTGCTGGATGTAGCCCTCGCGGGTGGTCGCGCCGGGTGCGACCAACAGCGCAGCCGCCCGTTTTGAGCTCCTGCGGTACTCGGGCTCGCCGGTGCTGCTCATCACCGAGGTCAGCGTCAGCATCCGTTCAGGGTGCTGGATCGCCATGTTCTGCACGATCATGCCGCCCATCGAGAGACCCATCACGTGCGCTTTCGCCACGCCGAGCGCGTCGAGCACGGCGATGCCATCGTCGACCATGTCGCTCACGCGGTAGCAGGCACCCTGATCGTCGACCGGGGCGTCGGCGAACGAGCTGCTGAGGCCGACATCACGGTTGTCGTAACGCACCACCTGCAGGCCGTGGGCAGCGAACATCTCGCACCACGCATCGGCGTAGTTGATGCACTGGCTGCCGAGACCGTTGACGAGCAGCAGCGTGGGGTCGGCGGCATCACCGAAGGTGTCGTAGTACGTGTCGACGGAGCCGTGCGTGGCGATCATCTCACTCGCCGACCAGTTCCTTGCGAAGTTCGCGCTTGAGGAACTTGCCGTTCGCGTTGCGCGGGATGGGCTGGTCGCGGAACCAGATCTTGGCCGGGATCTTGTGTTTGGCCAGGCTGACCGACAGGAACTCCGCCAGCTCGGGCTGGGTGAGCGTGTGCCCTTCGCGCAGCACGATCACGGCTGCGACGTCCTCGCCCAGCCGCTCGTCGGGAATCCCGAACACGCATGCTTCGGCGATCGCGTCGTGATGGTAGATGGCGGTCTCGACCTCACTGCAGAACACGTTTTCGCCGCCGCGCAGCACCATGTCCTTGGCCCGATCGACGATGTAGACGAAACCGTCGTCGTCGATCATCGCGATGTCGCCGGTGTTCAGCCACCCGTCCTGGATGCTGTCGGCGGTGGCCTCGGGCCGGTTGAGATAGCCCTTGATGACCACTGCGCCCCGCACGCAGAGCACGCCGCGCACATCGGGGCCGGGAGCGAGATCGTTGCCGTCGTCGTCGACGAGCTTGGCCTCCAGTGTGGGCACGACCGGGCCGCACGAGGCCGGCTTGGCCACGAACCAGCGCGCCGAGTTGGCGGTGATGATGCCGCACGTCTCGGTCATGCCGTAGCCGGTGGACGGCTGGCCGTTCTTCAGCGCGCCGGCGATCTTGCCGACGAGGTCGGGCTGCAGCGCAGCACCGCCGCCACCCATGCCCTGCATCGTGGACGTGTTGCGCGTGCCCCAGTCGGGGTGCATCAGCAGCTCGCGGCTCATCGTCGGAACACCGCTGAAGTTGGTGACGCCTTCACGCTCGATCAGTTCCAGCGCACGGCCGGGATCCCACTTGTAGGTCAGCACCACGCGGCCACCGGCCACCGTCGCCGGGTGCAGCAGGCAGTTGCAGGCCGTCACGTGGAACAGGGGGGTGGGGGCCATGAACACCGGTTGCGCCGGCGCGGCGGGTACGTCGGTCGGTGCGGGCACGTCGCCGGCGGCGATGGCCTTGGCCTCGGCCATGGTGGTGGCCGCGCCCATGGCGATGATGTTGAAGATGTTGTGCACCGAACCGCGATGGGTGAGCTGAGCACCCTTTGGGAAGCCGGTGGTGCCAGAGGTGTAGAAGATGGTCGCGTCGTCGTCGGGGTCGATGGTCACCGTCGGCAGGCTGCCCGGGTCAGGCTGGGCCATGATCTCGGCCCAGGTGGTCACGCCGCCAGGCGCGCCGCGGTCAGTGCGTACCGAGATGATGTGCATCGGGCGCTGGGCAGGCATGTGGTTGAGGCGCTCGAGTCGCTCGTCGTCGGCGATCAGCACCTTGGGCTCGCTGTCGTTGAGCGCATACTCCATCTCGGGGGCTGTCCACCACGCGTTCATGCCCACTACGGCCGCGCCGACGGAGATGCCGGCCCAGTAGGCCACGACCCACTCCGAGTAGTTGCGCATCGCAATCGCCACCCGGCTGCCCGGGTGCACCCCGTTGGCCACCAGATGGGCAGCCAGCTTGCGCACATGAGCGTGCACCTCGGCATAGGTGTACCGCTCGTCCTCGTAGACCAGGTAGTCCTTGTCGCCGTGGGCCGCCGAGCCTTCCCACAGCGCCCGCATGTTGGGTGGGGAGGCCGCGAACACCTTCAAGGGCACACCGCGCACCACCTCGGTGGTGGTGGCGAACGGTGAACCGGGGGCATCGAGTTCCGCGCGGGCGGCGAGGTAGTGGTGAATCACGCCGGTGATCATTGCCGATGGGGTGTGCCGTGCGCCACGCCGGGGCGGTGCGGCTACCTTGGCGAGGTGACAGGAGAACGGCTTCGTGTGGGCACCGACGGCGTGACCAGGTGCTGGTGGTGTGGCGACGACCCGCTGTACGTTCGCTACCACGACGAGGAGTGGGGTCATCCGGTCACTGCTGACGTGCGCCTGTTCGAGAAGTTCTGCCTCGAGGGGTTCCAAGCCGGGCTGTCGTGGCTGACCATCCTGCGCAAGCGGGAGAACTTCCGGGCGGCGTTCGCCGGGTTCGAGATCGAGCGCGTGGCCGAGTTCGATGACGGCGACGTCGCCCGTCTGCTCGGCGATGGCGGCATCGTGCGCCACCGCGGCAAGATCCAGAGCACGATCAACAACGCGCAGCGGGCACTGGTGCTGCTGGAGGAGTACGACTCGATCCACGCGTACGTCTCGGAGTACCGCCCGGCGCGCACGACACGACTCACCGCAGAGGGCGAGCTGTTCGCCACCTGCCCCGAATCGGTGGCGCTGTCGAAGGACCTCAAGCGCCGCGGCTGGAGCTTCGTGGGCCCCACCACGATGTACGCGTTCATGCAGGCGATGGGCCTGGTGAACGATCACATCGAAGGCTGCGAACGCGAGCCCTGACGGGCTGCCGATCGGGACGGTGGTGCTCCGCTCGCGGTCATCCCCGTCGTGCCGGTCGTCTCCATACACGTGCCCGGCGGGCAGGGCCGTCGTGCACGGGCTCGCGGGCGTAGATGTGGAGATCGTCGTGGAAGCCCGGCCAATGGGGCAGTTCGATCGTCTCGGTTCGCTGCCATCGTGCCGCGATGCCGCAGGTGCATGGCGAGGTCATGGAGCCGTACTCGCATTGCAGGCAGACCGAGAGCTCTCCCAGCAGGGTGTGGAACGTGGCGTCGCCGGTGCGCCCGCCAGGGCCTTCCCCGACGAAGACGAGGCATTGCCCGCCGGCATCGTGGTAGCGCTCGATGGCCGCCGCCCCCCAGGTCTCGTCCTTGGTGGGCCACACGACCAGCAGGGTGCGCTCAGGGTGGTCGCCGACGATGCGGTGGTCGCCGCGGTGCACCGGGTGCCAAGGACTGACACCCGCGAACCACTTGTTCTGTGGCGAGGGCGCCGGTTCGAGGTCGAACGCTACGACGTCGAGACCTCGCGCGTGCAGCAAGGAGGCCCAGTAGCCGGTTCCGGCGCCGACCTCGACCACTCCGGCCGGCGAGCACCGTCCGATCGCGTCGAGCGCCTCGCCGGTAGGGATGGCGAACCCATACCTTGCGATCGCCTCATCGCGAATGCCGTCGGTGTCGGCTCCCGCGGCCATCGCCTCGCGGAACGCGTCGAGCAGCGGGTTGGCCGCCATGAGCGGGCGGGTGGTGGCCGCGTCCGTTTCGTCGCTCGAAGATCCTTGCTGCGCCGACATGGCATGGATCGTACGCATGTGATTCGTGTCCTCGACACGGGTCGAGGTCAGGCCTGACGTGCCAGGCGTCGCGGCGGCGTGTGGCGGCCGGAGCGTCAAGGGCGGCTGGGGTCGTCGCCGGCCAACCACACCAACAGCGTGTCGTCGGATTCGCGCGCCGGCACCACCAGGTGCAGTGTGAAGCAGCCGTGGTCGCCGCTGTGCTCATGGGCCCACGCAAGGGCCTCGATCACCGATGCACCGACCAGCTCGTACTCCTGCGAACGTGCTGCTGCGTCTGACCCGGAGTGCGTCCAGATCACACAGAGGAAGACAGGTGCGGCGATCTCCGTGGGGAAACGCCGCGGGTCGACCAGGCGAGCAGCGGGCCGAGCGGGCGGGTTCGGCATCAGTTGGCGTGGAGCTCGGCGTTGAGCCCGTCCCACTTCACCGACCTGGGCAGTGCTTCGACAGCGCCGCTCTGGCTGTTGCGGCGGTACAGCAGGCCACCCTTGCCGCTCAGCTGGCGAGCCTTGACGACCTCCACACCGTTGGGGCCGTGAACGGCGACCAGTGTGCCGGCCGTGACGTACAGCCCGGCCTCCACCACGCACTCGTCGCCGAGGCTGATCCCGATACCGGCCTCTGCTCCCAGCAGGCAGCGCTCGCCGATCGACACCTGCTCGGTGCCGCCACCCGACAGGGTGCCGATGATCGAGGCACCGCCACCGATGTCGCTGCCGTCACCGACGATGATGCCCTGGCCGATGCGACCTTCGACCATCGATGTGCCCAGCGTGCCGGCGTTGAAGTTGACGAACCCTTCGTGCATCACGGTGGTACCCGGCGCGAGGTGCGCGCCCAGGCGAACACGGTCGGCGTCGGCGATGCGAACTCCGCTGGGCACGACGTAGTCGGTCATGCGCGGGAACTTGTCGAGCCCGTGCACGCTCAACACGCCACCGTCGTGACGCACCCGCCAGCGCAGCTCCTCGATGCCTTCCACCGGCGCCGGGCCCAGGTTCGTCCACGCCACGTTGGTGAGCTGGCCGAACACGCCCTCCAGGTTGATCGTGCGCGGCAGCACCATGCGATGCGACAGCAGGTGCAGGCGCAGGTACACATCGCTTGCGCTCGCCGGCTTGTCGTCGGTGTCGATGTGCACCTGCACGGCGCGGACGTTGACCCGGCGAGTGTCGTCGCGGCGTTGGGCCGTGGTGTACGCCTCGAAGGCCTCCGGTTGCGGCTCGTCGCCCAGGCCCAACTCGCGGAACCAGGTGTCGAGCACGGTGCCGTCGTCGGTGATCGTGGCCAGACCTCGGCCCCAAGCTGCAGTCATTCCGTCTACTCCTGAGCTGCCCTCATCGGGCGGTGGTGAAGGTTTCCAGTGAGTGGCAGGTGGCGCACTCGTACTCGTACACCGTGGTGACCGACACGCGAGCTGCGGCGAGGCCACCACGATAGAAGCCGTCGAGGTCGTCGACCGACAACACGTGACGCGGGCCCACCGGCTCGCGGGAGGCATTGCACGGCCCGCACCACGATCGGGAGCGGGCGGCGGGCGCCGGTGGCCCGCTGGGTCGGGCAGGTGTGGTGCGCGGCGAGGGACCGGTGCGTGGCACACGGGTGGGTGTGGATGGTGCGCTCGGCCGGGTGCGACGGCCCTGGAGGCGAGTGACCTCGTCGAGCAACTGGTCGGCTTCCTCGAGCGTGACCCGCTGCTCGTTGGAGGTGCCCGCCTTGGTGATGCGGGTGACCAGTGCCGCATCGGCGCCGGCGCGTGCCGTAGGAGTGGGGCTGGTCTCGCCACCGCGTACCCACACGACGGTCAGTCGCGTGAGCTCGTTGGGCAGTGGTGGCCCGAAGTCGAGAGTGGTGTCGGACATCAGCAAGCCTCCGCATCGAGCAGGCCGTGGAGGCAGAGGCGATCGGGTGCGGGCGTGCAGCGGTTCACCACTTGTTGCGCGCTTCCTCGGCGAAGCCACGGATGCCTTCGAACGATACCGGCGCACCATCGTCGCCGACGACCCGCCCGGCCCAGGTGCCGAAGCACTGGTGCACCTCCATGCGCAACACCTTCAAGTCCGTGACGTCGTAGCGGTCGAAGGTGGGCGTGAGTGTGGCGTCGACCTGGTCCGAGCCGGGCGTGCGAACGTGCCACGGCGCCATCGGGTTCGACCAGTCGTACGACCACTCCAGCTCCTGGCTGATCTTGGTGAGGCGCCCGTCGATGCACAGCGCGTTCTCGGTGGCGCCGGTGCCCACCGTCCACTTGCCGCCGAACTGCAGTCCGACCAGGCGCCCGTCGTGGCCGCGGCCGGAGGCGGAGGCCCAGTTCCAGCGATTCGAGTAGGGCCAGATGCCGCGGCCGAGGTCTTGCACGCCCCAGGCATCGTGCGCGCCGTCGATTGCCCACTCTCGCGAGCCGACCCGCACCATGCCCGTGGCCGGTCGGGTGTTCTGCTTCGACGTGAACTGGAAGGTTCGCTGGCTCCAGGGGATCAACACGTTCAGCGACTCGTGCCCTTCGGGCTTCGCGACCGAGATGTCGATGTCGATGTCGCCGTGCAACGCACCCTTGCCCGATGGGGCAGACGCGATCAGTCGCGTCGAACCCGCCGTCTCCGTGATGTGCATCGTGATGGCCTTGTGGGAGATGGCTTGTTCACCGGTGCACACCTGTGCAGGCAGTTGGATGCCGCGACCCAAGGGCTGCAGCATTCCAGCGGTTGTCTGCTGACCGGTGGCGTGCTCCATGACCCACACGTTGGCCAGGCCGGCGTAGTCGATGTCGGCGTACACGAACGACACCACCAGCTGGTCGGTGATCACCGCCCAGTAGTCCCATCGCTTCTTCCGACCCCAGCGCCCGCGCAGGTTGGCCCGCAACAGGGGCTGCCGCGACCACCCGCGAGCGTCGGGGTTCAGCCTGCCGTGCGCGTCGCACAGGTCGACGGGGGCGGTGATCTCTCGTTCCGCGGCCACGTCTCCGCTCCTCAGAGCACTTCCGGTCGCAGGGTGGGGAACAGGATGACTTCCTTGATGCTGTGCACACCGGCGATGAGCATGGCCACGCGATCCATGCCGATGCCGAGGCCACCGGTGGGGGGCAAGCCGTACTCCAGCGCCCGCAAGTAGTCCTCGTCGATGGCGGTGGCGGCCTCGTCGTCGCCGAGGTCTTTCGCCTTCTGCTCGTCCTCGAACCGCATCCGCTGCTCCACAGGATCGTTGAGCTCGCTGTACCCGTTGGCGATCTCGCGACCGCCGATGAACAGCTCGAACCGTTCGGTGAGGAACGGGTCGTGACGGTCGACGCGGGCCAGCGGCGAGATCTCCACGGGGTGACCGGTGACGAACGTTGGTGCGATCAGCTGGTGTTCGGCCGTGGCCTCGAACAGCTCCTCGATGATCTTGCCCGAGCCCCAGCGCGGGGCGCAGGAGACACCGTGTTGGGTGGCAAGCTCGCGCAGCTCCTCGACCGGCTGCGACGGGTGCACCGCCACGCCGATGGCCTCCTCGACGAGATCGATCATGCGCGCTTGACGCCAGGGCTGGGCGAGATCGACTTCCAGACTCGCCTCGCCCGGACCGTGAATCGTGACGACGGATGTGCCGGTGGCATCGACGGCAGCTTGTGTGATCAACGCCTCGGTGATCGCGATCATCTCGCTGTAGTCGGCGTATGCCTCGTACAGCTCCATCATCGTGAACTCCGGGTTGTGGCGAGTGCTGATGCCCTCGTTGCGGAAGATGCGGCCGATCTCGAACACGCGCTCCATTCCGCCCACGATGAGCCGCTTGAGGTGCAGTTCGAGCGCGATGCGCAGGTACAGCTGCATGTCGAGCGCGTTGTGATGAGTGATGAACGGACGGGCATGGGCGCCCCCCGCCTCCACATGCAGAACAGGCGTCTCCACCTCGATGTAGCCGCGGCCGTGCAGGGTGCGGCGAAAGCTGGCGACGATCTCGTGGCGGACGCGGAACGACCGGCGGGCGTCCTCGTTGACGATGAGGTCGGCGTAGCGCTGACGGAAACGAGTGTCGGTGTCGGTGAGGCCGTGCCACTTGTCGGGCAGTGGCCGCACCGCCTTGGAGAGCAGTTCGAAACGCTGCGCCTTCACGCTCAGCTCGCCCTTGCGGGTGGTCATGACAGAGCCGTGCACGCCCACCCAATCGCCCAGGTCGAGGTTGCGCAGCGCCTCGAATGCCTCGTCGCCCACGACTGCCTTGGAGACGAAGAGCTGCACCTCGTCGTCGCGGTCGCGCATGGTCGCGAAGATCAGCTTGCCCGAGTCGCGCATGAGCATGACTCGCCCCGCGACCGCGACCTCCACGTCGGTCTCGGTGCCGGCCTCGAGCGCACCATGGGCAGCGCGCAGCTGGGCGAGCGTGCAGGTGCGGTCGAATCGGTAGGGGTAGGGGTTGGCGCCGGCGGCCCGCATGTCGTCGAGCTTCTGCAGTCGCTTGGCCTTCTCTGCCACCAACCCGCTGCCGGCGAGATCGCCGGCCGGTGCGTCGCTCGCGGATGGTTCGTGAAGGGTGTCGTCGCTGCTCACAGTCCCCTGACGGTACTGGCTGGGTCCGCCGATTCCCTGGTTCGATTCGAGCTTCGGCCGTCGTCGCCGGTCTCCGAACCGACCCCGGTGGTAGCCTCGCCGCCGGGCGTGAGTGGTCTCAGGAGGATGGTGTCGATGCCGCGTCGCCGGTTTGGAATGGTCGCACTGGTCGTGTGCTGCTCGCTCATGGGACAAACCCTGGCGGGCGCCGCCGACGCCCCCGCGCTGTCCATCACCGGTGCCGCCGACGCCACCCAGCCGGCCGTGCGCCTCACCGTCGTCGGTGATGCAGTGTCGATCTTCGAGCCTGCCGACCTCACCGACCCCGTTCGCGCTGCGGCCCTGGCCGCGGCGGCCGATGCCGGCGCAGCAGCCGTCGCCGGCCGAGGGTTCAGTGCCGGGCTGATCGCGGTGCACCGCGGTACCGCCGTCGTGCAGCAGTCCACCGGCCCAGGTTGGGCGTTCCCGATGTCGATCACCGCCTTCCCGCTGGAGGCGATGGGTGGCATCTTCGGTGCAGCCGTCACCGCGCCGATCAGTCAGGGGCAGGTGGTCATGGGGCAGACGACCGCCGGACTGCGCGGTGCCGCCGCCGGCGACACGATCGACCTGATGAAGGCTGATGGCGGCACGATCACGTTCACCATCGGTCTCGTCGCCCCCGATGACGATGTCCGCGGCACCGAGATCCTGATGAGCACTCAGCAGGCCGATGCCCTTGGCGCCACGCTCGACACGCGGGTGCTGATCTACGGCACGTTCCTTCGCGCACGCCTCGATCTGGCGCTGAGCGAACGTGGGTTGTCGGGCAACAGCAAGGTGCGCATCCGTCGCTCGTGGGACGCGCCCGACCCCGACAGCACGATGGGCATGGCCCGCACGAAGTCACTGCTCGGCGAGTTCGACCTCGACTACGCCCACCTCACCGACCTGGGTTGGACGTCGGTGGGCGACGCGTGGCGTACCACCTACCTGCCGGCTGCGCGCGAGACCTACCCCACCGGCATCCGTGCGATGTGCAACAAGGTGATCAAGGCCGACCTTGCGGCCGCATTGCAGGAGGTCGTCGATTCGGGCCTTGCCGGTGGCATCGACGTCGCCAACGCCAACACGTACGGCGGGTGCACCACTGGGCAAGCCCGTCTCGCCCGCATCACTCAGGCGCTGGGGTCGGTCTCGCGGCATTCCTGGGGGCAGCCGCTCGACACGAACACCACGTCCAACTGCCAGGGTTGCGTGCCGAAGATGGACTGCCGCATCGTGCGCATCTTCCGCAAGCACAACTTCGCCTGGGGTGGCAACTTCCTCACCCCCGATGGCATGCACTTCGAGTGGGTCGGCGAGCCGCGCGACACGCTGCGATACCCGTCGAAGTACTGCCCCAACCTGGCCAGCGGCCAGATCGAGGCCACGAACACGCCGCCGTCGCCGACGAACGGCGACACCCTCTTCGCCGAGGACGGCCTCACCGGCGAGTGACCGGCGCTCGCGAAGCGCACAGATCCCGGTCAGAGCTGCACGAGTCCGACGGAGTAACGACCCGCTGCGCGGTACGGGGGAAGGCGGTGCACTGGAACCACACCGTCATCGGTACTCGTCGGGATCGCCGGGGTAGCCTCACCGATGTGGCGACTCGATTCGTGATCATCGGCGGTGGGCCTGCGGGCAACACTGCGGCAACCCATGCAGCCCGTCTCGGCGCGCAGGTCACGCTCGTCGAGCGCGATGTCATCGGCGGCGCCGCGCACTTGTGGGATTGCATCCCGTCGAAGACGATGATCGCCACCGGCGGCGCAATCGCGTTCACACGCCGGCTCGAGGGCATGGGTCTCGAGCAGCAGGCGCCGGAGGTCGATGTCGAGGCTCTCACCGAACGCATCGAGAGCATCAAGATGCGCCTTCAGCGAGGCACCACCAACCTGCTCACCAGCCAGGGCGTGGAACTGGTGCACGGCTCGGCGAGGTTGCTGTCGCCGCACGATGTCGAGGTCACCGTGGTCGACGACAACGGCGTCGCCGTCGTCCACACGATTCAGGCCGACGCTGTCCTGATCGCGACCGGAACCCGCCCGCGCATCCCCGAGTGGTGCCATCCCGACGGCGAGCGAATCCTCGTCACACGCGACTGCTACCCGCCGAAGGTGTTCCCCGAGAGCGTCACCATCGTCGGCTCCGGCGTCACCGGTGTCGAGTTCGTGCACATGTTCAGCTCGTTCGGCGCCAAGGTGAACCTGGTCGTCAGCCGCCAGCAGGTGCTGCCCAGCAAGGATCCCGAGGTCGCCGCCGTGCTCGAGGACGACTTCCTCAAGCGCGGCGTCAGCCTGCTGAAGGGCGCGCGGGCCACGGCCATCGAGCGTGTCGTCAACGACGACGGCGTCGAGGAGGTGGTCGTGCGCTGCGACGACGGTCGGGTCGTGCACAGCTCTCACGCCGTGCTGGCCATCGGTTCGGTGCCCAACACCAACGGCCTCGGCCTCGAGGCTGCCGGAGTGGAGACCGACGCCAGTGGTTACGTCACGATCAACCGGCACTGTCAGAGCAACGTGCCGCACATCTACGCGGCAGGTGACATGAGCGGGAAGCTGCCGCTGTCGTCGGTGGCCAGCATGCAGGGTCGCAAGGTGGCCGAGCACGTGATGGGCCTGCAGAAGGTGGCTCACCGTCATCTCGACTACGACAAGGCTGCGAGCGCCATCTTCACGGAACCGGAGATCGCCGATGTCGGTCTCGCCGAGGCCGACGCGTTTGCCGTCGGTCGCAAGATCCGCGTCACCAAGGTCCCGTTCAGCAGCACTCCCAAAGCGCTGATCAACAACGACTGGCGCGGGTTCGTGAAGATCATCAGCGACCCGGCCACCGGCGTCGTGCTGGGAGGGTCGATCGTCGGCCGTCACGCGGCCGAACTGATCAGCGTCATCGCGCTCGCGGTCACCGCCAACCTGAAGGTCACCGACATCGTGGAGAGTCTGCTCGTGCATCCGGCGCTGGCGGAGGCGCTGGCTGAAGCAGCCGACTGATGTTCACGAGCACGGATGAGGAGAGGGCGGCGCCCATCGTTCCTGCGGGTTACCACCTTGCGTCGTTCGGCCGGCGCATCGGCGGACTGATCATCGATCAGCTGGTCATCACCGTGCCCGTGTTCGTGGCGTTCTACGTGTTCGGCCACTCGCCACGGGCGGCGGTCAGCGAGGGTCGGGCGATCTGGTTCACCGTCGCCATCACCGCACTGGGCCTCGTGTACGAGACGATCGGTGTGTGGCGTTGGGGTCGCACGTTGGGAAAGCTGCTGATGGGCACCCGGGTGGTGAGCATCGTCGACGGTGGTCCGCTGGGTCTCACCCGCGCCTTCCAGCGCTCGTTGGTGCCCACCTCTCTTGGCGCGATACCGCAGGTCGGCATCGTGCTCGGGATCGGCATCTACGTGTGGGCGTTCTTCGACCCACTGCGTCAGGGCATCCACGACAAGGCCGCCGGCAGCATCGTCGTGCGCGGCCACCGGATCGACTGACTCCCCGCGTCCCAGGGTTGGCCAGCCCTTGTTCGCGAACGGTCGCCCGAGGAACGCCAGCGAAAAACGTTGGGCTGCGGACCTAGGCGATGACGACGACGACGTCGCCGGCGCCGACCGTGTCGCCCGCCTTGACCTTGATCTCCTTGACGGTGCCGGCCTTCTCGGCGGTGATCTGGTTCTCCATCTTCATGGCCTCCAGCACCACCACGGCCTGGCCGGCCTCGACCGCCTGACCGACTTCGACGAGCACCTTCACGATGGTGCCCTGCATCGGCACCTCGACGTTGCCGCTCCCGCCGCCGGCGGCCGCACCGTGGCTGGCCGCACGCGCCGGCTTCTTCGCAGCGGCCTTGGCTGAGCCGGCCACGACCATCGGTACGTCGGGAACCCACATCTTGACGTCGAAGCGCTTGCCGTTGACCTCGACGGTGGTGCTGCGCTGCACCAGTGCGGTGTCGTCGTCTTCGGCGGGGGCCGGCGGCTTGGGAGCCTCGATGCCCGACAGGTCGAGCTTCTCCTCCACCCACTTGGTGGAGTGCTCCATCGCCTGGAAGTCGGGGTGGCGGAGGATGGCGAGGTCGGCGGGGATCGTGGTGGCGACACCCTCGACGACCATCTCCTCCAGTGCACGGATGGTGCGTGCGATCGCGGTGGGGCGATCCTTGCCCCACACGATCAGCTTGCCGACGAGGTTGTCGTAGTACTGGCTGATCGTGTCGCCGCTCTCGTAGCCGCTGTCGAAGCGAACACCGAAGCCATCGGCGGTGACCAGTTTCGAGATGGTGCCGGGGGAGGGGAGGAACTTGCCGCCGGCCGGGTTCTCGGCGTTGATGCGCACCTCGATGGCGTGCCCATGGCGACGTGCGGCCACCTCGGCCTGGGTCATGGGGAGGGCCTCACCGCTGGCGACGCGGATCTGCCACTCGACGAGGTCGATGCCGGTGATCACTTCGGTGACGGGGTGCTCAACCTGCAGCCGGGTGTTCATCTCCAGAAAGAAGAACTCGCCGTCCTGGTAGATGAACTCGACCGTGCCGGCGTTGAAGTAGCCGACTGCCTTGGCCGCCTTGATGGCCGCCTCGCCCATCGCCTCTTCGATGCCCTCGCCCATGCCGTACGACGGAGCCTCTTCGATGAGCTTCTGGTGACGGCGCTGGGCCGAGCAGTCGCGGGTGCTGACCCACACGACATCGCCGTGTTGGTCGCCGACGATCTGCACCTCCACGTGGCGCGGCCAGGTGAGGTAGCGCTCGATGTAGATCTCGTCGCGCCCGAAGAACGCCTTGGACTCGCGCTTGGCGCTGTCCATGGCTTCCTGCACCTCATCGGCGGAGCGGACCACCTTCATGCCGCGGCCGCCGCCGCCGAATGCCGCCTTGATCGCGATCGGGTAGCCGTGCTCGGCGCCGAAATCGAGGATCTCCTGCACATCACTGACGAACTCGGTGGTGCCGGGCACGATCGGGCATCCGCCGCGCAGCGCGGCCTTGCGGGAGCTCACCTTGTCGCCCATCTCGTCGATCGCCGAGGCCGGGGGCCCGATGAACGCGACCCCCTTCTCGGTGATCGCGCGGGCGAAGTCGGCGTTCTCGGAGAAGAAGCCGTAGCCGGGGTGAACGCCGTCGGCGCCGCTCTGCTCGATGGCGTGGAGAATGGCCTCGGTGTTGAGGTAGCTCTCGGCGGCGGTTTGACCGCCGAGCGCGTAGGCCTCGTCGGCGAGTCGGACATGGAGGGCGTTGCGATCGAGCTCGCTGTAGACCGCGACGGTCTTGATGCCGAGCTCACGGGCAGCCCGGATGACTCGAACGGCGATCTCTCCACGGTTGGCGATCAGGATCTTTTTCAGCACAGGCCGCAATACTTGCGGAATGGAGACCCCTAGTGCCACCCCACGCGATTCGCGGCCGCGGGAGTGGCCGTCCGGATGGCACGTCGCGGTGGTCGACGAGACGGGCAGCACCAACGCCGATCTGCTCCGCGCTGCGTCCGAGGGGGCCCCGGATCGCACCGTGCTGGTGGCACGGCACCAGACGACGGGCCGCGGTCGGTTGGACCGCCGGTGGGAGGCGCCGGCGGGCGCGAACCTCTTGGTCTCGATGCTGTTCCGTGAGATCCCGGACATGCCGCAGGTGTTGACGCAGCGGGTCGGTCTGGCCGCGATCGTGGCGTGCGAGCGGGTGGCCGGCGTCCGGCCGGTGCTGAAATGGCCGAACGACCTGCTCCTGGAGGGCGCCAAGCTGGCGGGCATCCTCGCTCAGGCGAACCTCGGCCCTGTGCCGGCGGTGGTGGTCGGCATCGGCCTCAACGTCGGGTGGGCACCCGAAGGAGCGGCTCGCCTCGGCGGCGGCATCGATCCGCTCGATGTGCTGGCGGCGATGCTCGCCGCCTACGACCAGCTTCCCGACGACGTGGAGTTGCACTACCGCGAGCGCCTGGGCACCATCGGCCGACGGGTGCGGGTGGAGCTGCCCGACGGCATCACCGAGGGTCGGGCGCTCGACCTCGAGCCCGATGGTCGCCTGGTCGTGGTCGACGACTGCGGCATCACCCACCGCTTCGCGGTCGGCGACGTGATCCACCTGCGCTAGGGCCGGTGGATCACGGGCCACCGTGTGGCGGTGACGGCTGCGACCGGGGTCATGCCACTACCCTCGGGTGTCGTGCTTGCCCTGGATACGACACCGTTGCCACGCAAGCGCCGGTTGCCGACGTTCCTCGCGCTGGCCCTGCTCACCACCGTCGTGTGCGGTGCGGGCACGCTCATCGCCGCCCGCCGCGTCGTCGACGACGTGCCGCGTGTACCGGGTGTCTCGAGTGTGCTCAGCGGTGACAGCGGCAACGTCGAGAACTACCTGCTGGTGGGCAGTGACAGCCGGGCGCTGGGCGATCCCAACACCGGCCAGACGGGCGATGTCACCGGCAACCGCAGCGACACGATCATGGTGCTGCGCCTCGACAAGGGCAACGGCACCGCGAGCCTGTTGTCCATCCCGCGCGACCTCTACATCGAAACTGCCGCTCACACCGGCCGCATCAACTCCACCTACAACGATGGCCCTGCCGCCCTCGTGACTGCTGTGCGCGAATCGCTCGGGTTGCCCATCCACCACTACGTGGAGATCGACTTCTCCGGCTTCAAGGCACTGGTCGATGCCCTCGGCGGCGTGCAGGTGTGCTTCTGGTACCCCACCCGCGACTTCAACACCGGCCTCGACATCCCCGAGGGCGGCTGCTACGTCTTGAACGGCACGCAGGGCCTGGCGTACGCCCGTAGCCGTCACTTCGAGGAGCTGCGCGACGGCGAGTGGCGCGAAGACCCGACCTCCGACCTGGGGCGCTCCACACGTCAGCGGGCGTTCGTCAACGCGTGCCTGCAGACAGCGCTTGCTCAGGTGAAGTCCAACCCGTTCGATACCGGTCGACTCGTCTCGGCGATCGGCTCGTCCATTCGCATCGACGACGAGCTCGATCCCATCGGGGCGGCCGCCTCCCTTCGCACGGCCGTGGCCGACGGCCTGCTCACGTATGCGCTGCCTGTGGTGGGGGAGACGATCGACGGCAACGCAGTGCTCAAGCTGGGCGACGGAGCCGACACCGTGCTGGCCTATTTCCGCGGTGAAGGCCCCGCCCCTGCGCCCACTGGCTGAATGCGTCCGCCATACTGGGCTGGTGCCGAACGTACGAGAAAGCGACACAATCACGGGTGTGTACATCGTGGAGCCCAGCCTCCACGGCGACCAACGCGGATTGTTCATCGAGACCTACCGCCGCGAGTGGTTCCCCAACGGACGCGAGATGATCCAGGGCAACCGTTCCAACAAGCAACAGGGCGCGGTGGTGGGCTTGCACTACCACCTCCACCAGGCCGACTACTGGTACTGCCCGGCGGGAACCATCCGGGTCGTGCTGCACGATCTCCGCGAGGGCGGGCCTACCTACGGTGGCACCATGGCATTCGACATCTCCGGCGAGAACCACCTCGGCGTCTACATCCCACCCGGGGTGGCGCACGGGTTTGCAGCGCTCACCGACGTGGTGATGACGTACCTGGTCGACAACTACTACAACCCGGCCGACGAGCTGGGCGTGAAGTGGAACGACCCCGTCATCGGCGCCGACTGGGGGGTCACCGAACCCATCTTGTCGGTCCGCGACGAAGCCAACCCGTTGCGCGCCGACCTGCCCGAGGGCCGCCGCCCGTACTGGCCGATGAGAACCTGACCAGAAGGACTGTGCACCAATGAAACTGTTCGTCACCGGCGCCGCCGGCTTCATCGGCTCGAACTACGTCCGCTGGCTGCTCGCCAACAGCGACGACGAGGTCACCATCTTCGATGCCCTCACGTACGCGGGCAACATGGAGAGCATTCGCGACGTGCTCGACGACCACCGCTGCTCCTTCGTCCACGGCGACATCTGTGACGAGGACACCGTCGTTCGCACCATGGAGGGCCATGACGCCGTGGTGCACTTCGCCGCCGAGAGCCATGTCGATCGCAGCATCAAGGACCCGTATGCGTTCGTGCGCACCAACTGCTTCGGCACCAACGTGATGTGCGACGTCGCCCGCCGCGTGGGAGTGCAGAAGTTCTTGCACATCAGCACCGACGAGGTGTACGGCACCATCGACGTCGGTTCGTTCAGCGAGACCGACAAGCTCACCCCCCGCTCGCCGTACAGCGCGGCGAAGGCCGGCAGCGACCTGATCGCGCTCAGCTACGTCACCACCCACAACCTGCCCGTGGTCGTCACCCGCTGCAGCAACAACTACGGCCCGTACCAGTTCCCCGAGAAGGTCATCCCGCTCTTCACCAGCAACCTGCTGGATGGGAAGAAGGTGCCGCTGTACGGCGACGGTGGCAACGTGCGCGACTGGATCCACGTGGAGGACCACAACCGCGCTGCCCACCTCGTGCTGCAGCACGGCGAGATCGGCGAGGTCTACAACATCGGTGCCCATGAGGAGTTCACCAATCGCGAGCTCACCTACAAGCTGCTCGAGCTGTGTGGCCGCGATGAGAGCTTCATCCAGCCGGTGGCCGATCGTCTCGGCCACGATCGCCGCTACTCGGTGAACATCGACAAGACCAGTGCGCTCGGCTGGAAGATCGAGAAGTCGTTCGAGCAGGGGCTGGCCGACACGGTGGCCTGGTACCGCGACAACCGCTGGTGGTGGGAGCCGTTGAAGGCCAAGGCAGGTCTGTAGATGAAGGTGCTCATCACCGGCGCCAGCGGCCAGCTGGGCCTCGATCTCGCGGCCGCGTGTGCAGCATCCGGCGACGAGGTGTACGCCTTCGACCGGGAGGGTCTCGACGTCACGTCCCGCTCGGCTGCGCTCAACGCCCTCAGCTCGCTGCGGCCTGACGCCGTCGTCAACTGTGCGGCGTGGACCGCGGTCGACGCCTGTGAGTCCGACCCCGACCGTGCGCTCACGGCCAACGGGATGGCCGTGCGCTGGCTTGCGGAGGCCGCAGACCGCGTCGGGGCGCACCTCGTGCAGATCAGCACCGACTACGTCTTCGACGGCACGCTCGACCGCCCGTATCACGAGTGGGACGAGACCGACCCGCAGAGCGTCTACGGCATCACCAAGCTGATCGGCGAGCAGGAGGCGCTCGCCCTCGGTGCTCGCGCGGCCGTCGTGCGCACATCATGGGTGTGTGGCCGCAACGGCAGCAACATGGTCAAGACGATCATGCGGCTGGCCACCGAGCGTACGGAGCTGTCGTTCGTCGCCGACCAGGTGGGCCACCCCACGTTCACGCAGGATCTGGCGCTCGTGGTGCGTCGTCTCGCGCTCGATCGGATGAGTGGCGTGATCCACGCCACCAACCAGACCGCATGCACGTGGTTTCAGTTCGCGGCCGAAGTGGTGGCAGCAATGGGCAAGGACCCAGCCATGGTGCAGCCGATCGCGACCGCCGATCTCCAGCCGCCCCGCCCGGCGCCGCGCCCGGCCAACAGCGTGCTCGACAACGCGGTGCTGCGCATGGCCGGCTTCGCGCCGCTGCGCGACTTCCGCGAACCACTGCGCGAGACGGTCGCGGCTCTGCTGGCCGAGTAGCACCCCTTTCCTCGGGACGTCGCACGGGTTACGCTCACGCCGAGGGCGCCCACGGCGCCATTGATGGGACGTCGATGCGCTTCGTCGGGCGAGTCTTGCTACCAGTGCTGGCCGTGGCCTCGGCAGCTGGTTGCGCGGACGGCTCGGCCACACCGGCCGGCCAACCGTCCACGACCTCGATCGCAGCGACATCCGAGCCTCCTGTCGTGACGGTTGCGGCGATGACCGACGCTGAGGCCGACTCATTGCTCTCCGCCTACGAGGCGACCGACCAGACCTCGTTCGGACTCCTTGCCGAAGTGCGGAGCGATCCCGCCGTGGTCGGCGCAGCTGCCAGGGCGCTGGCCGCAGGAGCCTCCGGTGATCAGCGCTGGGCGGCCACGTACGTGTGGGTCAACGAGGGCAGTGACCCGGCGCCGTTGCTCGCCCTGCTGGCGGTCGATGACGCGGCGATCCGGGCGATGGCGGCGACGGGCCTGTTGGCGAGAGGCCGCCCCGAGGGCTTCGAGCCGTTGATCGAACTGCTCGTCGACGACAGCCTCCGGCCCGGTCAACCGCCCTCCGAGGTGTGGCGCGACGCGGTGATGGCGCTCGTGCGGTACACGGCGATCAGCGAGCTCGGCCCGCCTTTCGACGCGACGACCCAGCAGCGCGCAGAGGCCAAGGAACGCTGGCAGGCCTGGCTCGACGGCAACCGCGATCGGTTGACGTTCGACGAAGCGGAGTCGCTGTGGGTCGTGAACTGAGTCGCCGCCCGCGGCGCGGTGCTGCGCTGCTGCTGGCGCTGCTGTGGCTGCCGCTCTCCGGCAGCTCGTTGGCGCGAGGAGCCGCAGCGGTCGCGCCCTCTCCTGGGAACACGAGTGCGGCGATCAACTGGACGGTCGATCATCAGGCCAAGACGATCACCGTCACCGTCAACATCGCCGTCTACGTGAACCGCCGTCCGGAGGGGGAGCTCGCCCAGCGCGCCCTGCTCGACGCGGCGGCGCGCATCGAAGCCGACATCAGGAGCAAGTGGGCAGGGCTCACGTTCAAGTGCTACCGGTTCATCGTCGAACCCCACGTCCGTCTGGTGTCCGGGTCGGATCAAGTGGGCGACACCGAGTTCGGAGTCGAGCTGGATACGGCCGTGTACCCGAACCGCCGGCGGGTGACCGGCCCCGGTGGCGCAGGCAGCAAGCCGGTTCGATCCTTCGTGAGAGGTGGTGGCCCCGCGGATGCTGCGACCGACGACCCGTGGTTCGACCCCGGTGCGTGGACCGGACCGTTCGCGGCGCTGCACAGCGTGTGGGCCTTCGTCGACGAGCCGGGTGTGTATGCACACGAGTTCGGTCACCTGTTGGGTCTGCGCGACTACTACGTCGATGACGGCAGCGGGAGACTCAAACCCGGCGCGGTGGCCGATCTGATGGCGCACCACTTCCTGCAGGTCTCACCCGAAACCGTCACCAAGGTGATCCGGATCAGTGGTGAGGTCGACGAGTCGAAGATCAAGTGCCCGTTCAGCATCGACCTGGCGGATTCCCAGTTCGGCCTTCCCACCGTCGTGGCCGGCACCGCCGGCGGCACGATCGGCTACCACGCCTGGGCGTGCGACTACGAGCCGCCCAGCACCGATCCAAATCGGCGCAAGCCGATCCCCGTCAGCGTCACCCTCCGGGCAACCGGTGGCGCCAACGCCGGTCCGTTCGGCTCGGTGGACGGAGGTGGACCCAGCACCTACCAGGCATCGATTCCTCCGCCGGCCGTCAGCGGCAGCTCACGCTTCGTCATCGATGCAGGCACGGGACTCACCGTCTCGACCCCCGTGTCGTGGGGTGTGTCCGGGCTGCAGGTCGACGGCGCATCACAAGCCGGCGCCGGCGGAGGTTCGCTGCCCCTGGGCACCGCCGTCGTCAGCCCGGGAGCGTCGGAATGCAAGTGAACAGCCGTCGACCGGGCACCGTCATGGCCTCGTTCGCGGTCGGTTGCGGTGCCCTTGCGCTCGTCGCCACGGCGGTCGTCGTCGGAGCCGCTGACGGCACCTCGCCCTCGGACGTCATCCCGGGCAGCCGTGCGCAGGCCGCGCTGAGTGCACTCGCAGCACCGTCCGTTCCGCAACCTCTCCCGGGCAGCCGAGCCATCTCCCCGACGGCGTTCCGCTACGAGGGCGGGTGCGAGGCGATGCGGTCGGCGTATCAGGCGCCCGACGCGCCGGTCCCTCCCGGGACGGTGGTGTCGATCGTGCCCGACGGAGGACTGCGCTTCGCTGTGCCGTTCGGCCGCGCAGCGGCTTTCGTGCGCGACGAACCCGATGGCGCGTGCACCTACGAGCTCCGTTCGGAGCCCACGTGGGCCGTCGCTGGTCCGGGCCTGCCTGCCGACGACGGCTTCCAGACGGTCGCCTGCTTCGAGCCGTTCGGCGTGGCCTTTCTGGCGGTGATCGAGATCCCGCTCCAGGGCGGCGGAGTTCGTACCGTCACGATTGGCCAGTCGGCGGTTGTCGGTGGCAGCGCCCAACCCGAACCGTTCGAGGTCGCCTCCTATCTGGCGCCGGCCGCTTCGGTGCTGGCCACCAACGGTGACCTGCCGGTAGAAGTCACCATCGAGGCGCTCGAAGGCTCCTACGACAGCGTCACCCGCTCGGGCACCGTCTCGGGCGAAGGACCGGGCGGAGCGGTCGCCGTCGACTTCCGGTGCACGGTCGGAAACTTCACTGTTCCCGGCCTCTGAGGCCGGCCCATCGGTGTCAACGGTAGACGGCGATCAGCGACGCGCCTGCCACGGCCAGCGCCACACCGAGGAGGTTGATGCGTCCGATCGGCTCGTGGTCGAAGCGGTTGGCGAGCGCCGTGGTGGCCAGCGGGTACAACGACCCGAGCACGGTCGCGACGGCGATCGGGCCGACCTGCAATGCGTGGTTGATGGCCAAGCCGGAGGCCGCCATGCACACTCCGCTGATCACCGCCAGCCGAGGTGGCCGCCGCCGGACCACAACACCCTGCGACGCGCAGGCGAGGCCGACGGTCACCGTCCCTCCGGCGGCGGCGAAGACGACAGGCCACTGCCCGCTGTCCGTGCTCGTATGACCGATAGCCATGAAGAAGCCGGCGAAGCCTGCGCCGGCGACCAGCGCCGAGGCCACCTCGCCGCGCAGCGTCATCGACCCGACGCCCTCGTCGCGGCGGAACGCCAACGCGGGGATCGCGACGAGCGCCAGCGCAACTCCGGCCCAACGGCCGCCCGGCAGTGACACGCCGGCCAACAGATCGGCGGTGACGGGCACCAATGCCGTGGTGAGCGCTGCCAGCGGCGCCACCACGCTCATCCGTCCGGCGGCCAGCGCGCGGAAGAAGACGACGTACGCGGCGCCGCCGCACACACCTCCGGCCAGGCCCAGAACGACATCACCGTGGTGCAGCCGATGCCAGCCGATGAGCAGTGCGAACAGTGGCAGCGTCAGCAGGTTCGTGGCCTGCGAGACGAAACCGACGTGCAACGCCGAGTGGGTGGACGACGCCCGGCCGCCGAGGTAGTCCGCCGAGCCGGACACGAGCGCGGCAACCAGAGCGAGGAACACGACCATCGCAGTAGTGTAGATTCTTAGGGTCCGAAGGATTCTCGAACGGATCGTACAGGGGGTTCAGCCATGGGTGAGATCGTCGGTTCCGCGCTCGTCGCACACGTGCCACCGCTGGTGTTGCCGCACGCGGTGCGCCTCGAGCTGAACCACGGGAAGGACTTCTCCATCGTCGACGGGCTGCACCGCATGCGGCGTGAGTGCATCGACCCGCTGCAGCCCGACACGATCATCGTGCTCGACACCCACTGGTTCACCACCTTCGAGTGGGTCGTCGCCGCTCACGAGCGGCGCAGCGGCAGGTTCACCAGCGAGGAGCTGCCGCGCGGCAACCCGCAGATGCCGTACGACATCACCGGCGACCCGGAGCTGGCCCGGCTGGTGGCCGAGGTCGCCGCCGAGCGCACCGACACCTGGGTCACCGCCAACGACGACCCGTACCTGCCCATCCGCTACGCGACGGTGTACCTCACGCCGTTCCTGCAAGGCGACGAGAAGTGGATGTCGGTCAGCACGTGCCAGACCGCCGAGTTCAACGACATGGTCATCATGGGCGAGGTGCTCGGCGAGGCCATCCGCCGGTCGGATCGCCGCGTGGTCGTCATCGCCAGTGGCGCTCTCTCGCACAAGTTCTGGCCGCTGAGCCAGCTCCGCCAGCACGAGGGCGCCGATCCGGCCGACGTGATCAGTCCAGAGCATCGCGCCGCCGACGAGCGCATCATCAAGTGGATGGAAGCCGGCGACCACGCGGCCGTGCTGGCCGACTACCCCGATTTCCGCCAGTTCGCACCCGAGGGCCGCTTCGCCCACTACGTGATCATGGCCACCGCTCAGGGCGGCCCGACATGGGACTCGCCCGGCGTGGCCTACAGCGACTATGAAAACGCTGCCGGAACGGGCCAGATCCACATGTGGTTCCCCGCCGCCGGCAACTGACACCCGTCGACCCACAAGGGAGCACATCATGCGATTGGCCAACTACCAGGGGCGGGCCACGATCGTCGTGCACGGTCGTGCGGTCGACGTCGAGCGAGCAACCGCCGGGCAGCTGAGCAGCGACCCGATGGTCCTCTCCCACCTTGCGCATCACCAACTGTTGGAGGCTGTCGCACAGTCGATCGACTCCGCAGATTGGCCGGAGCTCGACGAGGCACTGCTGGGTGCTCCGGTGCCGCGCCCGCCGAAGGGCTTCGGCGTCGCGCTGAACTACAAGCAGCACGCGCTGGAGAGCGGTCGCGACCTGCCCACCGAACCGCACCTGTTCGGCAAGACCGACAACTGTGTGTGCGGCCCGTTCGACGAGATCGTCGTGCCTGCCGGCCACACCCAGATCGACTACGAGGCCGAGTTGGTCATCGTGTTCGGGCGTACGTGCAAGGGCGCCACTCGCGAGAACGCATGGAGCTTCCTTGCCGGAGTCACCTGCGGCCAGGACATCTCCGACCGGGCCGAGCAGTTCCGGCCGCCGGTCAAGCAGTTCACCATCGCCAAGACATACGACACGTTCGGCCCGATCGGTCCATACCTGCTGACGGTCGACGAGCTGGCCGATCCCGACGCGCTCGAGCTCGAAGGCCGAGTCAGCGGCGAGGTGATGCAGCACAGCAACACCAGCGACCTGATCTTCGACGTGCCCGCGCTCGTCGTGTGGCTGAGTCGCTTCATCACCTTCCAGCCAGGTGACCTGGTGTGGACGGGAACGCCCGGGGGAGTGGGTGAGGCCCGCGGCCGGTTCCTCCATGACGGCGACGTGGTGGAGACCGAGATCGAAGGCATCGGCTGCATGCGCAACCCCGTCGTCGAGCGGTGAACGCAGCCATGGGTGCGCAGGCAGGAGCAGGGCGATGAAGGTGGTGCCCGAGGGCGACAAGAGCGTCAGCTACGGAGGCCGGTTCACCGGCACCGTCGAGCTGGAGATGCTGCACGCCACACCCACCGATGAGCAGCCCGACACGGCCCTGGTGCACTTCAAGGACGGCGCCGTCACGTTCTGGCACCTGCACCCCGGGGGGCAGCAGCTGTTCGTGGTCCGTGGCGATGCCCGCGTGGGCACCGAAGCAGACGGCGAGGTCCGGCTCGCGCCCGGTGCGCTGGTGGTGTGCCCGCCGAACGAACGCCACTGGCACGGTGCGGCGCCCGGTTGCGATACGACGCTGCTGGCCGTCACCTGGGGCACCACCCAATGGGAGACCGAGGCGCCGGAGTGAGTGCGTACGACGTCGCTATCGTCGGCCTCGGCCCGACCGGCGCCACCTTGGCCAACCTCTGCGGCATGCATGGTCTGCGCACCGTCGTCTACGAACGCTCCACCTCGCCGTACTCTCAGCCGCGCGCGTGTCACCTCGACGCAGAGATCGCCCGTGTCTTCCAGCAGTGCGGGTTCGAGCGCGAGCTCTCCGAGCTGCTCACCGTCTCCGCCGGCATGGACTACGTGGATCGTCGCGGGCGCCGCCTGTTCAGCTTCGAGGGCTTCGAGCGTGAACCGTTGCTCGGTTGGCACGAGGACTACGTGTTCTTCCAGCCCGAACTGGAGATGATGTTGCGGCGTGGCCTTGCCGCGCACCGCAACGTCGATGTGCGGCTCGCATGGGAGGTGGGCAGGCTCGAACCTCTGTTGGAAGAGGCCACCTTCGTCGTGGCCTGCGACGGGGGGAACAGCCGGACACGCGACGAGTTGGGGATCGGCTTCGTCGATCTCGGGTTCGACGAGCAGTGGCTGGTGATCGACCTCATGTTGCACCGCCAGCCGTCGCCGCCACTTCCCACCGTGATCCAGCAGGTGTGCGATCCTGCGCGCCTCGTCACGTTCGTTCCGGGGCATGGCCTGCACCGCCGCTGGGAGTTCCAGCTCCACGGCGATGAGCAGCCCGACCCGTGGGCGCTGCTCGGCCCATGGGACATCTCGCGGGCACACGGCGATCTGATCCGGGCGGTGCCCTACCGCTTCCACGCGCTGGTCGCCGAGCAGTGGCGTGGTGGCCCTGACGGCCGCGTCTTCCTTGCCGGCGATGCCGCCCACATGATGCCGCCGTTCATGGGGCAGGGAATGTGCAGCGGAGTACGAGATGTCGCCAACCTCGCATGGAAGCTGGCGGAGGTGGTGCACGGCGACTCGCCGGCGGACCTGCTGGACACCTACGAGTCCGAACGCCGTCCGCACACCGAGGCCGTCATCGGCCTGTCGGTGGAGGCCGGGCGCACGCTGGCCAGATTGGCTGCCGACCCCACCGATCTCCCTCAGCACGCGCTGCCCGACCCGGCGCGGTGGTCCCGCCTTCCCGGCCTCGACCTGGGCGAGTCCTTCCCCGTCGGCCATCAGCTGCCGCAACCGGATCGGCTCGACCGCCATCTGTCGCACGGGTGGTCGTGGGTCGCCGCTGATTCGTCGTTCGTCGCCCGCGACGGGCGGCCGGTCGTCTTCGAGCCCAGAGCCACCTCTGGTCATCGGGCAGTGCTGGTGCGCCCGGATCGCTACATCGCCGCGGTCGCCGACTGATCGGATCGCACTTCGGCGGGGCTGCGACACTTGCGCTGTTGAGTCGACGATGTGGCTGAGGCGACGGCGGGGAATGCGGCCGCGGAAGGCGAGGTTGAGGGCCGCATGGAACTCGCCGCCGCTCTCGACTTCATCCGCCCGCGCAGGAACGGTGTGCTGGTGGCCCTGAAACGCGACGGCAGGCCGCAGCTGTCCAACATCACCTACTTCCTCGGCGACGACGGCGTGATCCGCATCTCCATCACTGCCGACCGCGCGAAGTACGCCAACCTGCGGCGCGACCCGCGAGCGTCCTTGTACGTCAGCAAAGAGGACTTCTGGGGGTATGTCGTCGTGGATGCCGACGCCGAGCTCACCGCGGTGGCCGAGGATGCCCACGACGCCACGGTGGAGGAGCTGATCCTCGTCTACCGTGGCGCCGTCGGGGAGCACCCGAACTGGGACGAGTACCGTGCCGCGATGGTCGCCGACCATCGCCTGGTGGTGCGCCTGCACCCCGCGCACGCGTACGGCATGGTCATGTGATCAGCGGGGAACCAGCACGATCGGGAGTGCTTTGAGCCCGTTGATGAAGTTGCTGCGAACCCGCCTCGGCGTGCCCGCCAGCTCCACCCGCTCGACTCGCTGTGCCATGGCGGACAGGAAGGTGCGAACCTCCAGCCGCGCCATCCACTGACCGAGGCACAGGTGTGGGCCTCCGCCGCCGAAGGTGACGTGCCGATTCGGCACGCGGGCGATGTCGAACGTGTGCGGGTGGGCGAACTCGCCGGGGTCGAAGTTGGCCGCCACGTACCAGGTGACCACCTTGTCGCCGGCGGCGATGGCGGTGTCGCCGATCGACGTATCGATCGTCGCGGTGCGTCGGAAGTGCAGCTGCGGGCATGTCCACCGCAGCATCTCCTCGGTCGCGGTATCCAGCAATGACGGGTCCACCCGCAACCGGGACAGCACGTCGGGCTGTTGGGCCAGCAGCAGCAGCCCCTGTGCAAGTGCGTGGCGGGTGGTCTCGTTGCCCGCGATCAGCAGCAGGAGGAAGAACGTGCCCTGCTCGCGTTCGGTCAACGGCGTGCCATCGATCATCGCGTTGGCCAGCACCCCGAGCACATCGCCGCCGGCCGCACCGCGCCGGGCGCCGGCAAGGCGCTGCACGTACTCGAGCACCTTCGCCGAGACCGGGCTGCGGAACGGCAGCAGGCGAAAGGGGTCGGTGTCGGTTCGGTCGCTGACCGCGGGCGAGTAGTCGGGGTCGGCGTTGTAGACGATCTGGTCGGCCCAATGGAACAGGATGGGAGCGTCGTCGTCGGGGACTCCCAGCAGCCCCGTGATCATCCGAATCGGCAGCTCGCGGGCCACTGCCGAGACCGCGTCCACCGCGCCGGTCGTGCGACTTGTCGCCAGTGCATCGTCCAGCACCTCGCCGATCAGGTGCTCCGCGTGCGAGGCGTAGGTCTCGACCGCCCTGCGGCTGAAGGTGGGGTTCACCAGCTGACGGAGCTTGGTGTGGCGTGGCGGATCGGTCTCCAGCATCGTTCGCCGGGCGGCGAGCGCCTCCGGATCGCGCTCGAGCTCCTCGATCTCGGTACCGCCGACCTCGCTGGAGAACGTTCGCCAGTCCTTGTGGACGGACACCACGTGTTCGTGAGAGGTCAACGACCAGAAGCCCCTGCCATGGTGTCCGTTGGCATCCGTCTCGTTCACCCAGGCAACCGGGGCGACGGAGCGGAACTCGTCGTACGCATCGTGCGGAACGCTGTGCTCGTAGACGTCGTGGCTCAGGATGTCGAGGTGCGCCAGGGTGTCGGGACGCTCACCGGGCGACATCGTCGAGGTGCCTGTCGCGGTGGGCTGCGTGGTCGGCCAGATGGCCGGCGCTGCCCCCAGCCGGAGCATGCTCGGGCTCGACGACAAGGGCAGGCACCATCGCGACAACGTAGCGCGGGTCGTTCAGCGCAGAACGACCCGCGCGACCGGGTCAGACCTTGTTGGCGATGCTGTAGGTGCAGATCTCGCCGTTGTCGAGGTTCTCGGCGCTGAGCGCGAGCAGATGCGAGCCCTTGGTGAGGGTCCGCTGGGTGGAGACCGTCCAGGACGACACCGTGGCGGTCAACGTGTGATCGAGGGCCGGCGTGCCGTTGTCGGAGACGACGATGTGCCACTGGCCCAGCGACGCGGGATCGTCGGAGCCGAAACCCAGTGTGACCTTGGAACCGGAGGAGAGGTAGATCATGTACGCCGACGTACCCGCCGAGCACGATGCGGGCAACCGGGAGATGCTCTTTGCATCGGCCACGTCGGTGGCGGCGAGTCCGACCGCGCTGGCGAGAGTGACGGCTGCGAAGAGAGTGCGGCGAACGCGTGACATGTAGGTGGCTCCTTGCCGGTGTGCGGCCCGTGCTCGGGTCGGTTGCAGGGAGTCACGCAGCTGCGGGCGGCCGGGTTTGGTTGTGGTCGCAAGAATCTCGCCGACGCGAGGTGCCGTGCCGAACGCGCCGCCGGCGAGCGTCAGCCGGACGAGCCGAGGTAGGCCTCCGCGACGAGCGGGTTCGCGCGTACGGCCGCCGGCGTTCCCTCGGCAAGGACCCTGCCCTCGTTGAGCACCACGATGTGGTCGCTGATCCGTGTGATGAACCCGAGGTCGTGGTCGATGACCAGCACACCGGCGCCGACGCGGGCGGCCACCGAACGCACGGACTCCACCATCTCCTGGCTCTCCTGGTCGCTCATCCCCGAGGTTGGTTCGTCGAGCAGCAGGAAGTCGGGTGCGAGTGCAGCGGCGCGGGCAAGCTCGAGGCGGCGTTGGTTGCCGTAGTCGAGCGTGCCCGCCTGCCGATCGGCCCACTCGGTGAGACCGGCGTCGGCCAGCAGCGTCTCGGTGTCGGGCCGGACGCGATGCCCGCGATGACGAGCGGCCACCAGTGCGGTGAGCGCCACGTTCTCGCGCACGCTGAGGTTCTTGAAGAGCCGCAGGTTCTGGAAGGTTCGGGCCAGCCCGGCCCGGGCGACATCCACGGGTTTGGCGTCGGTGAGGTCGAGCTCGCCGAGAGCGACGCGGCCCGACACTTCGGGCACGATGCCGGTGATGACGTTGAACAACGTGGTCTTGCCGGCGCCGTTCGGCCCGATCAGACCCACCACCTCGCCCGGTCGCACGGTGAGGCCGGCGCCGTCGAGCGCCACGAAGCCACCGAAGAGCACCTCGATCTCGCCGGCGACGAGAGCGTCGCGACCGGGTGTCGGCGCCTGGGTGGAGGGTGGCGGTGGCCGGAACGTGCGCCGCCGCAGCCACCCGGCCAGGTCGCGGTCGCCCAGCAGGCCGCCGGGACGCAGCAGCATGACCAGCAACATCGTGGCGCCGAGGAACAGGTCGGGGAAGCGTTCGATGTCGAGTCGCCCGGGGTCGCCGAGCTGCCGGAACAACTCGTTGCCGGCGGTGATCAGCACCGTGCCGAGCACCGCGCCACTGACCGTGCGCATGCCCCCGACCACCAGCATCACCAGGATGAGAATGCCCGAATCGAGCGTGAACTGCTTCGGATTGACGCTGCCCAGCGACTGTGCCCGCAGCGAGCCGCCAAGTGCGATGAGGCCCATGCTGACGATCCACGACGCGTAGCGAGCGCTGAACAGTCTGATGCCGAGCGCGGGAGCCGCCAGCTCGTCCTCCCGGGTGGCGATGGCGAAACGGCCGATCCGCGTCTCCTGGAACTGGTGGGCGATCACCAGTGCTGCGAAGGCCCCCAACCACAGCCAACCGTTGCCGTCCAGACGGGGCACGCCGGAGAGGCCGCCTGCGCCACGCGTGAGCTCCTTCCAGTTCTTGACCAGCTGCTCCACGACGAACAGCGCCGCCAGTGTGA
>JBAVTH010000127.1:0-2216 GCA_049696035.1 Ilumatobacteraceae bacterium
GCTGCTGCCACCGGCCGTTCGCCCCGAGGCCGGCGATGCGCTGGCGCCAGCTGAGGCGCCGCTCCCCGTGGAGCCCGGTCGGGTGGTCGCCCCGTCGCGTCCGCAACCGGCCGCGAGCGGGGTTGCCGAGCCCTCTGGCGTGTTGCCGTACGCGGCCGGCCTCGGTGCTGCGCTGATGATGTCGGCGGGCGCGGTCGGGCTGCTGGAAACGCGTCGGCGTCGCCAGCTGCGCGCGGCCACCGTCGGGGCGCGGCTGGTGGCACCGTCCACTGAGCAAGTGGCCACGGAGCTGCTGCTGCGATCGCTGAACGCGTCGGAGCGTCTGGCGCGCCTCGACCTGGCGCTGCGGTCGGCGGCTCCGGCGCTGGCAGCGCAGTCGGCGTCGGTGCTGGCTGCCCTGCTGTACGACAACGGTGATGTGTGCCTGTTCCTGCGCGGGTGGGCCACGCCCGACGGCTTGGAGTGGAAGCTCGATCCGCACGCGAACACCTGGAGGCTGTCGGGCGCCATCTCGTTGGCTGCGCTCGCCGAGCGTGGTCGCCAGTGCGCGCAGCCGTGCCCGGCGATGGTGCACATCGGTGGCGTGGAGGAGGGCGGCGAGCTGTTCGTCGATCTCGAAGCAGTGGGCACGTTCACGGTGCAATCGCCGCATTCCACACCGATCCTGCGCCACATCGCCGCATCGCTGGCGGTCTCCCCCTTCCTCGAGGCGACCCGACTCTTCACGGTCGGCCTCGGTGATGCCGGGCTCGGTTCGGCGAACAGCGAGGCGGTCGAGTCGCTGGATGCAGCGCTCGACGCGGCCGCGATGGCGCTGGGCAGCACCGGCCACCTTGCCCGCGAGGCTCGCACGTTCAGCCTGCGAGTGGCCGGCCATGGCGGCGAGGCGTGGGAGCCGGCAGTGGTCGTGGCGTGCGCCGGCGCCGAGCCAGGCGATGGCTCGATGGTGGAGCTCGGCGGCGAGGTGCTCGCTGCGACGGCCGGTGGCCGCGGGCTGGCGGTCGTGCTCGACGCGCCGGTGGAGGGTGCGACGTGGCAGCTCCGCGTGGTCGATGGGCATCATCTGCTCGAACCGCTCGGCCTGCGTGTGCAGCCAGCGGGTGTGAGCGAGCACGACGTCGTGGCCGTCGCCGCACTGCTGGCGGAGGCCGATGCCGCGCCGTTCGTCGAGTTCGACACGCCGGTCGTGTGGGCCCCGTCCCACTCCGGGTCCGAGTGCCCTTCCAGCTTCGCGGCACCTGCATGGAGTGTCATGGTGCGCGTGCTCGGGCAGGTGCACGTGGCCTCGCGCGACGGCGTCGCCGTCGAGTGCGAACGCTCGAAGGCGACGGAGCTGATCGTGTGGCTCAGTCAGCATCGCGAGCGGCCGACGAGGAGTGCGGCGCGCACGGCGCTGTGGGATCTCGACGTGCGTGATGCCACGTTCGCGAACGTGGTCAGCGATGCCCGGCGGGCGCTGGCCCGAGCGATCGCCCCTGCGGACGGGGAGGAGTGGATCGCTCGCACGCTCACCGAGGACCTGCCGGTGCACCGAGAGGTCGTCACCGACGCCGAGCTGCTCGCCCTGCGTGCCGAGCACTCCCGCGCGCTGCCCGCGCTCGACGCGATCGAGGTGCTGCGGCCGGGTGTGGAGCTGCTGACCGGCATGCCCTTCGCCGGCACCGGCTACCTGTGGACCGACGCAGAGGGCATCACCTCCTCGCTGATCCTGCTGGCCACGGGGGCGGCGATCGAGCTCGCCAACCACTACCTCTCCCTCGGTGACGTCGACGGTGTCTTCTGGGCCACCGGCCAGGGCCTGAAGGTGCTCAGCGGGCACGAGGAGCTGATCGCGCTGCGCATGCGCGCTCATGCCCGCCGCGGCGATCTGGCCGGCGTGCGCGGCGAGTGGGAGAGCTACGAACGGGCGATCGCGGCCGACCCGTGGGCCGCCGCAGAACCGGCGCCGAAGCTGGTGGCGCTGCGCCGCGAGCTGCTGGCCCCTCGCCGCGCCGAAGGCGATGCCGACATGCCCGCCGACCGCTGAACCAGCGCCGACCGCTACCCCTCGCAGCCGACGCCGGCCGCCGGCATTGGACCGGCGCACGAGCGTGCACCCACATCGAGCCGGGTAAGGGAATCGAACCCTTGACCTACGCATTACAAGTGCGTTGCTCTGCCAGCTGAGCTAACCCGGCGACTCGGCACGCGAGTGTAACGGAGCAGCCATCCGGCAG
>JBAVTH010000128.1:0-1616 GCA_049696035.1 Ilumatobacteraceae bacterium
CGGCATGGTGATCTGCGACCGGCCCGTCATCGAGGTGTGCCCGGTGGAGTGGGGTCGCATGCAGGACCGCAGCGTGCTGCAGTGGGACAAGGACGACTGCGCAGCCGCGGGCCTGGTGAAGTTCGACCTGCTCGGCCTCGGCATGTTGTCCGCACTGCACTACGCGGTGGATCTGATCCGCGAGCACCGCGGCTACGAGGTGGATCTGGCCACCATCCCGCAGGAGGACGACGTCTACGCGATGCTCTGCCGCGCCGACACCGTGGGCGTGTTCCAGATCGAGTCGCGAGCGCAGATGGCCACGCTGCCGCGGCTGAAACCGCGCCGGTTCTACGACCTGGTGGTGGAAGTCGCGCTCATCCGCCCCGGCCCCATCCAGGGCGGGTCGGTGCACCCGTACATCCGCCGCCGCAACGGGCAGGAGCCCGTCACCTACCTGCACCCGCTGCTGGAGAACAGCCTCGGCAAGACGCTGGGCGTGCCGCTGTTCCAGGAGCAGCTGATGCAGATGGCCATCGACGTTGCCGGCTTCACACCCAGCGAGGCCGACCAGCTGCGCCAGGCGATGGGCTCGAAGCGCAGCCGGGCGCGCATGGAGCAGTTGAAGGTGCGCCTGTTCGCGGGCATGGCCGAGCGGGGCATCACCGGCGAGATCGCGGAGGAGATCTTCATGAAGATGGCCGCATTCGCCAACTACGGCTTCCCCGAATCGCACTCGGTCAGCTTCAGCTACCTCGTCTACTCGTCGTCGTGGATCAAGTTCCACGAGCCGGCCGCGTTCTGCGCGGCGCTGCTCAACGCCCAGCCGATGGGCTTCTGGAGCCCGCACTCGCTGTGCCAGGACGCCCGCCGCCACGGCGTGGTCGTCCACGCCCCGGATCTGAACGCATCACTGGCCGCGGCCACGCTCGAGCCGTCCGCCGAGAGCGTCGGTGGCGTCGCCGTTCGTCTCGGTGTCGGTTCGGTGCGTGGCCTCGGCGCGGAACTGGCGAAGGAGATCGAGGCCGGCCGGCCGTACCGCTCGCTGGAGGACCTCGTGCGCACCGTGCCCGCGCTGACGCTGCCCCAGTTGGAGGCGATGGCCACCGCCGGCGTGTTCGAGCAGAGCCTCGGGCTGGAACGCCGTGAGGCGCTGTGGGCGGTGGGCGCCGCGGTGCAGTCGCGGCCCGGCCGGCTGGAGGGCATCGTCGTCGGCGAACAGGCACCGCACCTGCCGGGCATGGACCCGGTGGAGACCATCGTCGCCGACCTGTGGGCCACCGGCGTCTCGCCCAACGGCCACCCCACCGAGTACCTGCGCGAGGCACTCAGCAAGCAGGGTGTGGTCACCTCCGCCGGGCTGTGGTCGTGCGAGCCGCGCAGCAAGGTGCTGGTGGCGGGCGTGGTCACCCACCGCCAGCGGCCGATGACCGCCCAGGGGGTGACGTTCCTGAACCTGGAGGACGAGACGGGGCTGATCAACATCGTCGTCTCCAAGGGCTGCTGGGCCCGCCACCGCAAGGTGGCCCGTGGTGCACCGGCACTGCTGATCCGTGGCCGCCTGGAACGCAGCGAAGGCGTGATCAACATCAACGCCGAGACCCTCTCGCCGCTGCCCGTCGCCGCCCACAACCCCA
>JBAVTH010000129.1:0-7935 GCA_049696035.1 Ilumatobacteraceae bacterium
CGGCACGCCCGGCCTGCAGGTGAACTCGTACGGCGAGTGGATCGACGCACCGGCGGACCAGGATCTCGTGATCTGCAACCTCGGGGACATGCTCGACCGGCTCACCGGTGGCCGCTACCGCAGCAACCCGCACCGCGTGCGAAACCATGCGGATCGTGATCGGTACTCGCTGCCCTACTTCCTCGACCCTGGGTGGAGTGCATCCGTGGAGCCGATCGAACTCGGAGACGAGTGGGTCGCTCCGATGGATCAACAAGCCCGCTGGGACAAGGCGAACCTGCGCGACATCAGCGGTACCTACGGCCGGTGGCTGAGCGCAAAGGTGGCCAGGGTCTTCCCCGGCCTTGCTGCCGACGTGCAGCTTCCTGCCGACTGATCGTCATCTCGTCGTCGGTCGGCCGGCGGCTACCTGCCCAACGTGTACGTGCGGGCGTCGCGGTCGACGGCGACCGCCTTCCAGCCATCGGCCAGGTGCGGTGCCATCGCATCGCGCACCGCCAGCCGGGCATGCAGCGCCTCGGGTGCCGACGAAGCGATCTGCTCGGGAGACACCGCTGGCACGTCGAGCACGAACGACTCGGCGAAGGCGGGGCGCGGCCGTTCGAGCTCCCACTGCACGGTCAGCCGGTCGCTGGGCAGCGAGCCGTTGATGCCACCGAGCGCGCCGTAGTGGTTCACGTGGTAGGTCACGCCGAACGCGCCCAGTTTGTTCAGGTTGAGGTGGGCGTTGGTCAGCTGCAGCGGGTCGAACGTCCAGCGCATCGCGGTGACCGCGTTGTCCATGCACCACTCGGCCTGACGGCGCTTCAGCTGCTCGCCCAGACCACTGCGCCGGTACTCCGGGTCGACGGCCATGTAGTGCGAGTGCAGCACACGCGGGTCGAACGTACGGAAGCCGAACACGCTGCCGACGATGCGTTCGCCGTCGAACGCGCCGATCGCGACGCCGCCTTCCTCCAGGCAGGCGACGAGCATGTTGACCGAGACCCGGTCGTCGTCGCCGCCCCAGATCTTGGCCTCGAACTCGGGCAGCACGGCCAGTTCGTCGGCGGTGCGCAGCACGCGGAACTCCACGCTCACCGCTTGACGACCTCGACGCTCTCGGTCACCTCGTCGACGAAGGCACGGTCGAGCGTGACGCCGATGCCGGGCCCCTCCGGAACGGGCATGATGCCGTTCGTCGCCTCCAGCCGCTGCTCGGTGATGTCGCGCGAGTAGGTGCGGCTGGCCGACGCGGTGTCGCCGGGGAACACGAAGCCGGGCATGGTGGCGAGGTGGATGTTGTGGGCGCGGCCGATGCCGGTCTCCAGCATGCCGCCGCACCACATCGGCACGTCGCGGGCCACGCACAGGTCGTGGATCTCGCGCACCGACTGCAGGCCGCCGACGCGGCCGACCTTCACGTTGACGACGGTGCACGCCTTCAGATCCAGCGCGGCCTTCACCCGCGCGGGCGAGGTGAGCGACTCGTCGAGGCACAACTCGGTGGTCAGCTGCGTGGCGAGGTAGGCGTGGTCGACCATGTCGTCCCAGTGCAGCGGCTGCTCGATGTAGTGCAGGCCGAACCCGTCGATCTGGTGCAGCAGGTCCATCATCTCCAGCGTGTACGCCGAGTTGGCATCGACGGTCAACTCGATGTCGGGGTGCACGGCGCGCACGGCGGCCAGCATGTCGACGTCCCAGCCCGGCTCGATCTTCAGCTTCACTCGCTTGTAGCCCTGCTCGACGTGGCGGGTGACGCTCTCCACGGTCTTGTCGATCGGGTTCATGCCCAGGCTCGCGCCCACGGGGATCTCGGTGCGCTCGCCGCCCAGCAGGGTGCGCAGCGGCACGCCCTGCTGGCGGGCGTAGCAGTCCCACACCGCGAGTTCGAGTGCCGTCTTCGCCATCGGGTTGCCGCGCCACTCCACCCAGCGGGCGGTCACTTCGGAGGGATGTTCCACCTCGCGCGACATCAGCTCGGGCGCGAAGGCCCCACGCAGCAGGTGCAACGCACCCGGCAGGCACTCTTCGCGGTAGTGCGGGAACGGGTCCATCACGCCCTCGCCGTAGCCCTCCACACCCTCCGAGCGGACGGTGACGATGAGGGCGTGCTTGCCGACCTCCTCACCGAACGACGTACGGAACGGTGACACGTACGGCAGGTGGACGATGCGGAGCTCTACTTCGTCGATGCGCATGGCAGCCGTTCTAGCAGGACGGAGAGTGCAACGAAGTGGCGTCAGCCCTCGAACAGCTCGCCGGAGTTCCCGAACGCGTAGTCGTGCAGGCTGGACGGGCCGCCCTGGTGCACCAGCACCTCGCTGTCGCCCTCGGCGAACGTGAGGACTGGCGTGATCACTGCACCATCGACGACGAACGGCGCCGACGCGTCGAGCAGGGTGCTCACGGCAAAGCCGACCTGTTCGGTGACGGTCTTCAGATGGCTGGGCGGTACACCGGCGCGGTCGAGTTCATCTCGAATCGTGCGCAGCAACTCGAAGCTGAACCATGCCTGCCAGCCGTCGTACGTGTCAGCGTCCTCGCGGAGTTCCATCGCCGGATCGTAGGTCGGGCCTCACCAGGTATCGATGTTGGGGCGCTTCTTGCCCTCACGCCGCGGCGCCGGCGGCGCGGCTTCGAGGATGGCGCTGATCCAGCGGCGGGTGTCGGCCGGGTCGATCACGTCATCGATCTCGAAGTGGCTGGCGACGTTGACCGCCTTGCCCACCTCGTACATCCGGTCGACCATCGTCTGGAACGTGCGCTCCCGCTCGTCGAGGTCCTCGATCGCCGCCAGTTCGTTGCGGTAGCCCAACCGCACTGCGCCCTCCAGCCCCATTCCGCCGAACTCACCGGTCGGCCACGCGACCGTCGCGTGCGGGGCCTTCGTGCTGCCGCCCATCATCGCCTGCGCGCCCAGGCCGTAGCTCTTGCGCAGCACGATGCTGACCAGCGGCACGGTGATGTTCGCGCCGGTGACGAACAGCCGGCTGCAGTGGCGCACCAGTGCGGTCTTCTCGATCTCCGGGCCGACCATCATCCCGGGGGTGTCGACCAGCGTGACGACCGGGATGTCGAACGCGTCGCACACCTGCAGGAAGCGCGCCGCCTTGTCGGCGCCGTCGCTGTCGATCGCACCAGCGAGGTGGCCGGGGTTGTTGGCCACCACACCCACCGGGCGGCCCTCCACGCGGGCGAACGCGGTGACCATGCCGAGACCGAAGTCGCGGCGCAGCTCCAGCACGCTGCCGGTGTCGAACAGACCCTGGATGACCGCGTGCACGTCGTAGCCGCGCTTGCGGTCCTCGGGGATCACGTGGCGCAGGTCGCGCTGGTCGGCGCACGACCACTCCCCGGCGGCGCCCTGGAAGTAGCCGAGGTACTGCTTCGCCGCCCCGACCGCTGCTGCCTCGTCGGGCACGACGATGTCGACCACGCCGTTCGCGCGCTGCACCTCGATCGGGCCGATCTCCTTCGGATCGAACACGCCGAGCCCGCCACCCTCGATCATCGCCGGGCCGCCCATGCCGATGTTGCTGTCCTCGGTGGCGATGACCACATCGCAGCAGCCGAGGATGGCGGCATTGCCGGCGAAGCAGTAGCCCGCGTTGATGCCGACGATCGGGACCAGGCCGCTGAGCTCGGCGAAGTACAGGAAGGCGAGACAGTCGAGGCCGCTGACGCCCATCATGTCGGTGTCGCCGGGCCGGCCGCCTCCGCCCTCGGTGAAGAACACCACCGGCAGGCGCAGCGATTCGGCCAGCTCGAACAGCCGGTCCTTCTTGCGGTGGTTCTGCCCGCCCTGGGTGCCGGCCAGCACCGTGTAGTCGTACGACATGGCGACGATCGACCGGCCGTTCACCTTGCCGAGGCCCCCGATCATGCCGTCAGCCGGCGTACGGGCGATCAGGTCCTCCAGCGCCCGGCGACGCCGTTGCGGCGCGATGACCACCGGGCCGTACTCCACGAACGAGCCCTCGTCGACCAGGTCGGCGACGTTCTCGCGGGCGGTGCGACGGCCGACCGCGCGTCGCTTCCCCACCGCATCGGGCCGCGCCGCATCGAGGCCGACCTGGTGACGGGCGACGACTTCCGCAAGGTCGGGGCGGATGTGCGCCGGGTCCTCCTTCGCATCGGCCTGTACGGCGGCGACGGTGACCGCACCGGGCAGCACGCGAGCCACGACGGCGTGTTCCATCACCGTCGTCCCCACTTCCACCGACAGCGAGTCGATCGACCCGTCGGCCGTCGAGTCGATCGAGTGATGCATCTTCATCGACTCGATCAACATCAACTGCTGGCCCTTGCGCACCTGTTGCCCCACCCCCACGTTGATCGTGACGATCGTGCCCTGCATCGGCGCGGTGATCTCGACTGCTTCCCCCATGCCCGGCGACCGTAGCCGCCCTGCGCGTGGCCCGTCGGCCCCGGCGGGTCTGGGTACGCTCGGGAGATGAGCGAAGGGGTCGAGCTGCAGGTGGCGGGGCACACGGTCACGGTCACCAGCCCCGACAAGGTGTTCTTCCAAGCCCGCGGCGACACCAAGCTCGACCTGATCGAGTACTACCTGTCGGTCGGCGACGCGGTCATGCGGCAGATGTACGACCGGCCGGTGCTGCTGCAGCGGTTCCCGAACGGCGCACACGGCAGCAACTTCTTCCAGAAGCGCATTCCCGAGGGTGCCCCGGAGTGGCTGCAGACGACGACCGTGCTCACCCCCAACGGCACCCCTTCACGGGCCCTCGTCATCGCCGACATGGCCCACATCGTGTGGGCGGTCAACCTCGGCTGCCTCGGCTTCCACTCCTGGCCGGTGCGCACGACGAACCAGGACATCTGCGACGAACTTCGCATCGACCTCGACCCCGGCCCGGGTACCACGTACGGGATGGCAGTGGAGACCGCACACGAGACCAAACGGCTGCTCGACGATCTCGGGATCACCGGGTACATCAAGACCTCCGGCAATCGCGGCCTGCACGTGTACGTGCGGTTGCAGCCCATACACGACAGCTACGCAGTGCGCAGTGCGGCCGTGGCGGTTGCGCGTGAACTCGAGCGTCGCCGGCCCGACCTCATCACCGCAGCGTGGTGGAAGGAAGAGCGCGGCGAGCGCATCTTCATCGACTTCAACCAGAACGCTCCGCACAAGACGGTGTTCTCACCCTGGTCGGTGAGGGCGCTCGACCATGCTCCGGTGTCGTTCCCGTTCCCATGGGAGCTGCTCGCCACGCTGCAACCGCACGACATGACCATCGCCACTGTGCCCGCCTGGGTCGACCAGCACGGCGACGCATGGAGCGAGATGAACGACAACCCACAGCCGCTGGAGCCGTTCCTCGAGATGGTGCGCACCGACCAGGCGGCCGGGTTGCTCGACGCCCCGTGGCCCCCCGTGTACCCGAAGATGCCCGGCGAACCGCCTCGCGTCGCGCCCAGTCGAGCCAAGAAGCCACCACCCACCGAACCCACCTGAAAGGGTCAGCCGGTGAGCAGCGGGTCGATCGCCGGCTGCCCAGCCACGAAGATCGACACCCCGTCGACCACCGTCAACCGATGGTAGGAGCGCTCGAGCATCTCGCCGGCTCTGCCGGACCAGTCGCAGGCGCCGGCCCGTTGGAACACGGCGACGTAGGTCGGCCGGCCCGGCTCCTCCAGCATGTCAGCCAGTCGGTCCATGGCGCCCGGGACGTGGTGGACGTTGTCGAACCACAGGTACGGGTACGGTGGGTCGCTGTCCGCGTGGGCGTACACGGATGCGCTCGCGCACATCACGTAGATCGACTCCCCGGGAGCAGCAGTGTCCGCGAACCAGTGGCCGACGCGCTCCTCCTGCACCGATCGCCCGTAGCCGCTGATCGTCACCGGGATCTCGTCGCGCGACAGCACGGCCAGCGACCCCCACGACCACATCGCCGGAGCAATCACCGCGGTACACACTGCGATTCGAATGCGCCGGCGTGACAGCAGACCGATCGCCAACCCGCTCGCGGCGGCGATGGGGAGGCTGAGGATGACCCAGTAGTGGTGGAAGAACTGGCCGCCCGACACGAACGACGCGAGCGCCGTGACGCACCAGAGCCCGAGCAGCACCGGGCCCCGCGGGACCGTGCCCGGCATGACAGCGACGCGACCGGTCAGGATGCCACTCACGGCCGCGCCCACCCCGATCACCGTCGCCATCAGCAGGGGCGGCGTCAGCACCGGCCATGCGTCGTGCCACGTCTGCCCCAGCCGCCCCCATTCGGCCTCGACGAACACACTGCGCTGTTCCATGCGATAGCCGTTGACGGCGTACACCCACTGGGACCAACCCGTCAGCAGGCCGTGAAGCGCCATCAGCAACACGACCGACGCGGCGCCGGCCAGGACCTGCGCCAGGCGGTGGAGCGCGATCCCGCGCGGCATCCAGCCGAGCATCGCCGCCAGCGCCAGGAACGCCAGCAAGGCGGCGACACCATCGATCCCCGACTGCTTCATCGACATCCCCAGACCACCGGCGACCCCGGCAGCGAACATCCATCCCGGCCGACCGCGATCGGACAGCACCCGTGCACCGAGCGCGAGTGCCACCGCGCTGCACGTGCCGCCCAGCAGTTCGCCATTGGCGGCGAAGCCCTCGATTGCCGGGGCCGAGGACAACACCGCGGTCAGCACACCCGCGGCCACTCCTGCTGTCGGGTTGGACAGCAGGCGCACGAACTCGGCCACTGCCACCACCGCGACGACGCCCGCGAGCAGTGCGAGCACTCGCACCCCATCCTCGTTGCCGGCGCTGAACGTGTCGAACAACCGGTAGAGGACGATCAGCCCCTGCGGACGGTCGACCCAGATGTCGGAGTAGAGCGTGCCGCCGTGCCGCCATGCCCGCGCGATGGCGAGGAACCCGCCTTCGTCGGCGCTGATCGGTGCGAACACGAAGCGCAACCGCAAGAGCACCGAGGTGGTTGCGGCTGCAGCGATTGCGCTTCGGTAGCTGCGAGGTGTCCACAGTCGCCGAACGCGGTGCACAGAAGTCCTGGACCTCACGTCACCATTGTCCGGTCGCTCAGCTCCCCTGACGAGGGCCGAACCGCCGGTCGGGAAGGACTCTCAGGCCCTGGCCGGCAGGCATCGATCGGACTTGAATCAGTGACTACAAGCCAAGCTCCGCGGCGCGCGCCAGCACCCCCGCACGCTCCGCTCCGATGGTGGTGCTGTCGCCATGACCGGTGTGCACGATGGTGTGGTCGGGCAGCGAGAGGAGCCGGTCGCGGATGCTGCGCAGGATCGTCGGTTCGTCGCTGTAACTACGCCCGGTGGCACCTGGGCCGCCGCAGAACAGCGTGTCGCCGCTGAACAGCACACCGCTGGCGGCATCGTGGAAGCAGCAGCAACCGGGCGAGTGGCCGGGAGTGTGCACGGTGCCCAGCTCGTGGCCGGCCACCTTCAGCACTCCACCCGGCACGACCGCAGCGTCGGGCTCCTCGTTGGGCCACACCACGGTCCACAGCATGTGGTCGGCTTCGTGCAGCAGGATCGGCGCGTCCACCGCATCGCGCAGCGGCACCGCCGCGTTGATGTGGTCGTTGTGGCCGTGGGTGAGGACGATCGCCTTGACCCGCCGACCGTTCACCGCGCCGACGATGGTCTCGTGATCGTGGGCGGCGTCGAACACGATCACCTCGCGGTCGTCGCCGACTATCCAGATGTTGTTGGTGACGGCCCACTCGCCGCCGTCGAGCGCGAAGAAGCCGTCGGTGGTGACGAGCTCGATCGTCACAGCACCACCACGCTGCGCAGCACCTCGCCGCGCTCCATCTTGTGGAACGCCTCCTCCACCGCGTCGAGCGAGATCGTCTCGGTGACGAACTTGTCCAACGGCAGCCGCCCCTGTTGGTGCAGCGACACCAGCATCGGGAAGTCACGTGACGGCAGGCAATCGCCGTACCACGACGACTTCAGCTGGCCGCC
>JBAVTH010000130.1:0-4656 GCA_049696035.1 Ilumatobacteraceae bacterium
GCTCGGGGGTGGTGCGAACTGGATGGATCTACGACCCCGGATCGCTCACACCTCGACTGATTACGGCGTACCCGCTATGAACGAGTTCGCCCCGTTCGACGTCGTGAGGCTCCCAGCCGGGATCGTCGAGTTTGGCGTGCCGGAAGACGCGCTTGCTGTTGTCATAGAAGTTCACTACGACCCCTATCTGGCATACGAGATCGAAGTAGCGGACGACAGTGGGGCGACGGTGTTCACCGGTGCCGTCGACCCAGCATGTCTTGAATTGGTTCAGAAGTGGCGACAATCGCCGGCTGACCCGTCGCCGACCCGGCACGTCCTGCCGAGGGGTCGAACTTGCAGCGAGCCGGAGAACCCGTGCGACTGAGGTATTTGGTTGCAACTCTAGTCGCCGTGTTGCTCGGTGCCGCTCCAGGTACGACGGCTTTCAGCGCTGCAACCTCCACCTACGACGTCCCAACCATCGAGCGCGTTGACGCTCACCAGATCGAGGCCGCTGCGACCGGTCCGACCCTTCTCGGCGATGCGCGGGAGGAGTCGGCCTCGCCGGCCGCCAAGGACCAGCGCACAGCCACGACCCCCGCTTCGCAAAGTGTTGCCACAGAAGCGGCTATCGACACCACTGATGCGCTTCAAAGCGATCGATCCTTCGATGCTGCGAACTCGTACCACGGTCGCGCAGGATCGGGGAAGGTGTCCGACCTCGCCGAGCAATGACAGTCCGGCCAGGCTGGCGACCTCGACGCGGTTCACGTTGCGACTGCCTCGCTGTTCGCCGAGCTGCGCCCGAGCTGGCCTGTGTTTCGACAATCGCCCGTCCGAGCAGTAATCGGCGAACAGCGCAACCGCTGGCGGTCACCCGCCCGCTCGGTCAGACCACGCTGATGACGGTGCCGTCGGCGGCGACTTGGATGTAGGCGCTGGCACGGGGGCCGTTGACGTAGATGCGCACGACCACCGGGGCGCCGTCGGTGAAGCTGTCGCGGGAGATGAGCACGTAGCTGATCTCGCCTTCCTCCACCTTGCTGAGCGGGACCGCGTTGGCCACCACCGCCGACACGGCCGCCCACTGCACCTGATCGATCGTGAACACCTTGGTCGGCGCCTCCGCGTCGTTCGACTGCGGGCTGCCGCTGCCCAGCTTGCCGGTGCGCCACGTGTACTGGTCGAGGTGGTCGGGCAGCGTCGGGTTCTGCGCGGTCGCGATCGCGTAGTCGGAGTACAGGCCGATCTGGGTGAACGCCGTCGGCTGGCCGGCGATGCCGTTGTCGAGCACGGTCGTGACCGCCGCCATCGCCGCGCCGTCGTACAGGAACTGCTCGTTGCCGGTGAGGCCGAGCGCGGAGCGATCGTTGGTCGACAGGTGTGGGTCGGAGACCTCGTTGGCGTTGTTCACGGCATCGTTGGCCACGTTGGCCGCCTTGCTGACCGCCTTGTAGATGGCCCACGAACCGATGCCCACGCCACCGAGGATGATCAGCGTGATCAGCCAGCCGAGCCAACCGCGCGACGGCCGGCTGGGGAACGCAATGGTCGGCATGCCCTGCGGCATCTGCGGCATCTGCGGCATCTGGGGTTGCGGCGCCTGCGTGCCGAGGTACTGGCCAGGGGTGGGGGGAGCGCCCGCACTGGGCGGCGCCTGGAACATCTCACCCGAGATGGGGGTGGAACGCGGCGGCTGGCCACCGGTGGGGAATGGCGGTTGGTACGACATGGCGGCATTCTGCACCCAACGGGCACCCGCTGTCGTGAGTAGTCAGGTACCTAGATTCCGCCGCCGGCCTCGATGAGTACGGGGAACGTGGCGTCGGCGGGGATCGGCGGGCTGCAGCGCCAGGGCCGTTCCACCCGGCGGGCGTCGTCGCCCAGGTAGCGGATGGAGATGACCCGCCGCCGCTCGGCGGAACCGTTGGAGCCGTGCAAGGCCAGGGCCTGGAAGAACACCGCGTCGCCCGGCGCCAATGCCCAGCCGATGATCGGGTACGCGTCGCGGTTCGCCTCCACATCGGGCACCTCCTCCAGCGAGCCTTCGGGGAACCACTTCGCCTCCTGCACCATGAACGAACGCGGCATCAGCCACTGGCCGTGATGCGTGCCGGCCACGAACTCCAAGGTGCTCTCGCGCGGCACCGGATCCACCGGGAACCACATCGACACGACCTGGCGGCCCTCCACGTCGTAGTACGGCTGATCCTGGTGCCATGGCGTGCGCTGGCGGGTACCGGCTTCCTTCACCAGCAGGTGGTCGTGGTACAGGCGCACGCTCTGCGACCGCATCAGCGCCTGCGCGATCGGCGCCGCTGTCCGGGCCAGCTCCATGTAGGCCTCGAAGCGGTGCCAGTTGCAGAAGTCGGTGGCGTACTTGCCGGGGTCGTCGTCGCGGCTGGCGATCAGCGCCAGCGGCCCCGGCGCGGCGAGGTTGGCGTCGATCGCCGCGGCGACGCGCTGCACGAGCGCGGCATCCACCACGTGGCGGGCGCAGACGGCTCCATCGCGTTCGTAGTCGGCGACCAGCCGGGCCATGTCAGGGTGCTCGGTGGTGGCGGGTGCGGTGTGCATGGCTGTCCTGTCCGACGAGATGTCATGTCCTACCAGATGTCATGTCCTACCAGATGCCGGTCACGCCAGGTGGAGGTGGTCGATCAGGAAGAGGCGCCAGCTGCGGTCGATCTCGTCGCGGTGGGCCGCGTACAGCGCCTGGGCGTGGGCGCTCTCCAGCTCGTAGAAGTTGCGTTGCACCGGTGTACCCACGGCGGCGGCCGCATCGGCGGTGGCGACCGAGCAGGTGAAGGGCACCAGCGGGTCGCCGCCGCTGGCGGAGATGGCGATCGGAGCATCGAACGCATCGATCGAGTGGTCGACGTAGTTGCACCCCGACATCGCCAGCACCGCCGACACCTGCGCAGCGGCCGGCGGCGGGCTGCCCGGTGTGTTGAGCGTCTGGCCCACGTGGATGGCGGTGATCGCGCCGGCGGAGCTACCGCCCACCGCGACCCGAGTGGTGTCGATGCCGTAGGTCGCAGCATGGCCGCGCAGCCAGGCGATGGCCATCGCGGCGTCGTCGCGGGCGCCGAGGATGGCTCGCTCGCACCGTGCCCGCTCGGCAATCAACTCGTCGCCGGTGTACAGCCCGGACTGCACCTGCAGGCAGTGGTTCCCAGGGTCGAGGCGGTACGAGATCGAGGCGGTGACGTAGCCCAGGCGGGCGTAGGCGACTGCCTCGCCGGCCATCTGGCCGCGGTTGCCGTTCAGGAACGCACCACCGTGGATCCACACCAGCAGCGGCCGGCTGGTGGCGGTGTCGCCCACCGGCCGGTACACGTCGAGCTGGAGCGCGACCGGTTGGCCGGTGACGAGGTCGGGCGCGGTGCCATAGGTGACCGTGCTGCTGGTGGCCCCGGAGAAGATCTGGGTGCGATAGCGCTGGGCGGCGAACGCGAGGCGCTGCGCAGGGGTGCTGGCCGCCGCCGGCTGCGAGCCGTCGATGGTCGGTGCGTTCGCGCCGCGTGCCGTAGCGGTGGGAGCGAGCACGAGCAGGCCGGCCAGCACGAGGAGGTGGAGGCGACGGGCCATGCCCCAGTGTGACCCACGCGAGCGGTCGCTCGCTACAGTCGGCGCTCGTGGTCGTTCCCTACCTGATCGCGTTGGTCTGCGCGTTCGGCGTCGTGATGGTCGTGCGCAAGCGCTGGCGGTACACCGACACTCCCACGTCCGCTGCCGGCCACGTCTTCCCCGGGCTCACCGAGGTGCAGGGCGTCGTCGAGGCGATCGGCCGACCATTCGCTGCCGCGACCGACGGTGCCCCGTGCGTGTGGTGGAGCTACACCGCCGAGCGCAAGCACACCAGCAGCAAGACCGAGTCGACGTGGGTGGTGGAGGAGCGCGGTGTCACGGCGGCTCCCTTCCGCGTGCGCGACGCCAGTGGTGCAGTCACGGTGGTGATCGGCGACCAGGACGCGGTGGTGGGCGCACAGAACGTCGACGTGGCGCAGCTGTCGTTGGCCCACCTGCGCCCTTTCGCCCGCGTGATGTCGGCGACGTACGAGCCGGGCCCCGTGCGCACGGCGCTGGGCAGCGTGCTCGGTGGCGTGCTCGGTGGCAGCGACCTGACCGAGCCGATCGCCGAGCTCGGCGGATCGTGGCGGGCGAAGGAGGAGCGGTTGCAGGTGGGCGACCGGGTGTTCCTCACGGCCCATGCCCGGCTCACGCCCACCGGCGATGCCGTGGAACTGGCCTCCACCGATGCCGCGGGCAAGCATCGTACGTTCGAGCTGTCGGTGGGCGACGAGAAGACCGCCAGGGGCCGGTTCGCCCCGTGGTTCACGATCATCCTGGCGGCCGTGGTGGGGTTGACGATGAGCGTCTTCGGCGGCAGGGAATCGGCAGGTCCGAACGGGGTCTGGCTGGTGCCGGCGGTGCTGGTGGGCGCGATGGGCGTGCTGTGGATGATCGGTCAGTGGAACCGGGTGCGTCGTGCCCGCGAACGCTGCCACTTCGCATGGTCGCTGATCGACGTGGCGTGCGAGCAGCGGTCGCAGACGATCCCGCAGCTGCAGGCCGTGGTCGGCGCCGCGCTCGCTCACGAGCAGTCGTTGCTGTCGGCGGTGGCCGCGGCGCGCCAGGTGGGTCGTGCGCCGTCGGCCGGCGGTGCGGGCA
>JBAVTH010000131.1:0-1624 GCA_049696035.1 Ilumatobacteraceae bacterium
GATCGAGGATCTTGCCGCCACGTTTGGTGTTGGCGCGTCGCAGATGCGTGCCTCGCTGGCCCGCTTGGAACGGTTCGGGATGATCCGCGCTGTCGGCGGCCGGACTGAGGTCCGCACCCGCGTCCCGGCACTCGCCGCCCGCCACGTCGAGCGGATGCCCGCCTACCTCGCCGCGACCTGTCCCTATCAGGTCGCCCGCGTCGACGGGCACGCGGCATGACCGCCACATCGGCCCGCCAGGTCACGGTGTGCGCCAGCGCGAAGGGTGGACAGGGATGCACCACCATCGCCGCAATGCTGTCCGTTCTCGCCGCACAGAGCAACCAACCGACGCTGCTCCTCGACACGCGCGGTGATGCCGCGCCGACCCTGGGTGTCTCGGACCCGGCACCGGCCGGCACGTTCGCCGAGGCGATGGCGAATGCCGTCGAACCATGCCGTCACCTTCGCGTCGCCACCATCGCAGGCGACCAGATCGACAGCGACGCGACCAGCGAGCTCGAAAGATTGACCGCGGCAGGACATCGGGTGATCGTCGACACCGGCACCGATCACGACGTGTTGCACCGATTTGACCCGCTGCGCCCGCAACGCCTGTTGGTGACAAGACCGTGCTACCTGGCGTTGCGACGTGCGATCGGCGTGCCGTTCGTCCCCGATCACGTCGTGTTGATCTCCGAGCATCAACGCTGCTTGACCGAACGCGACGTGAGCCTCGCCCTGGCCTTGCCGGTCACCAGCGTGCCCTACGACCCGGCTATCGCCCGCGCGATCGACGCCGGACTGCTCGCCGCTCGACTCCCGCGCTGCCTCGCCAACGCGATCGCTCAACTCCCGGTCTGAGCAACCAGCCGTCTCCAACCCGCGTCGACGTTCACGGGTTCGAGACGGCCGGCACGGCCGGGGTGACGTGGCCGCCCTGCGGGCGGGTGGGGTGGGTCGGCCGACCGGCGGGCGGGTGTCAAGCCTGGGCGGACAACTCCGGCGCTGCGGCACACATTGACACCCGCCCTTTCCCCGGTCGGCCTCAACGCCCGTACGGGCGAGCCCGCGATCCGCCGCTGGCCGACAGACCCAAGGAGCAGGGATGAACACCGACGAACTCATCGAACACGTCACCAACGACCTGATCGCCGCCATCGAGAACGGCGCAGACACCTGGCAGATGCCGTGGCACACGATCGCCACCAACGCGCAACCGCGCAGCATCGACGATCGGCCCTACCGCGGGCTCAACGCTGTCGTGCTCGCTCTCACCGCCGCAGCCAACGGTTGGCCGTCTGGCACATGGGCGACCTACCGAGGATGGCAACGACACGGCGCGCAAGTACGACGCGGCGAACGTGCCACGCACGTGCTGCTGTGGAAGCCCGCCCGACCCGCCACCGAGCGCGACGACTCGACCAACGAACCCGACGACAGCGGCACATCGACCCCACCCCGCGGCCGGTTGGTGTCGCGAGTCTTCGCCGTGTTCGCCGCCGAACAAGTCGACGGCGCCGACTCGACACTGACCGATCGCGACGAGCCACGCGACACACCCGAGCGAATCGCCGCCGCCGACACCTACTTCGCGTCGATCGGCGCAGACGTGATCACCGGCGGTAACCGCGCCTGCTACATC
>JBAVTH010000132.1:0-7575 GCA_049696035.1 Ilumatobacteraceae bacterium
CTTGCCGCCGGCGTTGGCCACTCCGCTGCTGTCTGTGCGGCGTTCGCCGGAGGTGCTGGCGGCCGACCGGCGCGCCGACGTGCTGGTTGCCGCCGCGGCCCCGCTGGCAGCTGTGATCGACGGCTCGTCGTGCCTGTCGATGGGACTCGACGATCGCAACCTCGTCGCCCGCAACGCCGAGCTGGCGGTGATCCCGGCCAGCAACCTGAAGATCGTCACGGCCGCGGTCGCCGTCGACGTGCTCGGCCTCGGCTTCACGTTCACCACCACTGTGGTGGGCCCGGCGCCGGTGAACGGAGTGATCGACGGCGACGTGTACCTCGTCGGTGGCGGCGACCCGCTGCTCAGCCAGCCGTGGTACACGCAGGCGACGAGCAATCGCAAGCGACCGCCGATGCACGCCACCGCCGTCGACGCCTTGGCCGATGCGCTCGTCGCCGCCGGCGTGACCACCATCACCGGCGACGTGTTGGGCGATGGCAGCCGCTACGACGACGAACGCTTCCCGCCGGGATGGGCCGACGACATTCGAGCTTCGGCCGATGGCACCGCCGTCGGGGCGCTCGTGATCAACGACTCGCTGTCGGCCTCCGGCTCACAGAGCACCGATCCGGCGGCGAGTGCGGCCAAGACCTTCGCCGCCATGCTGCGCGACCGCAACGTGAGCGTGGGCGGGTCGGGTACCGGCGTCGCCTCGGCCGGGCAGGGTGTGCTGGCCAGCGTGCAGTCCGCTCCGCTCGCCGACGTCGTCAACGAGCTGTTGGCCACCAGCGACAACCTGACCGCCGAGATGCTGGTGAAGGAGATCGGTGTCGCCGTCGCCCAGAGCGGCACCCGCCCGGCGGGGTTGCAGGCGATGGTGGATCGGCTGATCGCGTGGGGCGTGCCCACCGCCGGGCTGGTGTTCACCGACGGCTCCGGCCTCAGCCACGACAACCAGCTCACCTGCGCAGCGCTCGCCGGCGTGCTCGAACGTGGGGCTGCGTCCGACGCGGTCGGCGCCGGCTTGGCCCGTGCCGGGCAGCCGGGGTCGACACTCGCCGAGGCGTTCCCGCAAGAGGGTCTGGTGGATGTGCTGCAGGGCAAGACCGGCACCCTGCACAACCCCAACGAGGTGAAGTCCCTCAGCGGCTACTTCGTCGCCGGGGCCGACGAGGTCGACTTCGTCCTGATCCTCAACGGCCCGCTGGCCACGACCTACGCGACGGCGTGGGATCAGCTGGCCGGCGCACTGTTGAGCACGGCGGCCAGCCCTTCGGCGGACCTGCTCGGGCCGCGGTAACCGCGTTCGACACTGCGCGACGCGGGCTTGCCGACGACGTTGGCCGGCGTGACCGGCCCGTAGGCTGACGTTCGTGATGCGGCGAGCTCGATTCACCGTGGCGTACGACGGCACCGACCTGTCCGGCTTCGCCGAGCAGGTGGGTGTGCGAACGGTCATGGGTGAGCTGCGTGGCGCGCTCGAGCGCATCCTGCAGCGGCGGATGGAGATGACCGGCGCAGGGCGCACCGACGCCGGCGTGCATGCCTGGGGGCAGGTGATCAGCGTCGACCTCCCCACCGAGCTGGATCTGGCCAACGTGCAGCGGCGGCTCAACCGCATGTGCGGCCCGCAGATCGCGGTGCGCGACATCGAGTGGACGGTCGACCCCGACTTCAGCGCTCGCTACAGCGCCACCTACCGGCACTACCGCTACCACGTGCTCAACGCGCCCGAACAGAACCCGTTCAACGCCCGCACCGCTTGGCACATCACCGAGCCACTCCGGCTCTGGGCAATGAACCTCGCCTGCGATCCACTGATCGGCGAGCACGACTTCTCCACGTTCTGCAGGCGCCCGAAGCTGCCCGATGATGTCCCGACCCCGTCGATGGTGCGCCGCGTCTTCAGCGCCGACTGGAAGGCTGTGCCCGGCGACGTACCGGGGCTGCTGCGCTTCGAGATCAGCGCCAATGCCTTCTGCCACCAGATGGTCCGTTCGCTCGTCGGCACGCTGGTGGAGGTGGGCATGGGCAAGCTCCACGCCGGCGACATCCGGGCCATCCTGCAGCAACGGAACCGGCAGCTGGCCGGTCAGGTGGCGCCGGCGCACGGCCTGGTGCTCTGGGAGGTCGGCTACCCGGAAGGGATACCGCCTCCCCGTCCGTGGCGTCGCAGGGATCGCCCCGAGGCCCTCATCGACGAGTCGGACGACTGAATTCGCGGCCATTCGCCGCGACGTTTGCCGCTTTGGCCGCGATGCCCGTATCATTTCACGGTTCCCTGGCAGCCGTTCCTGCACCAACACCTGGTGAAGGGCAGCGGGTCGGGCGTATTCGTGTGAAGGACGAAGTGAAGATGACTACCTACAGCCCGAAGGCCAGCGAGATCACGCGTGCATGGCACGTGATCGACGCGCAAGACCTCGTGCTCGGCCGTCTGTGCACCGAGACTGCTCGGTTGCTCCGCGGCAAGCACAAGCCCACGTTCGCCCCGCACATCGACACGGGCGACCACGTGGTCATCGTCAATGCCGCCAAGGTGGTGCTCACCAAGAACAAGGCCGCCAACAAGGGCGTCTACCGCCACACCGGCTACCCCGGCGGCATCAAGAGCGAGACCTACCAGCACCTGATGGAGCGCGACGCGGCCGAGGCCGTTCGTCGCAGCGTCCGCGGCATGCTGCCCCACGGCCCGCTGGGCCGCGAGCAGATCAAGAAGCTGAAGGTCTATGCCGGTCCTGAGCACCCTCACGCCGCTCAGAACCCCGTCACCCTCGAACTCCCCGCGGCCAAGGCCCGCTGAAGCGCCGGAAGGTAACCGAATCACATGGCCACCAAGCCGCTCACCCAGACCACCGGTCGTCGGAAGGAAGCTGTTGCCCGCGCTCGTCTGCGCCCCGGCACCGGCGTCCACACCATCAACGGCAAAGCCTTTGATGCCTACTTCACCACCGCCATGCAGCGGATGGTCGTCACCGAGGCGCTGCGCGTCGTCGATGCCGAGGAGACGTACGACGTCGACGCCACCATGCACGGCGGCGGCATCAGCGGCCAGTCGGGTGCGCTGCGCATGGCGATCGCCCGTGCGCTCGTCGAGTTGGATCCCGAGGCTCGTCCGGCGCTGAAGAAGGCCGGCCTGCTCACTCGCGACCCGCGTCGCAAGGAGAGCAAGAAGTACGGTCTCGTCAAGGCCCGCAAGGCCAAGCAGTACACCAAACGCTGATCCGTCAGCCTGCAGTTTCGTGGCCCAGCGCTCCGAGCCGTCGTGCACGGCCCGGGGCGCTGTTCCCGTTGTACGTGAAGGCTGTCGGGCAGCGGCCAGGATCGATGAGCCCGTTGTGTCGACGCACCGCCGGGGGGTGAGACAGCGATGAGCTTGAAGTTCGGGACGGATGGGGTGCGCGCGGAGGCGTTCACCGTGCTCACCACCGAGTACGTCGCCGCGCTCGCCAACGCGGCGGCGCAGGTGCTGGGCGGCGGGCAGTGGCTGATCGGCCGCGACACCCGCGAGTCGGGGCCCGCGCTGGAGGCGGCGGTGGCCGCCGGCCTGGCCGCAGCGGGTGCGCAACCGGTGTCGGCTGGTGTGGTGCCCACGCCGGCGCTGGCGTGGCTGTCGGCCCAACGTGGTGTCCCGGCGGCGATGATCACCGCCTCGCACAACCCGTGGCAGGACAACGGGGTGAAGTTCTTCGCTCCTGGCGGGCTGAAGCTGCCCGACGACGTGGAGCGTGCGATCGAGGCCGTGCTGCGGGCCGATGATCTGGCGCCGGCAGGGGCGGTGCCCTCTCATGCACCCGTCCTGGGTGAGTACGTGCAGCACATCGTCGGGCTGGGTGGTTCGCTGGCCGGTCTGCGGGTGGTGCTCGACTGTGCCAACGGGGCGATGAGCGTGGCTGCGCCGGCGGTGTTCCGTGCGTTGGGCGCCGACACCGTCGTCGTCCACGACACACCCGATGGCCGCAACATCAACGACCACTGCGGTGCAACGCACACCGAGTCGCTGTCGGCAGCAGTGCTGGCGGAAGGTGCTCACCTCGGTCTGGCCTTCGACGGCGACGGTGATCGGGTCATCGCCGTCGACCAGCTGGGTCGCTCCGTGGACGGCGATCGACTGATCGCGCTCGCCGCGATCCAGATGCGTGATGAGGGGCGCCTTCATGCCGGCACCGTCGTGGTGACGGTGATGAGCAACCTCGGGTTCCACAAGGCCATGGCTGCCGCCGGCATCGACGTGCTCACCACCGCGGTCGGCGATCGGTACGTGCTGGAGGCGCTCGACGCGCACGGCCACAGCGTGGGTGGCGAGCAGAGCGGGCACATCATCTACCGCGACCTCGCCACCACCGGAGACGGGCTGCTGGCCGGCATCCGCCTGGCCCAATTCGTGCACGAACACCATCGCTCGTTGGCCGAGTTGGCCGAGGAGGTGATGACCAGCTACCCGCAGGTGCTGGTCAACGTGCGGGTGCGTGAACGTCACCCGCACGTCGCGGCCGAGCTGGCAGCGGAGATCGAGGTGGCCGAGATGGCGTTGCAGGGCGACGGGCGCATCCTCGTGCGCGCCAGTGGCACCGAACCGTTGATCCGCGTCATGGTGGAGGCCGCCACCGCCGAGCTGGCGCAGTCGACGGCCGACCGGTTGGCGGCGGTGGTGCTGGCCCGCTTCGGCTGACCCGCTCGGGCCCAGGTCGCCGGGGTCCACCGACGCGAATGACGGCTGAACGAGCCCGGCCCCCGTGGGTCGGTAACCTGTTCGTCATATGTGTGGCATCGTCGCGATCGTTTCCCGGCCCAGCAGCCGTCCCACCCCTCTCGCCGACGACATCGTCGCCTTGCTCGACCAGGCGGTGGGTGCCCCCACGCTCACGGAAACAGCGCAGCTGGTCGCCGGCTTGGATCACGACCTGCACGGGGTGCCGGGCATGCTCGCGCTGGCCGGTCGCAGTGAGCTGATCGCCAGCATCAGTGCCCGTCTCGACCAGATCGACGGGCGCATCGCCGAGCGAGAGCTGGTGCTGGAAGCGGGCAACACGCTGACGGCCGACGAGATCGAAGCCGTCAACGTCGAGCTGCTGGCCGTGCGCGATGCGGTGTGGTCGGTGCGCAAGGATCGCATCCGCACTGCGCAGGCAGTGGCCGACCTGGCCGGTCGCGATGCAGGGGTGGCTGCCATCGCCGGCTACCTCTCGATCCAGCAGGCGCTGTCGGCCATCGACCGGATGGAGGTCCGCGGCCGCGACAGCGCCGGCATCCACGTGCTGGTCTGGAACCATGGTCTCGATCTCGCCGATCCGTCGGTAGCCAACGCGATCGCCCAGCGCGGGCTCGACCCGCTGTTCCGCAGCGGCTCCGTGCGCGCGGCCGGCGATCGGTTGGGGTTCGTGTACAAGGCGGCCGCCGAGATCGGCGAGCTGGGCGACAACGTGCGGGCGCTGCGCGCGGCGGTGCATGCCGATGGCCTGCTGCGCCTGGCGTTGGCACAGCCCGACGCGCGGGTGTCGGTGCTGGGGCACACCCGGTGGGCGAGCGTGGGCATCATCAGCGAACCCAACTGCCACCCGGTGAACGGCGAGCAGGTCGAGCTGAGCGGCGCACAGCAGATCGGCGATGAGCGGCTGCCCTACACGGTGGCGGTGCTCAACGGCGATGTCGACAACCACGCCGACATCAAGGTGAACCACGCCCTGCACATCGCCGGTCCGATCACCACGGATGCGAAGGTGATCCCGGCGGTGATGGCCATCCACGCCGCCACGTCGCACAACCTGGGTGAGGCCTTCCGGCGAACCGTGGCCGAGTTCGAGGGAAGTGTGGCGATCGCCGCGGCCTCTGCGGAGGCGCCCGAGCAGGTGTACCTGGCCCTGCGGGGCAGCGGCCAGGCCCTCTACGTCGGTCTCGGCGACGACATGTTCATCGTGGCCAGCGAGCCGTACGGGGTCGTCGAGGAGACCACCCAGTTCCTGAGAGTCGATGGCGAGACCTCCTCGCCCACCGGCAGCCGCGGGCAGGTGTTCCTGCTCGACGGCGCTCTCGCGGGCTCGCTCGCCGGTGTTCGGCGCATGGCCTACGACGGCGGCGAGCTGCCGATCGCGGCGAGCGAGCTGGTCACTGCGCAGGTCACGACGCGCGACATCGATCGTGGCGATGCACCGCACTTCCTGCTGAAGGAGATCGGTGAGGCGCCCAACAGCTTCCGCAAGACGCTGCGCGGCAAGATCGTCGAGACGCCGCAGGGCCTGCGCGCCGAGGTCGGTGAGCGGAGCCTGCCGGCCGCCATCGCTGCCCGTCTTGACAGTGGCGAGATCACCAAGGTGCGCGTCATCGGCCAGGGCACGGCGGCGGTGGCCGGCCGCAGCATGGCCGCGGTGCTCGACTCGCTGGCCGGCGGCACGCTCGATGTCGACCCGATCACCGCCACCGAGCTGTCGGGCTTCCACCTCCTGCTCGACATGAGCGACACGCTCATCATCGCGGTCAGTCAGAGCGGCACCACCACCGACACCAACCGCACGGTCGATCTGGCCCGTGGCCGCGGGGCGTCGGTGCTGGCCATCGTCAATCGTCGCAACAGCGACCTCACCGACAAGGCCGACGGTGTGATGTACACCAGCGACGGTCGCGACGTGGAGATGAGCGTCGCCAGCACCAAGGCGTTCTACTCGCAAGTGGCGGCTGGTGTGCTGCTGGCCTGCGCCATCACAGAGGCCGCCGGCAAGGGCACCGCTCATCGTCGGCACGAACTGCTCACGTCGCTGCGCACCTTGCCCGACGCGATGGCGGAAGTGATCGCCACGCGGCCTGCGATCGGTGAGGTGGCGCGCCGGTTCGCCCCCTCGAAGCGCTACTGGGCGATCGTCGGCAACGGCCCCAACGTCGTGGCCGCGGAAGAGGTTCGCATCAAGCTCAGCGAGCTCTGCTACAAGTCGATCGCCTGCGACGTCACCGAGGACAAGAAGCACATCGACCTGTCCAGCGAACCGTTGATCCTCGTCTGTGCCGCCGGCCTGGTCGGCGGCACCGCCGACGATGTGGCCAAGGAGGTCGCGATCTACAAGGCGCACAAGGCGACGCCGATCGTCGTGGCCACCGATGCCGACGAGCGTTTCGCCGCAGCCGCCGCGGTGCTCACCGTGCCCTCGGTCGATTCCACCCTCGCGTTCGTTCTGTCCGCCATGGTGGGCCACCTGTTCGGCTACGAGGCGGCTCTCGCCATCGATGCATCGGCTCGCCCGCTGCGCGAGGCGCGCGAGGTCATCGAAGACGCGTTGGCCGCGTCCACCGACGGCGACGACGTGCTGCGGGCGGTGCGGGCCGAGATCGGTGTCCACACGGAGAAGTTCCTCGACGGGCTGCGCGCCGATCAGTACAACGGCCACCTGGAAGCGTCCACCGCGGTGCGCTTGGTCGGCCTGTTGCGCGACCTGGCGAGCGATGCTCCGCTGGAGGCCTACCAGCGCGGCACCGGCAAGATCGCCACACCTGGTGTGCTCATCGACGACCTGACGGCCGCGCTGACCCGTGCGATCGAGGAGCTCACCCGGCCGATCGATGCCATCAAGCACCAGGCCAAGACCGTCACCGTCGGCATCAGCC
>JBAVTH010000133.1:0-5934 GCA_049696035.1 Ilumatobacteraceae bacterium
CGTCGCCTGCTCGATCGCTCGGGTGAGCACGGCCATCGCTTCGGCCCGATCGCCGGCAGCCACTGCCACCCAGGCGCGGGCCGCTTCCAGGATGGCCTCGTTGAGGCCGAAGCCCGCCCGTTCGTAACCCTCCATGCGGTCGATGGTGCCGGTGGCCTCGTCGGCGGCGCCCAGCTCGTTCTGCACGCGCGCCAGCCCCGCCGCGCACCACGAGGCGAAGCCTTCGAGACCGACAGCGGCCCAACCGCGTTCGGCTTCCGCCAAGAACCGGCAGGCGCGAGCCAGCTCGCCGCGCATCGCCAACGCTTGGCCGGTGAGCATCGCCGCCCACGCACGGACCTGGGTGGAGGGTTGGCGAATCGCGTCGCGGTAGCCGACCTCGGCGAACTCGGCAGCAGCCGTCACCTCACCGTCGTGGAGCATGGCCACCAGCTGGATCGCCAGGTGCAGGTTGGGGTCGCCCAGCAAGGCGACGTCGTTGTTGGCGATGGCCGACACCGCTTTGCCGCACACGTCGATCGCTTCTTGGGTCCGGTCGCCCCAGGTTCCTGCATTGCCGATGGCGATCGCCGCGACGAACCGAACCCACAGGTGAGGGTGATTCACGAGTGGGCGGCAGCGGCGCCACGCCTCGGGCAGGTTCCCATCGAGCACGGCGAACACGCCACGCTGCGCCTCCAACAGGTCGTTCCACGGCCCCGGGTCGAGCTCGGTGGCGCCCAGGTACTGCTGGGCCGCCTCCAGCCGCGCCGTCCACCACCACTCCTCCGCAACGCGCAGGCGCATGGCGGCCTGCTCCCACGGGTCGGCGCCGCGCTCCGCGGCGTCCTTCAGCAGTTCGATCGCATCGTCGTGACGGCCGACCTCGGCGAGGCACCACGATGCCAGGAGCGCGGCCTCGGCGCCGCCATGGTTGCGATACGCCACCTCCGCCAGCTCGGCACCCAGCGGGCTGTCGCCGATGGTCGCCGCCCGCCGAGCCGCCCGTAGCAGCGACGCAGGTTCCAGGTCGACGCCGCCGCGTACGTGCCACATCGCCGACCTCAGCAGCTCGCCCTCCGTCGGCTGCTCGGGCCCGCGCACAGCAGCGTCGGTCACGGCCAACGTGCGATAGATGCGCATCCGCGCCAGCGCCCCCAAACGAGCCCTGGTGAGCTCGCGGTACAGCGGGTGCACGACGTCGAGTTGCATCGGCAGCGCCGGCGTGGGCTGCACTGCGGACAGCACCTGCATCCGCTCCAGACGCTCGAGGGGCTCGAAGCCCACCACCTGCTCGACCAGCCGGTACGGCAGCCGGCCGCCCACCGCCAGCAGCTCGAGGGCCTCCACCTCGGGGCCCTGCAACGGCGCCAGGCGGGCAAGGACGATCTCCTCCAGCAGTGGTGTGGCGGTCATCTCGCCGTGGAACGTCCACACCCCCGACAGCGCGGTCAGCGCGCCCGCATCGATCGAACCCTGCACCAGTTCACGGGCATACATCGGGTTGCCGCCGCAGGCGGTGGCCAGGAGCTGGTGGGATCGGCCATCGAGCACGCCACCGAGCGCGCCCTCCACCATCGACACGATCAGCTCGTCGGCGAGCGGCGGCACGTCGATGCTGACGACGTTGGCCTCGTGGCGCAGGCGACCGACCGCAGCCGGGAGCTCCGCCGAGGTGCGCAGGGTGCCGAGCAGCCGAACGTTGCCGCTGAGCAGCAGCTGTTGCAGCACGGTGGCGCTGGCATCGTCGAGCAGATGGAGGTCGTCGACGAGCAGCACGGGATCGCCGGCGCCGGCTCGCCCGTCCGCTCCCAGGCTGCGCAGGACGGCGCCGACGGTGTCGCCGTTGGCTTCTGCGCCGATCAGGCCGGCGAAGGGCGCCAGCGGCACCGGCGAGGACGCGGGGCTGGCCACCACTCGCTGCACGGTCAGGCGGCGCGCCGCCAAGGCCGCCCCCACCTCGGTGGCCAGGCGCGTCTTGCCCAACCCGGCCGCACCGCCGAGCAGCACGTGCTGGCCGGCGTCGAGCAGCCGGATCACCTCGCTCGTCAGCGCTTCCCGCCCGACGAATGGCCACGCCCGCTGCTCGGTCACGGCGTCGAACGTTAGTGGCTGCGTGTGTTGGCGTGCCGCGCTGGGATCGACGATTTCGCTGCGACGACGGGCGACTCTGCCCGGCGGCCCGTGCTTGGGTATGTTGCTACGGGTCGTCGACGGAGGGGGTTCGTCTTGAAGTGTCGCGCTGCAGTGCTGCACGCAATCGGTGAAGAGTGGCGGATCGAGGAGATCACCATCGATCCGCCGCGAGCCGGCGAGGTCATCGTGCAATGGAAGGTCGCGGGCATGTGCCACAGCGACGAGCACTTCGTCACCGGCGACATGGTGCCGCCGGCGCCGATGCTCGCCGCGGCAGGCATGCCACCGTTCTTCCCGATCATCGGTGGCCACGAGGGGTCGGGCATCGTCGTCGAGGTCGGGCCTGGCGTCACCGGTGTCGCTGTCGGCGACCATGTGTCGGCCAGCTTCATCCCCTCGTGCGGGCGCTGCCGCTTCTGCAGCACCGGCCGCCAGAACCTGTGCGATGCCGGTGCCGGGGCCATGCAGACCGGCATGATCACCGACGGCACCAGCCGGCACAGCGACGACGGCGGCCCGATCAAGCTGATGGCCAAGCTGGGCACGTTCAGCGAGTACACCGCGGTGGCGGAGGCATCGGTCATCAAGGTCGACGACGACTTGCCACTCGATGTCGTCGCACTCGTGTCGTGCGGTGTCGCCACCGGCTGGGGGTCGGCGACCCATCGCGCCGACGTGCGCCCGGGTGACACGGTCGTGGTGGTCGGGGTCGGCGGCATCGGCATCAACGCGGTGCAGGGCGCCGCCATGGCCGGCGCCAAGCGGGTCATCGCGGTCGACCCGGTGGAGTTCAAGCGCGAGAAGGCGATGGAGCTCGGTGCGACGCACACGTTCGCCTCGATGGAGGAGGCCATGCCGGCCATCACCGAACTGACCTGGGGTCAGATGGCCGACAAGGTGATCATGACCCCTGGCGTGCTGTACGGCGAGACGATGCAGCTGGGAACTGCGATGGCCGGCAAGGGCGGCACCATCGTGGTCACCGCGATCGCACCGATCACCCAGACCGAGTCGTCGGTGAACCTGTTCGAGCTGGCGATGTGGAACAAGGAGATCAAGGGCACGATCTTCGGTTCGCTCAACCCGCGCCACGACATCCCCAAGCTGCTCGGCCTCTATCGCGACGGGCAGCTCAAGCTCGACGAGCTGATCACCCGCCGCTACACGCTCGACGAGATCAACGTCGGCTACCAGGCCATGCGCAACGGCGAGAACATCAGAGGCGTGATCGTGCATGAGTGAGCAGGCCGGTCTCATGCGGCGGGTGCTGGCGCGTGTCGTCGGCCGCGCCCGCGAGATCGAGCTGGTCGTCGCCGCGCTGGCGGCCGATCGTCACGTACTGCTGGAAGGCCCGCCGGGCACCGGCAAGAGCACCCTGTTGCGGGCGGTCGCCGACGAGCTGGGCCTCGGCTTCGAGTTCGTGGAAGGCAACGCCGAGCTGACGCCTGCCCGGCTCGTGGGCCACTTCGATCCGGCTCGGGTGCTCACCGACGGGTACGACCCGGAGGTGTTCGTCGACGGCCCGCTGGTCACTGCGATGCGCGACGGCTCGCTGTTGTACGTGGAGGAGATCAACCGCATCCCGGAGGAGACGCTCAACGTGCTCATCACGGTGATGAGCGAACGCGAACTGCACGTGCCCCGTCTCGGGCGGGTCGGTGCAGCCGGCGGGTTCCGTCTCGTCGCAGCGATGAACCCGTTCGACGCGATCGGAACCGCCCGCATCAGCAGCGCGGTCTACGACCGTGTGTGCCGTCTGTCCGTGGGCTACCAGGATGCACACGACGAGGTCGCCATCGTCCGGCAGGCGCTGCCGGGAGCGTCGATCGATCCGGCGTGGTTGGCCGGCGCGGTCGAGGTCGTGCGCCGCACGCGCAACCACCCCGACGTCCGCATCGGATCGTCGGTGCGCGGTGCCATCGATGCAGCGGCGGTGGCGGCCTCGCTGTCGTCGTTGCGGGGTGTGGCGGCGCACGACGAAGCTGTCGGGCTCGACGCCGCGCTGGTGGCGCTCAGTGGTCGCCTGCGCCTGCGCGAAGGGTGCAGTCGCAGCGCCGAGGACATCGTCACCGAACTGTGGCGCGAGGTGTTCTCGCCGGCAGCCATTGGCGAGGGTGGGGGTGGCGGCGAGGGAAAAGCGGCAGCCCCGACCGGGGCGAACAGGGGCTGACGCCACCGCCCTCGGTGAAGGAAGGCGACGAGGCCGACGCCGAGGTCGCCAACAGTCAGAAGCGAACGACGTCTCGGCGCGAGCTGTCGCGCAACCCTCGCTTCGAGCAGGTGTCGCCGGAGGTGGGTGAGCTCGACGAGTCGGCCATCGAGGAGGGGCTGAGCATCGACCCCGACGAGACGCTGGCCATGCTCGCCGATCTGGTCGGCGCCACCGATCGGCGCCTGCGTGAGCTGGCCAAGCGGTTGGCCGGCAAGCTGTTCATCGACATCGCCCGCCGCGGCCCGGTGCGGCCGCGCGGAGTTGGCGCACTGCGTGAGCTGCCGTACCGCCCCGATGGGGGCGACATCGACATCGACGCCAGCCTGGAAGCCATCCTCGAGGGCCGTGGTGGTCTGATCGACCCGGAGCGTCTTCGGGTCCGCGGGTGGGTGAAGCCGACAACCGCGCTGTGCCTGCTGATCGATCGCAGCGGCTCGATGGGGGGCAAGCCGTTGGCGACTGCGGCCCTCGCCGCGGCGGCGGTCGCCAGTCGATCGCCGGAGGACTACAGCGTGCTCGCCTTCGGCAAGAACGTCGTGGTCGCGAAGGGTCAGCTCACTCCCAAGCCCAGCGATCTGGTGGTGAACGACGTGCTGTCATTGCGCGGATTCGGCACCACCGACCTCGCCGGGGCGTTGCACGTCGCGGTCGACCAGCTGGCCCGCAGCCGTGCCGGGCGCAAGGTGACCGTGCTGCTCAGCGATTGCCGGGCAACGGTCGACGGCGACCCGGTGTCGGCGGCCGCCGGGCTCAGCGAGCTCGTCGTCGTCGCCCCCGAGGAGGACAGCGAGGAGGCGATGGCGTTCGCCGCCCGGGTCGGTGCCCGTTGCCTCACGATCAGCGGGCCCAGCCAGGTGGCCGAAGCCCTCACCCGCGCGCTCGACCGCTCTGCCTGAGGCGCCGCCGCTCGACCGGCGACTGTTGGGCGATGGGTCAGTTGCAGACCATGGTGGGGTCGGGGAGGATGTCGCCCTTGGCCGCTTGCACCGGCTCGGCCACCGTCGTGGTCGTGGCCGCGACCGTGGTGGTCGTGGCCGGGGTCGTGGTGGTGGCAGGCGTCGTGCCGCCGACGGCGGTGCTGCCGGTGGTGGTGCGTGGCACGGTGGTGCTGGTCGTGGGTGCGATCGTCGTGGTGGTGGTCTCGAAGGCCTGCTCGGGGGCGCCCGCCAACGGTGCCTCGCCCTTGAAGATGGCGAGGATGGCCTTCATGTTGTCGCCCTTGATGCGTGGGTCGAGCACGGAGTTGCCACTGACCATCATCCCGCTGGCCTCGATCTGGTACGTGCGGATGCTGCCAGGGTTCACGTCGTGCAGCACGCCGGCGAACTTCAGCATGTCGTTGACGGTGAACCCGGCCTCGGTGACGATGTCGGTCTGCAGCGACTCGATGAGGGCACGGGCGACTGCGGGGTCGAAGACGCCCTTGTCGAGCGCGGCCTGCAGGGTGCGGCGCAGGAAGTCCTGCTGTCGTGAGATGCGCCCGAGGTCGGAGGTGCCGTCCTCGTGGGTCTTGCCGCCTTCGTCCATCCACTTCAGGTGGCGCGAGCGGGCGTAGGCGAGGGCTTCGTCGCCGCTGAAGGTGTGGCAACCCTGAGGGATGTCGATGC
>JBAVTH010000134.1:0-3262 GCA_049696035.1 Ilumatobacteraceae bacterium
ACGCGTTGCAGGATCCAGTCGCGTACGCCACTGGGCAGGTCGTTGCTGTCGAGCGCGTGGCCCGGTACGTCGCGCAGGTGGTTGACCAGCTGCAGCCCGAAGAACGGGTTGCCGCCGGTCAGTGCGAACAGCTCCTCGCTGGTCTGGCTGCTCAGCTCGAGGCCGGCGCCGCGGGCGAGTTCGGCGAGTGCGTCGGGCAAGAGCGGCCCGACCGTGATGGTCGTCAGGCTGAGGCGCTGTCGGAACTCGTCGAGCACCTTGTGGTCGGCGTTCGGACGACAGCCGGCGACTACGGCCAGTGTGCCCGCCAGATCGTCGAGCAGCTGCGACAGGAGTGCCATCGACGAGCCGTCGATCCACTGCACGTCGTCGATCACGAGGGTGACGGGGCCGCCGAGCTCGCGCAGCGAATCCGCGATCCGGCCGAAGAAGCGACGACGGTCGATCCAGCCCTCCTCGTCGCGTTCCAGCTGACCCGACTCGAAAGGGAACAGGTGGTCGCCCAAGGCGTCGAGGAACGGCTCGAACGCTCCACCGGACTCGGTGCACCGCCCGATCAGCACGTGCTCGTGCCGTTCGGTGGCGTGGCCGGCCAGTTCCGCCAGGAGCCGCGTCTTGCCCATGCCGGGTTCGCCGATGGCCAGGATCACCGGCGACTCGCCCGTGGAGCGACAGCGCTCGATCGCGTCGGTCGCCGTGTGCAGCTCTGTCGTCCGCCCGGCCAACGGCCGTGCGCGGCGAGAGTTGATCCAGGCTGCAGATCTGGCGGCAGCCGCATGACGTGGGCGGGAGACTGGCGCAGCCGCACTGGAGGCGCCGGCGCGTTGCATCTGGAAGCCGAGGCCATGCGGATCGAACTGCAATGTGCCGTCGGCGCCGAGCAGCATGCGAACCGGGGGAGAGCACACCACCGACGGTTCAGCGGCGCCGCTGCGCAGAACGGCCAGCTCGTCGGACAACTGCTGCAGCGTGGCGCCGTGCCAGCCGCCGAGGTCGCCGGCGTGCAACGCGATCGTCGAATGCGCCGAGAGATCGACGGCCACGGCGGCGGCATCCGCGGCGCGGGTGAACGCGACGAGCGTGGTACCGGCCGGGACCTTGGCCGTCGACATCACCCGCCCGCCGGCAGCTTCCATCCTTGCGACCGCCGGCCCGGCGGCGACGAGGGCGAGTGTGACCGTGCCGGTGGGCACGTCCATCTCGCCGGCCTCACGGAGGCGCATCGCGAACTCCGAAGCGCTCCACGGTCGGCCGAGCGGGTCCCAGGTCAGCCCGCTGCGCAGCACCCGTTCCAGTCGGGCGTGGCCACCGGCGGTCAGCTCGGTCGGCCACGCGGCACCCAATCGCGGCACCGTTCCGGTGAGCAGGTAGACGACCAATGCGGCCAGCGAGTACACGTCGGCTGCTGGTGACAGTGATTCGCCTGCGAGGACTTCAGGCGCGGAGAAACCGGGCGTGCCCAACCGCTCGCCGTCGTCGCCGACCCGCATCGCCGCGCCGAAGTCGACCAGCACCAGCCGGCCGTCGTCGGCCAGGATCAGGTTCTCCGGCTTGACGTCGCCGTGCACGACCGGCGGGCGATGGCGGTGCAGGTGGTCGAGCGTGCCGGCCAACTGGTCGATCAGGCCGAGCACGGTGGGCAGGGGCAGGCCGCCGGTCTGCGCATCCACCAACGTGCGCAGGTCGTTGCCGGCCACGTAGTCGCTGATCAGGCAGTAGCGGTCGCCGTCGATCAGGTCGCTGCGCACCATCGGCAGCCCTGGGTGGGCGACGATGCGCATCAGCATGCCGGCCTCGCGACGCAACCTGCCAAGGTCGTCGCCGCCGTGGATCGTGCGAACCTTGATCACGACGTCGAGATCGAGCTGCAGGTCGCGCGCCAGCACCACTTGCGCTTCGCCGCCGGTCGCGAGCGGGCGCACGATGCGGAAGCGCTCGCCGATCACGTCATCGGTGAAGGTCGCGCCGGAGGCCTCGGGAAGATCGCTCATGGTGCCGTCCGGAACGCTTCCAGATCCGCGCGGCGGACCGCGCCTCGGGTGAGTGCGTCGTTGGCCAGGCGGACACGTCGGTCGCCGCCTTCGTCGATGCCGAACTTCAGGTAGAGCCGCCCGAGCTGTTGCTTCACCGCGCTGTCGGTGACGCACAGTTGTCCGGCGATCATCGGCACCGTCGCGGGTGGTGTGAACGCGTCGCCGTCGAGCACCGGCGAGCACAGGCACAGCAACACCCGTCGCTCGGCCGGCGTCAGGTCGGGGATGCCGCGAGCGGTCCGCGTATGGGAGCGGTCGCGGGCGGATGACGTGAGCGCGTGGAACACGAGCGTGGTGCGCTCGCCCATCCGAAGTTCGTCGCCCGAGGCGAGCAGGTGCACCGCGCCCGCAGCGAGGCGCACCCCGTTCACGAACAGGCCGTTCGTCGAGTTCGCGGCCTGTGCGCACCAGCCGGGTGCGCGACGGGTGAGGACCGCGTGGAGGCGCGAGACGGCGGGGTCGTCGTGCACGGCGAGGTGGCCGACGACGTCGGGTTCGCCCGTGTGGCGGCCGATCGTCAGCTCGCCCTCCAGCGCGACGGTCTGCGGTGCGCTGCCGGTCTGGTAGAGCACCAGCCAGGCCTGGTCGGTCGGTGACTGGTGGTCGGACAGGGCCGTCATGTCGTCATCGTCTCGCAGGTCATGTCGTCGCAGCCATGTCGGTTCGGACAGTTTCCACTGTCGTCTGCAACGCGGCCGCGGCACGTGCGAGGTAGCCCGGCGACACCTCGTCGTGCACGATCTCGGCGACGGCCAGCGCTTCCTCGGCCAGCGCGTGGATCGGCGACTCCGGTCGGTGGGCGAGGGCGAGCGACATGCGGGCGACGGCCGCAGCCCACTGCTGCTCGCCGTCACTCGGCGAGCGGCTGCTCAGCCAGTTGCCGATCGTGGCGACGACGTCCTGTCGTTCGAGGTGCACCCAATGGTCGCCGAGGCCGATGATGATCCGATAGGCGACGGCCGGGTCGAGGCTGTGCATGGCGGTGTCGAGCGCGGCGAACACGTCGGCCTCGTCGGGTGCGAGCAGCGACGCCGGCAAGGTGTCGGCCTGCCCGGCAAACCGCTCGGCCACCGCGGCGAACCATGCTCCGTGGCGCTCGACGGTGGGCGGCACGTCGGCCGGGATCAGGCGATCCGTGGCAAAGGTGCGAATCGACGGGGCCATCACGACCCGCCCGCTGGCATCGTCGAGGGTGATCAACCGCTGCTCGAGCAGGCCTCTGATCGCTA
>JBAVTH010000135.1:0-4008 GCA_049696035.1 Ilumatobacteraceae bacterium
TGGACAAGCCGTTCTTGATGCCGATCGAGGATGTGTTCACGATCACGGGTCGTGGCACGGTGGTGACCGGCAAGGTGGAGCAGGGCATCGTGCATACGGGTGATGATCTGGAGATCGTTGGTTTGAAGACGACGCAGAAGACGGTGTGTACGGGTGTGGAGATGTTCCGCAAGTTGCTCGATGAGGGTCGTGCGGGTGACAACATCGGTGCTCTTCTTCGTGGGACGAAGAAGGAGGATGTGGAGCGTGGGCAGGTGTTGTGCAAGCCGGGCAGCATCACGCCGCACACGAACTTCACTGGTCAGGTGTATGTGTTGTCGAAGTCCGAGGGTGGGCGTCACAAGCCGTTCTTCAACAACTATCGGCCGCAGTTCTTCTTCCGGACGACTGACGTGACGGGCACGATCCAGTTGCCCGAGGGTACCGAGATGGTGATGCCGGGCGACAACGTGGAGATCACGGTGGAGCTGGGGAAGCCGATCGCGATGGACGAGGGCCTGCGTTTCGCCATTCGTGAGGGTGGCCGTACCGTGGGCGCCGGCCGCGTCACCAAGATCACCAAGTGACCGATCCGGCGACCTGAGAGAGACCAATCAACATGGCACAGAGCATCCGCATCCGTCTCAAGGCGTTCGACCACGAGATCATCGACCAGTCGACCCGCAAGATCGTCGAGACGGTCACCCGTACCAACGCAACGGTGCGCGGCCCCATCCCGCTGCCCACCGACAAGCACCGCTACACGGTCATCCGTGGCCCGCACATCGACAAGGACTCACGTGAGCACTTCGAGATGCGCGTCCACAAGCGCCTGATCGACATCGTCGACCCGAACGCGAAGACCATCGACAGCCTGCAGCGCATCGAGCTGCCTGCCGGCGTCGACATCGAGATCAAGATCCAGAACAGCTGATCTCGCAGCACGCAGTCCCGTGGGGGGAATCACGAAAGGGTCCTGTTCGGCTTCGGCCGGCGGGGCCCTTTCGGCGTTCCCGGCCGTCGTCGGGCGCCAGGGGCGATAGACAGCAGGGTGCATGCACGTCGACTCCACTGAACTGATCGGGTACCTGGCCTCGGCGCTCGTCGTCGTGTCGCTGGCGATGACGTCGGTCGTGCGTCTGCGAGCCATCTCGCTGGCCGGGTCGCTGGCCTTCGTCGTCTACGGCGTGCTGATCGCCTCGGTGCCGATCGTCGTCACCAACGCCGCGATCGCCGTGCTCAACGTCTGGTTCCTGCGCGCCGAGCTGGGCGGCAAGCGCAACCTCGGCGCCACCGTCGTGCCGGTCGACGATCCGTTCCTCGTCGACTTCCTGCGCTACCACCTCGACGACATCCACCGCTTCCAGCCCGCCTTCCAGCACTCCGCCGACTCCGACGCGCTGGCGCTGCTGCTGATGCGCGACGGGCTGCCCGCGGGCGCGTTCGTCGGGCATCTGCACGGCGACGAGCTGAGGGTGGAGCTGGACTACGTGACCAAGCCCTATCGCGACTCGCAGATCTCGACCTGGCTGTACGGCAAGGGCTCCGGGGTGTTCCGCAAGCTCGGCGTCGATCGCGTCACTTCCGAGCCCGGCACCGAGCCGCACCGCAGCTACCTGGTGCGAAACGGCTTCACCAGCGACGGTCACCGCTACCAGCGCGTGCTGTCGCGCTGAGCGCCGCGGCGCTTGCGAAAGACTGAACGACGTCGCCCTTTCCATCCCCTGCCAACCGCGATAGACAGGCTTCATCGACGCCAACAACGTACTGACCATCGATGATGAGCCCGTCGCCCACCCGACGTTCGCGCCGTCCAACGACACCGATGGCGTCGCCGCTGCGGATCTCGACGACGGCACGTTGGGTGCCCACGACTCGGCCGGTCCCGTCGATGGCGACGGTGCAGCTGCTCCCGCCGCACCCCCGGCGCTGCATCGTGCGAAGCGGTCCCCTCGCACGCGGGCGGGCTTCCTGCTGGCGCTGGTGGTGGTGATGGTGGCCTGGGCGGCCGGCCTGCTCGGCGCGTGGATGGGCGTGCGGCTGGCGCAGCAGGATCGTGCCCCCGCCCGAGTCGCCTCCACCCTCGGGCTCGTGGAGGTCGAGCCGCGGGCGGAACCGTTGCCGGCGCTCGACGTCTTCGAGGTCGCCTCGACCATCTCCCCGTCGGTCGTCAACATCTCCGCGGACACGAAAGCGGGCGACATGGTCGGGCAGATCACCGGCAGCGGCGTCGTGCTGACCAAGGACGGTGAGATCGTCACCAACGCGCATGTCGTCGCCGGCGCGATGACGGTCAGTGTGCGCGTGCCAGGTGAGACCGAACCCCGCGGCGCCGTCATCTTGGCCATCGACATCGGCCGCGACCTGGCGTTGCTGCGCATCGACGCCGATGGCCTCGTGCCGGCGCAGTTCGCCGCGCCGGGCGATGTGCGGGTCGGCGACGACGTCGTCTCCGTCGGGTACGCGCTCGACCTCGACGGCGATCCATCGGTCACCGTCGGCATCGTGTCGGCGCTGGATCGAGCGAGTGCCAACGACACGATGGCGCTCAAGGGCATGATCCAGACCGATGCGCCGATCTCCTCCGGCAACTCGGGCGGGCCGCTGGTCAACTCGCTCGGACAGGTCATCGGACTCACCACCTTCGTCGCGATCACCGAGCAGGGGTCCACGGCCAGCAGCCTCGCCTTCGCCGTCTCCAATGCCGAACTGCTGCCCGCCATCGATCGGCTGCGGGTGGCCACACACGGCGCCCTGCCGATCGAGGGCTACCTCGGGGTCGGCCTCGCCGATCGGCCCGACGGAGGAAGCGGGGCCTTGGTGACCGAGGTGGAACCCGGCACGCCCGCCGCTGATGCCGGCCTGGAAGTGGGCGACGCGATCGTGTCGGTCGACGGCATCGGGATCAGCGGCCGCGCCGGGATGATCGCCACCGTCCGCGACCGGGCCGAAGGCGACGAAGTGACCCTGGAGATCCGTCGCGGCGGGCGGCTGATGACCGTGCACGCCACGCTCATCGGTCGGCCGGCGAACTGACGACGACGACACGGCCGCCGCCAGGTTCTAGCGTGCGGCCCATGCAGCAGCTCGACGCGCACATGGGTGGGCAGCGACCCTTCGGCCTCAACTACTGGCCGATGGCGCAGGACGACCCTGGGGTGGAGATCCCGCGGGAATCGATCCGACTGGTGAGCCCCGACGGTGCACTCGTCCGCGGCGTGCTGTGGACTCCGCCGGGTGGCAGACCGTGGAAGACAGCGGTCATCCTCAGCCACCCGCGAGGTGACTTCAGCGTGCACTACGCCTGCCCGCTGCTGGCGGCGGCTGGGTACGCGGTGCTCGGGTTCGGCACCCGCTATCAGAACAACGACACCGACTGCCTGCACGAGAGCTGCATCGTCGACGTGCAGACCGCCCACGACGAGATGATTCGTCGTGGCGCCGAGGCCGTCGTGCTGCTGGGCAACAGCGGTGGTGGCAGCCTGATGGCGATGGCCCAGTCGCAGCTGGGCATCGGCGACGGCTGGGTGGGCATGGCCGCCCACCCGGGCGAGGGCGTGTTCATGCTGCAGGTGATCGACCCCAGCGTGGCAGACGAAGCCGATGCGTTCAGCACCGTGCCCGAGCTGGACATGTACAACCCGGCCAACGGCTGGCGCCCGTGGCCCGAGCCGTGCGTGTACGACACCGAGTGGCTCGCCATCTATCGCGCCGCGCAGGTGGCGCGTGTCGCTCGCATCGATGCGATCGCGAAGGCGAGCATCGCCGAATCCGTCGATGCCGGCGCACGGCTGCGCGGCGTCGACAAGGCGGCCGACACGCAGGCCTGGCGGGAGCACCGTCGGCGAGCGGTGTTCACCAGGTACCTCACCATCTACCGCACGCTCGCCGACCCCGCCTACCTCGACCTGTCGATCGACCCCGATGAACGGCCGATGGGTTCGCTGTTCGCCTTCCCCGACCCCTTCGACGCCAACTACGGGCGCGGCGGCCTGGCGCGCACGATGACGGCACGCGGCTGGCTGAGCA
>JBAVTH010000136.1:0-4437 GCA_049696035.1 Ilumatobacteraceae bacterium
CCGACCAGGTGGGGTACGTCTGTTACACCGACCTGTTCGCCGGAACGCTGCACGGTGTCGCCGATCGCCTCGACTACCTCAGCGACCTCGGTGTCACGTACCTGCACCTGATGCCGCTGTTGAAGCCTCGCGACGGCGAGAGCGACGGCGGGTACGCTGTTGCCGCGTACGACGAGGTCGACCCGCGGCTGGGCACGATGGATGATCTGGCTGCGTTGGCGGGTTCGCTCCACGACCGCTCGATGAACCTGTGCATCGATCTCGTGGTGAACCACACGGCTGCCGAGCACCCGTGGGCGCTCAAGGCGCGCGCCGGCGATCCGGAGTACGTCGATCGCTACCTCTTCTTCCCCGACCGCACGATGCCGGACCGCTACGAGCAAACCCTTCTCGAGGTGTTCCCCACGTTCGCGCCGGGCAACTTCACCTGGCTCCCGGATCGCCGGCAGTGGGTGTGGACCACGTTCCACGAGTTCCAGTGGGATCTCAACTGGGCGAGCCCGAGTGTCTTCCGCTCGATGTTCGAAGTGATGCTGCATCTCGCCGACCGCGGCGTCGACATGCTGCGCCTCGATGCTGCGCCGTTCATGTGGAAGCGGGAGGGAACGATCTGTCAGAACCTCCCGGAGGTGCACGTGCTGCTCACCACGCTCCGGGCGCTGATGTCGGTGGCGGCGCCGGCGACTGCGTTCAAAGCGGAGGCGATCGTGGCCCCCGAGGAGCTGACGCCGTATCTCGGTGCCGGGCGACCCGAGCGCCACGAGTGCGATCTCGCCTACAACAACCAGCTGATGGTGCTCCTGTGGAGCAGCTTGGCCACCGGCGACGCCGAGTTGATGGCCAAGGCGTTGAGACGGATGGGCGAGATCCCGGCCACCGCGGCGTGGGTCAACTACGTGCGCTGCCACGACGACATCGGGTGGGCGATCACCGACGTCGACGCGGCATCGGTGGGCTGGAGCTCGCTCACCCACCGCGACTTCCTGCTCCAGTTCTACTCGGGAGCATTCCCCGGTTCGTTCGCCAAGGGTGCGGTCTTCCAGTTCAACTCCGAGACGGGTGATGGCCGCACGTCCGGCAGCGCGGCCTCGTTGTGTGGCCTCGAGCGCGCTCTGGCCGATGGCGATCTCGTACATCTCGCGCTGGCTTGCTCGCGACTCGAGCTGCTCTACGCGGTCGTGTACGCGTACGGCGGCATCCCGCTGCTGTACATGGGTGACGAGCTGGGCCTGCGAAACGACGCCGGCTACCTTGCCGACCCGGCCAAGGCCGACGACAACCGCTGGATGCACCGGCCGCGGATGGACTGGGCCGTCGCCGAGCGGCGCCACCTGCCCGGCACGTTGGAGGCCGGCCTGTTCGAGGTGTTCGCGTCGTTGGCTGCGAACCGTGCGGCCATCGGGGCGCTCGACGCGAGCGGCACGTTGGCGGTGCTGAATTCGCCCGACCCTCACGTGCTGTGCTTCACACGTACTCACCCCGCGCACGGCACGTTCACGATGCTGGCCAACTTCGGGCATGCCACGGCCGTGGTGAAGCTGGCCGACATCGGTGCCGCCGGTGCCGCGATCCGTCGCTCGGCGCAGGCCACCATCACTCCGGATGGCATCGCGCAGCTCGGGGCCAACGGCTACCTCTGGCTGACCGCGCCCTGAGCGTCCGTGCGCTGGTGAGTGCCGGCCGCTCGAAACCCGCACCGAAGCCGAGGGGTCGGCATCGGCCGCGTCGGCATAGGCTCCACCGATGAGCGACTTCCCGCCTCCGCCCCCTTCACCGCCTGCGGGCATCCCTCACGGCTATCAGCCGTACCGGGCCGCGGCGCAGGTCTCGTACGCCGGTTGGGGCACTCGCGTCGGTGCGAATCTGCTGCGAGCCCTGCCGAGCTTCGTGGTCTTCCTGCCGGTGTGGCTGGTGATGCTCACCACCACCACGGTGACCACGTCGAACAACGCCGACGGCTTCGCTCGGATGCAGCTCAGCGGCCCCGGCGTCGTGGCGCTTCTGATCGCGGTGGTCGCCTACGCAATGGTCGTCGGCGTCCAGGTGCGCATGATGATCCAACGTGCTCACCTGGGCTACGACTTCGCCGACGCGGCCGTCAGCCAGCGACTGGTGATGGACGATTCGCAACAGCCGCTCGGGTCAGGATGGAGCGTGTTCGGCCGCGGCCTGCTGCACATCGTCGACGCACTGCCCTGCTACGTCGGGTTCCTGGCTCCCTTGTGGACCGCCAAGAAGCAGACGTTCGCCGACTCGATCATGAAGACGGTGGTGGTTCAATCGTCTCCTCAGCACATGCCGAAGGACTTGTTCGTCAACTCGTTGACGCTCTGGAAGCCGGTGCTCAAGCGCTGATCGCCGCAAGCGCCGGCCCGTCACTCGGCGGGCGGGACCAGCTGCTGCAGGAAGCCGCAGAGGAAGACCGCCGGATCGGCGCCGCGCTTGATCGGGACGACCACCTGCTGCTGGTCCTCCTTGTAGATGGCATCGCGGCTGAGGCGGCGCAGCCGCATCTCCTCGCTGAACTTCAAGGTGAGTGGCCCCAGGCGGGCCTGCTGGCCGACGATCTGCACGTCGCGCAGGCCGAGCCGGTTGCATTCGGCGCGCAGCGAGCCGACTGCCAGCAGCGCCTCCGCGGCGGCGGGCACGGCGCCGTAGCGGTCCTCCCACTCGGCGCGGATGTCGGCAACCTCCGCGGCCGTGGTGACGCCGGCAAGGCGGCGATACGCCTCCAGGCGCAGCTCCTCCTTCGCCACGTAGTCCGTGGGCAGGAATGCATCGGTGGGAACGTCGAGCTTCAGCTCGCTGACCGCCTTCGGTGGCGCCTCGCCCTTCATCTCGCCCACCGCTTCGGTCACCATCTGGCAGTAGAGGTCGTAGCCGACGGCAGCGATGTGCCCGCTCTGCGCCTCTCCCAGCAGGTTGCCCGCGCCGCGGATCTCCAGGTCGCGCATGGCGATCTTGAAACCGCTGCCCAGTTCGGTGGCTTCACCGATCGTCTTCAGGCGCTCGTAGGCCTCCTCGCTGAGGCGTGCCTCGGGCGGGTGGAACAGGTAGGCGTACGCCCGCGACCCGCTGCGGCCGACGCGCCCGCGCAACTGGTGCATCTGGCCGAGCCCCAGGAGATCGGCACGTTCCACGACGAGCGTGTTGACCGTCGGCATGTCGATGCCGCTCTCGATGATGGTGGTGCAGACGAGCACGTCGTAGCGGCCCTCCCAGAAGTCGACCACCACCTGCTCCAACGAACCCTCGTCCATCTGGCCGTGGGCGATCGCGATCCGGGCTTCCGGCACGAGCTCGCGCAGGCGTCCGGCGGCCATGTCGATCGACTGCACGCGGTTGTGCACCCAGAACACCTGGCCCTCACGGAGCAGCTCACGGCGGATGGCTTCCACCGCGACGCGTTCGTCGTAGCCGCCGACGAAGGTGAGGATCGGCTGGCGATCGGCCGGCGGCGTCTGCAGCAGCGACAGGTCGCGGATGCCGACCAGGCTCATCTCGAGCGTGCGCGGGATCGGGGTGGCGGAGAGCGTCAGCACGTCGACGTTGTGCTTCAGCTTCTTCATCGCCTCCTTCGCCTGCACGCCGAATCGTTGCTCCTCGTCGACCACGAGCAGCCCCAGGTCCTTGAACACCACCCCGTCCTGGAGGAGGCGATGGGTGCCGATGACGCAGTCGATCTCGCCGGTCTTCAGGCCCTCGATGACCTTCTTCGCCTCCTTGGCGGTGAGGAAGCGGCTGAGCACCTCCACCCGGATCGGGTAGCCGGCGAATCGGTCGGCGAAGGTGTTGCCGTGCTGTGTGGCCAGCAGGGTGGTGGGTGCGAGCACGGCCACCTGCTTTCCGTCCTGTATTGCCTTGAATGCCGCCCGGATCGCGACTTCGGTCTTGCCGAAGCCGACGTCGCCGCACACCAGGCGATCCATCGGGTAGGCGCGCTCCATGTCGACCTTGATGTCGTCGATGGCCGTGCGCTGATCGGGCGTCTCGACGAAGGGGAAGGCCTGCTCCATCTCGTGCTGCCACGGCGTGTCGTGGCCGAACGCGAAGCCCGTGGCGTTGACCCGCTTCTGGTAGAGCACCACCAGTTCCTGAGCGATCTCGCGCACGGCGCTGCGCACCTTGCTCTTGGCCTTGGCGAAGTCGCTGCCACCCAGCCGGTGCAGCACCGGCGCCTCGCCGCCCACGTACTGGCGCAGGGCGTCGATCTGGTCGCTGGGCACGTACAGCTTGTCGCCGCCCTTGTACTTCAGTAGCAGGTAGTCGCGCTCGGTGCCACCGATGGTGCGCTTGACCATGCCCTCGTACTGGCCGACGCCGTGCTGGTAGTGCACCACGTAGTTGCCGGGCTTGAGATCCTCGAACAGCCCGGTGCCCTGACGTTTGCGCGGGCGCGCCGTGCGGTGCGCTCGGCGGCGGCCGGTGAGGTCGGCT
>JBAVTH010000137.1:0-6951 GCA_049696035.1 Ilumatobacteraceae bacterium
GGCGAATACGTCGCACGGGTGACCGAACGTGTTCGACAACCGCTCGTGGGCGGCGCGCACCTGGCGCCGCTGCTCCGCCTCGTCGCATCGGTCGAGGAGGGGATGGTCCCACGAGTGGTTGCCGAGATCGTTCCCCGCAGCCAACCAAGCGAGGCCGTCGGCGGTGGTCCACTGGGGCCACGCGGGTGTGAGTCCGGAGCCGGCCAGGCGCTCCGCCAGCGTCGCGATCACCGCACGTCGCTGCGGGTCGGGCATCCGCTTCAGGGCCAGTCGCGCGGCCGACGGATCCGTGTGGCCGGTGTCGGCAGGTTGCACCAGTCCCTCACGCTGCGCCGACTCCAGCGTCACCCACCAGGGCAGTTGGGCACTGTCGAGCCATGCGCCACAGAGGAAGGCGGTGGCCACCATGCCGCGCTCACGCAGGATCGGCAGGGCGTTGCGCACCACGGTGATGTCGCCGTCGTCGAAGGTGAGCCACACCGGGCGGGGCGGCAGCGCGGCACCACCGTGCAAGGCGTCGGCCACCTGCCCGGCGGTGACGGTGGTGAACCGTTCGCCGAGCCAATCCAGCTGCGCCGCGAACGCAGCGGAATCGGTCACTCCGTGATAGGTGACTACCCGTAGCCGCCACCGCGTGAGCAGTCGCGACACGCCGGCCACCGGCGCCGTGCCGAGCAGACGAACCATGGCGGTCATCGACCGACCTTCCGCCCGCGGGCCACCACGTCGCGGTAGAACGCCTCCAGCCGATCGACGGCGACCTCGACGGTGAACCGGGTCTCGAAGTCGGCCACCCCGCTGTCGGCCAGTTGAATGGCCAGACCCGGGTCGCCCAAGGTCAGCGCCAATGCGCCAGCCATCGCCGGAGCATCGGCGACGGGCACGAGCAGGCAGTTTCGCCGGTGCTCGAGCACTCCCCGCGGCCCCGGCATGTCGGTTGCCACGACGGGCAGCCCGAGCGCCATCGCCTCGATGGCCGTACCGGCCGTGCCCTCGTACCGGGATGCAATCGCCAGCACGTCGGCGGCGCACATCAGGTCCGGCACGTCGTGACGATGCCCGAGCACTCGGGTACAGGCCCGCGCACCCGGATGGTCGTCCAGCGCTGTACGCAGTGAAGCCGAAGCATTCCCTTCCCGCCCGGCGATGAGCACGACCAGCGCCGGCAGGGTTGCGACGAGGAGGTTCACCGCGCGAACGAGTTCGTCGAGGCCCTTCGCATACTCCTGCCGTCCGACGGCCAACACCACGGGGGCGTCGGGAGCGATGCCGAGCGCCTCCCGAACACGTGCCCGACGCTCGGCGGAACGCACGCCGAGGCTCGAGCGGTCGCGGCCACGTTCGACCACCGAGATCCGCTCGCGCGGATAGCGCAACGCAGCGGCATTCTCGTCGGCGGCCCCCTCCGACACTGCCTGCATGCGGTCGGCACCCAACCTCGCCGTCAGTGCATCCAAAACCTGCAGCGCCCTCACCTTCCAGCGAGCGACGGCAGGGTCTGCCATCCGCTCGGCGCAGTACGGCGTGCTGACCAGGGTGCTGACCACACGCGCCCGCAACCCGAGGCACGCCACTCTTCCGAGCACGTCACACGTGAAGAGCGAGGTGTGCACCACATCGGCGTCGAACGCCCTGACCGTGCGGCGGAGCTCTGCCAGCCGACCCGTCCAGGATCGTCGCCGGAGCGGCGTGACCGTGAAACCCTGGTCGCGGACCCGGTCCTCGTCGCCGAACCCGGCGTCGTACAGCGTTGCGACGTGGATCTCATGGCCACGACGGCGCAGCACAGGGAGCACCACGGCAGTCGAGTGCTCGGCCCCGCTTGCACCCAGGCTGTCGATCACGAACAACAACTTCACCTTTCCCACCTTGCCAGCAACCGCTCCCACTCGGCGACCACCACGGGCCAGGTGAACCGTGCGGCACCCGGGTCGGCGACCGGCCCAGGGCCAAATGCGACTCGTTCGATCGCCGCGGCCACCTCCACCGGAACCGCTTCAGCGGACACGACCGCCCCCCGTTCGCCCACGACTTCCCGCACCGCGCCGACATCGGTGGCCACGCCAGGCACGCCGCGCAGGCGAGCCTCGATGAGCACGCCAGGCATGCCCTCCGTACGGCTGGTCAGCAGCGCTACATCGGCAGCGGCCCACAGCGGGACCAGTGAGGCCACCGCCCCGGTGAGCCGGTACCTACCCGCGAGCTGTGCCCGGCAGGCTGCCTCGACGTCCGGTCGGAGTGGACCATCGCCGGCCATCACCAGCCACGCCTCCGGAACTGCCGCTACCGCAGACACGGCCAGGAGCGGCTGCTTCTCCTCGGTCAACGCACCCGCCCACACCACCACCAGCACGTCGTCGGGAAGGCCGCACCGCGAGCGAGCGACAGCGCGGTCGGGCTCGTCGGCCGCCGGCAGCGGGCGGGCGTTGGCGACGCACACCAGACGCTCCGCCGGCACTCGGTAGAGTCGGCTGATCGCCGTCGCAGCGGCGGGCCACAGGGCCACCACGAGCGCAGCCCGGCGAAACAACCAGCCAGTGCGTCGACGGTGCCATCCACCGCGGACCCACTGCGCCGGGTCGCCGATGCTGCGATAGATGAACGGCACCCGTGTCCCGAGGAGTGCGATCACGCAGGCCGGCAGGGTCGACGATCCGTAGGCCATCACCAGGTCGGTGCCGCGTGCCCGGCGCCTCAGCTCTCGCAGCGTGCGGGGAGACCGTGCCGTGGGGCCGAGTGCTTCGACGGCCAGCCCACCGCTACCGCCCGGAGCCAGCGCCACGCACTCCGCTCCATGGCCGCGCAGGCGCAACTCCTCGGCCAACTGGGAGCCCTCGACCTCCGCACCCCGACGATCCGTCGAGGTCACCACGATCAGCACGTTCAGCCGACTCGCCATCAGAACAGGACCACGTCGCCGAGCTGGAGGGCCCAGTCGGCCAGCGGTGGCGCTGGGACCGGCTGCAGCATCCGGCAGGTGAGCATCGGCCCAGAGTCGGGCACCCGCACGAACCCCGCTGAAGGGCGGGCCGCGCCGAGTCGAAGCGCGATGTCGGCGCGAGCCTCACGCATTGTGCGTCGCAGCAGCCGGTCAACAGCGCGACCATCTCCCACCGCCGCCAGACAGACCAGCTCGGTCACCTCGCCGCGGCGGCGGCGTTCCACCACCACGGCCGCCTCGCCGACCTCCACGACTCGGCACGGCTGCAGCGACGAGCCGAAGCGCCAGCGCATGAACTCGGCGGTGAGTGGTGTATGCAGCTCGCCCGGCAGCGCGGCTGGCGCGGGGAAGCGGCCCAGGCCGCCACCGTCGAGCCAGTCGCCAACGGCGGTACCGATCGACAACTGATCGGGGAACAGCTCTGCCGGCACCCGTGAACGCGCAACCCGAGGCAGAACGGTCGGTGAGCGGACGGCGATCGCGGGCCGCAGCCGGCCTACGTCGTGCCAACCCATCTTCAAGTAGCCGGGCCGGCTCTGCGAGTTCGGCGTGTTGAACACGAGCTCCACACCCTCGGCCTTCAGTTCCTCCAGCCCTTGCAGGGTGAGGGCGGTGAACAGCCCCTTGCCCTGGTAGTCGGGATGAGTTGCCGTGTCCACAGCGCGGACGGCGCGCACCCGGTGACCGTTGCGCTCGAACTCCCAGCGCATGAGCAGCCGCACCGCCACGATGCGGCCGTCGTGCACCGCCACCCACGCCGGTGACGAGCCGAACGGGTTCTCGTGGTGCTTCCAGTGGAACAGCGCCGGCCAATCGGCATCGGCGGCGAGCCCGAGCACCTCACGACACAGGGCGATGGCGTCGGCCTCGTCGGCCGCCGTGGCGCGGCGAACTTCCAGCCCCTCCAGCCCGACGGGAGTGGTCCACTGCGGCACCGGTGGCACATACCGGCGCTCGATCTCGCGGGCTGCCCGACCGATGTCGAACGCCGCCGCCGTGGAAGCGGCCTCCGCCGCCAACCGTGAGCGTTCTGCTCTGTCACCAGCCACTTCGGCCAGCGCGGCGGCCAACGCCGTCGAGTCGCCGGGAGCCACCCATCGCGCGCCCGTCGACCCCAGCGCGTCAGGCATACCGCCCACTTCGGTGAGCACGCACGCCAGACCCAGCGCGCATGCCTCCATCAACGCCACCGGGAGGCCCTCCCACTTCGATGCCATCACGAACAGGTCGGCCGCCGCCAGCACGTCCACGGCATCCGGCCGGTAGCCCAGCAGCTGCACCGTGTCGCCCAGGCCGAGATCGCTGTGCAGGGCTCGCACCCGTTCCTCCAGCGGACCCTGCCCCACCGCTGCCAGGCGCAACGGCACCCCTCGCCGGGCGAGGTCGGCGAAGGCGCGCAGCAGGTTCGGGTAGTCCTTCTGTTCGCGGAAGTTGGCCACGGTCGCTGCCAGGAGCTGTTCGGGCCCCACGCCCAACTCGGCTCGCATCGCGTTGCGGCGCGTCACCGCCTCGCGCACTCGAGGCAGGTCCACTCCGTGCACCAGCACCTCGCTGCGCCCCACCACCGGGCCACGCAGCGAACCTTGCACCTCGGCACTGACCGCGAAAGTGCGGTCGTCCCACCGGCCCGTCCACCGGTTCAGCCAGCGCGTGGGCAGGCGGAACGTGTCCCAGGCGTTGTGCTCCGTCGTGAAAAGCTGCGGCCGCCGGCTCGTGCGCATGGTGCGCGCCGCGAGACGGGCCACGCTGCCGGGCAGCGGCGACTGCACGTGCACGACGGCGAAGCGGCCCGAGCGCACCAGCCGGGCCAGCCGCAGCGGCCACAGCGGGTCGTGTCGCCGGAGCGACACACAGTGGCACGGCACGCCGCGTGCCTCGAGTGCCGGCACCAGGTGGCGCTTCCAGGGCACCACGTAGGCGCACTCGTAGGTGGCCGTGCCCGGGTCGTGCGCGCCGGCCAACGACAGCAGCAGGTTCTCCGCGCCTCCCGGCCCCAACCCCTTGATCACCCATAGCACACGCACTGTCACGGCGAGACCGTAGACCACCGCAGGCAACAGCTCCCCTTCACACCCCGAGTTGGCCCCGAGCATCACGCCGAAGTCGGGTGCGACGGCCCGCCTGTGGGCTGAAGTTCGCGTGTCGCTCGGGGCCTCGGGACTCGCGATCACCGTCGACCCGAAAGCTTCGACCACGGTGGTGCTCCGCCACCGCGCCCGATCACCGGGACAGCGCCTATCCTCGGCCCTCATGCGAGTAGTCGTCACCGGAGGCGCCGGATTCATCGGTGCGAACCTGTGCCGCACACTGCGCGCCCACCCGGCGATCACCGAGACGGTCGCATTCGACGACCTGTCCAGCGGCTCGCGGGCGAACCTCGTGGGTCTCGAGGTTGAGCTCGTGGAGGGCAGCATCCTCGACACCGGAGCACTCGCCGACGTGTGTGCCGGCGCCGACGCGATCGTGCACCTCGCCGCCATCGGCTCCGTACCCAGGTCGGTGGCCGACCCGCTGCCCAGCCACCACGCCAATGCCACGGGCACGGTCAACGTGCTGGAAGCCGCTCGGCAGGCGGGCAACGCCCACGTGATCGTCGCCGGCAGCAGCAGCGTGTACGGCGCCAACCCGACGTTGCCCAAGCACGAAGACCTCGCCACCCGGCCACTGTCGCCCTATGCAGCCAGCAAGCTGGCCACCGAGGCGTACGCGCTCGCGTGGTCGGCCTCATACGGGCTGCCGGTGCTCTCCTTCCGGTTCTTCAACGTGTACGGCCCGCTGCAGCCGGCAGACCATGCATACGCGGCGGTGGTGCCCCGGTTCGTGGGGGCGGCGCTCGCCGGCGAGCCGCTCACCGTGTACGGCGACGGCACGCAAAGCCGCGACTTCACCTACGTCGGCACCGTCACCGGCGTGATCGCCGACGCCGTCGCACGACGGGTCACCAGCCCCGAGCCGGTGAACCTTGCCTTCGGTACGCGGCACACGCTGCTCGACCTGATCGCCGAGCTCGGCCACATCCTGGGGCGGGAGCTCCCCGCGCGCTTCGAACCGAGCCGTGCCGGCGATGTCGCCCATTCGCAGGCGCAGCACAGCCGCCTCGATGCGCTGTTCCCCGGGCTGCGGCCGGTGTCTCTCCCCGACGGTCTGCGGGCCACAGTCGAGTGGATGACCAGCTCGCGATGAATGGCGCGACTCGATGAGCGCGACGTGGCGGGAACCGATTCGGCGCAACTCCATCGAGCCGCGCGATCTGCCCGCGATGAGTGTCATCGCCGCCACTTCGGCAGTCGCGGCGGTTTTCGCCGGGTGCAGACCCACCGGGGCACCACTGGTCGACGGCATCCTCACCGCCGGTCTCGCCGCGGCCACCGTCTGGCTGGGCGCTTCGGCGTCGTGGTGGGTGCTGGTCGTCACCGGCGGCATCGCCATCGCTGCGGCGGGCAGCGCCTGGGGCGTGCTCGTCGCACTCGTCGCGACCGCGCTCGGCCTGTGGTTGGGCAGCGAGCAACGCAGCGTGGTGGCCGTGCGCTGCCTCAGCGCCGCCTTGCTGGTGCAAGTGCTGCTCCGGCTTGCGCTCAACCCGTTCTTCGGCGCCTCGGCCGCCATCGCCGGCATCGGCTTCGTGCTGCTGCTCGGCGTGTCGGCCCAGCGTCGGCGGCGGCACATCCGGCGCCTCCTGCTGCGTGTTCTGCTGGTGGCCGGCGGTGTGGTGGTGCTCGCCGTGGCGGGTGCCGCTGCAGCAGTCGCGTCGGCGCGCAGCGACCTCACCGACGGTTACGAGGGAGCGCAGGATGGCCTCACGCTGCTGCAGTCAGGCGACATCGCGCTGGCTGCCAGCACCCTCCACGATGCCGCTGCGGCACTGCACGATGCCGACGGCGCGGTGAGCGCCCCGTGGTCACAGCCGTCCAGGCTGCTGCCGATCGTGGCACAGCACCGCAACGCGCTGGCCTCCATCGTCGGCAGGTCGGCAGAGTCCACCCGAGCGGCAGCGGAAGCGCTCGACGCCG
>JBAVTH010000138.1:0-1774 GCA_049696035.1 Ilumatobacteraceae bacterium
GCCGAACGGGTGATCCGCCAACGCCCGCCGTCCGAGATCAGTCCCAGTCCTCGCCGCAGGCAGCTTCCATCGCGGCGCGGTAGTTGTCGTGGTCGCGAAGCATCCGCCGGTACACGCCGTACTTCGCGCGGTGGAACTCCGCCGAAGCGCGGTTCGGTTCGATGATGGTGCCCAGGCGAGTCATCGAGGCCATGGTGTCCTCGACGCCGGAGTGCAGCCCGCCCGCCACGGCGCCGAGCATCGCCGCGCCGAGGAGCACGGCGTCGGGTTCGGCTGGTACGACCACGGGTATGCCGAGTACATCGGCATGGGTGCGCAGCCAGAGTGGGCTGTGCGTGCTGCCACCGGTGACTGCCGATACCTCGAACCGCCAGCCGGCCTCGGTCATCGCCTCGACGATGTGCCGAGTCGCGTACGCCAGACCCTGGACGGCAGCGAGGTAGCGGACTGCGAGGTCGTCGAGATCGTCGCGCAACGACCAGCCGACCAACGCTCCGGTTCGTGTGGGATCGGCGAGAGGCGACCTGTTGCCGAGCAAGCTCGGATCGACATGCATTGCATGAGCCAACCGAGTGAGTCGTTCCGGCGAGCCATCGGCAAGTTCATCGAGCCGCTGCTCGAGCGCCGCCAAGGGCTGCGGCCCGAGCAGGCGGGACGCGGGGTGGCTCGCGACGATGTGATCGATCGCAGCTCCTGATGCCGAGATCCCTCCCTCGGCAAGCCACCAGCCGGGCAGGAGCGCGGACCAATACGGGCCCCACACGCCAGGGACGGGGAGCGGTGCCGACGAGACGGCGAGGTGGCACGCGGATGTGCCGGCGATGATCGCCAGTCGCCGGTCAAGGTGAGAGGTGGCCGGAGCGCCGAGCACGCCGAGAGCTCCCGCATGGGCGTCGATGATCGAGGTGCCGACCGGTGTGCCCGGCAGCAGGCCGAGGTCCGCTGCGGCATCGGCCGACAGCCCGCTGCCGACGGCGGTGCCCGGCGCATGGATCTGGTTGCCGATGCGGGAGAAGTTGCCGTCGGCCAGACCACCGAGCCCGATCTGCTCGAAGAACGAGCGGTCCCAGCGGCCCTCGTGGCCGACGTAGGTCCACTTGCACACCGTGGAGCACAGCGACCTCGACAGGGCGCCTGTCGCTCTCCAGGTGAGGAAGTCGGGAAGATCGAACCAGTGCGCCACCCGCGCCCATGGTGCGGGCAGCTCGCGTTGCAGCCAGCGCAGCTTCGGGGTCTGCATCTCGGGTGAGATCCTCCCGCCGACGGACGCGAGGACCGGGTGGCCGAGCCGGTTGATCTGCTCGGCGTCGTCCACCGCCCGGTGGTCCATCCAGACCACGACGTTTCGGTGGTCGTCGCCGTCGCTGTTGACAGCGACCGGAGCGCCCGCCGCGTCGATGGCAACGAGCGAGCAGGTCGCGTCGAAGCCGATGCCGCGTACCTCGGAGGGCGTCGCGCCACTGCCTCTCAGCGCGTCGCGGACAGCGGCGGTCGCGGCGAGCCAGATGTCATCAGAGGACTGTTCGATGTGGTCGGGACGAGGGTGCCAGACGTCGATGGGGTGTTCGCCGCGAGCCATCAGCACACCGGAGGCGGAGAAGACCGCGGCGCGAGCGCTTCCGGTCCCCACGTCGACCCCGACCACGTATCCGCCGTCCATCTCGGCGGCTGGTCGGGTCATGGTTGTTGCCTGGAGAGCACTCGCACGCGGAAGCCGCACAGGCGGGACAGTTCGATCATCTCGTCCAGGATGTCGCCGTACGCGACGGCGACA
>JBAVTH010000139.1:0-14560 GCA_049696035.1 Ilumatobacteraceae bacterium
GTGGTCTGGCTGCAACTGCCGACGCTGATGGCCGACGTCCGCCTCTCCGCGGCGGCCGTCGCACTCGCCGGCCGCAGTGGGTTCGACGAGTGCTCGTGCGCGGACCTGCTGTCGCTGGCCGGCAGCGACTCGAGCAGCGGCAGCACCGCGTGCACCCCCGTCGCGCTCGGAGCCGACGGGGGGGTTCCACGGGCGACCGCCGAGTGGACCTCCTCGGTGAGCTTCCAGCCGGAGTCCGCCTATCCCGAGCCGGGACTGCTGGAGTGGCGACAGCACGGCACCGTGCTGATCGAACGCGCCCCTAGCGGCGCCTACGTGGAGCAGTGGCAGCTGTTGCCGGGCAGCCGTGGCGAGGCGTTGCACAGCGTGCTCGACGGCGGCGCGGAGTGGTACCGCAGCGGCGACGTGGGCGTGCTGGTGCGCGCCCGGTCGATGTCGGTGCCGTCGGTCCTGTCCGTCGCCCGGTTGACCGAGCTCACCGATCGACGCACGCTGGAGACGCTGCTGGACTGCGAGTTCTCCTTCGCCCGACGGATCGGCGACGCCTGGCTCATCGAGGCGTCGACGCTGCCGTGGCGCGTCGGCGCGAGCCTCTCGCACAGCTGACCAGCTGCTCGCGGTCAGGTGCGGTCGACCCAGCGCCCGAGGAAGCCGGTCGGGGTCAGCACCTGCAGCACGCCGCGGCCGTCGTGCCGGCGGTACGGCGCCCATTGCAGTTCGCCACCGGCGGGCATCGCCAGCGCGGTGGGCCGATAGGGCGCTCCCCACACGTGCACTCGGCACGCCGGGCCCCGTACCTCGAGCACGCCCTCGGTGAGCTCGATCCGAGCGTCCACCTCGCCGAGCTGCTCGTACCCGTGGGCGATCGCGCCGGCGGCGCGGGTGGCGTACCACTCGACGTCGAAGGTCACCGGGGCCGGCATGCCATAGGGCCGGCTCATTGCGTCCGTCGGGTCGTCGAGCAGCACTCCGTGCGCCTCGTTGCCCAGGCTCCACTGGGCAAACGGAGCGTCGCAGGTGTGGCCCGCCCACATCTCCGGCGGCTTGATCTCCATGTCGGCGCGCAGATCGGTGCCGTCGAGCTCCTCCACGTAGAGGTATGGCTCACCCTCGCGCACGAGCCCGGCCCAGTAGTCGAACCGGCGACCGCGCAGCTCGAAGCCCACGAACAACCCTGCGCTCCTGTCGGCCGCCCAGCCCCACCACCACCAGGCCTCGGCCGCGACATCCGAGTGCGGCAGTTCGTCGGCATTCGTCCACACGTCGGCCAGACTATGCGGGTGATCCGATATCTCAGCCTCGAATGGCTCGCAGCCCTCACCGCCGAGGTCGCCGGCAGTGCCACCCTGCAGGCACTCGCAGGCGACCACACGATCGGCGTGACACAGGTGGTCACCGACGGGCCGGAAGGCACCGTCGTCTACCACCTGCAGGTCGGCGACGGCGTCGCCACCTTCGACGCCGGCAGCGCCTTTCCCGAGGACGTCCGCATGGAGCAGACCTGGGAGACGGCCGTCGGCGTGGCCACCGGCGAGCTCAATGCCCAGGAGGCGTTCATCAAAGGGCGCATCCTGCTCACCGGCAGCCAGCAGAAGCTGGTGGAGGCGCAGCCGGTGTTCGGCGCCCTCGACGCCGTCTTCACCACCGTGCGCGAGCGCACCGAGTACCGCTAGGCAGCCCCGGCCGTGCCCGAGCTGCCCGAGGTCCAGGCTCACGCCGAGCGGCTGACCGAAGCGTTTCGCGGTGCGCTGCTGGAGAAGTTCGTGCCCTTCAACTTCACTGCCTTGAAGACGGCGATGCCGCGGCCGAACGATGCGTACGGCGCTCCCCTGCTGGGTGTCGGCCGCCGCGGGAAGTACCTGCTGCTCGATTTCGGGCCGATCCACTTCGTCGTGCACCTGATGCAGGGCGGCCGGCTCCTGGTGGACGACAAGCAGTCGGCGAAGCCGCGCAACGGGCAGGCGCGATTCGTGTTCCGGGAGGGTCCTGCGCTGCTGCTCACCGAAGCCGGGAAGGAGCGCCGGGCAGGCGTGTGGTGCGTGGCCACCGACGCGCTGGACGGCCCGCCCCTCAACCGCCTCGGCCCCGACGCTCTGGCCTACACCGAGCCCACGCTGGCAGCTGCGTTCGCCGCCGACAACATGCGGGTGCACGGCTTCCTGCGCGACCAGCACCACATCGCCGGGCTCGGGCGCATGCTGGCCAACGAGGTCTGCCACCGGGCGAAGCTGTCGCCCTTCGCGATGACGGGCAAGCTGGGCGCCGAGGGTGCGGCGCGGGTGCTGGCGGCCATCCGCGAGGCGGTGGAGGACGGGCTTGCCTACGAACGCACCCGCACCGACATGAGCTCGTCGGCCGACCGGCCGGGCCGCGTGCACAACCGCGTCGGCGAGGCCTGCCCGGTGTGCGCCGACACGATCCGGTCGGTCAGCTACAGCGGCTACACCGTGGCCTACTGCCCCACCTGCCAGACCTCCGGCAAGGTGCTGGCCGACAACACCACGTCGAAGTTCCTCAAGTAGCGGCGTCGCGCAGCACGATCCTGCATCCACCGGTGTTCGGGTTCGCCAGACGAATGCCGTCGACCACGACCCCGCCGGCACGCTCGGCGATGCCCTCTGCAAGACCCAGGTGCAGCTGGCACACGGTCTCTGGTTGGGTGGTGGCCAACTCGGCGAACGGGCAGGCCCCCAGCACGAGGTCGTGGCTGCCGGCTCGTTCGTGGACCTCGGGTTCGAAACCCAACCGTTCGGCTTCATCGCGCAAGGTGGCCAGCGGGCCGTCGGCCGAGGGCTCCACGCGAACGCCGACAGCGTGCCCGGCGGCGCGAGCGGTGCTGCCGGTGCGCACGGCGCCGGCCAGCATGCCGGCGAGCTCGCGGTACGCCCGATCCTGGTCGCTCGCCGTCGTCACGTAGCCGGTTCGCGGCCGCCCACGGCCCGCCACCGGCAAGGCCTGTGGCCGCACCAGGCCGGCCGCCAGCAACACCACGAGGTGCTGGCGGATGGCGGTGTGGTGAACACCCAGCATCGTGGCCAGTGCGCCGGCGGTGAGCGGCGACTCCGCGACCCGGAGGCGCTCGAGCATCTCGACGCGTGTGGGTACGGACAGCGCCTTGGCGCGGCGGAGTGCACCGCCTTCGGAATCGACATGATGCGGTCGGCTTCCCATGACGGTGCACTCTCGCACGCCTACGGTGAGGCGGGCAATCCGATCAGTGACCGGTCAGCGCAGTGGTGTCGACGTCTCCGGCGGCGAAGAACCCGATGGCGCCCTTCCCGACGTTGGCGAACTTGTGCGTCACGAACGGGTACAGGCCGTCCTCGGCGAAGCTGAACTCCACGAAGCCACCTTGTGCCGGCTGCAGATCGAGCACCTGCGAACCACCGTGCGTGTCGTCGGGCTGCAAGGTGTAGGCACCTTCCTTGAACACGGTGTCGAAGATCGTGCCGACGATGTGGAAGGCAGAGTTCTCGTTGGGGCCGTCGTTGACCACCCACACCCGATACCGCTTGCCGGCCTCGACGTGGATCGGGGCGAACTTGTACTGGGCGTAGTAGCCGTTGAACACCACCGCGTCCCAGTCCTCGTTCATCATCTTCGTGAGGTCGCCGGGCTGGCCCTCCGGCCCGAGGTAGAGCTCGCTCTGCACGACCACGAACTCCTCCTCCACCGGTTGCAGTCCCGGCGGGTCGATGATGATCGCGCCGTACATGCCGTTCCCGATGTGGTGCAGCGCGGGCGCCGTGCCGCAGTGGTACATGTAGGCGCCGGCGAACTCGGCCTTGAACTCGTACACCAGCGATTCGCCAGGGAGGATGGTGCGCATCTCGTCGCTCCACGCCACCTTGCTGGCATGGAAGTCGATGGAGTGGCCCATCGTGCCGTTGTTGGTGAGAGTGATCTTGAACGTGTCGCCCACGCTGCCGTGCAGGATCGGGCCCGGCACCTGGCCATCGAACGTCCACATCAGCTGGGTCACACCGGGCGCGACCTCGATGAGGTCCTCCGTCGCCGACATCGCGATCTCGTGCACCTTTCCCGTCGCCTTGGCGGGCAGCACCGGGTCACGGCCCTTCCAGTCGGCGGCGGGCATGGCCGCCCCGTCGATCACGGCGTTCGCGCTCACCGCAGGGGTGGCCGCGGCCGGCGCTGCACCCGCACCCGCCGCCGCTGCGCCGAGGACGTGGACAGCCATCTTCATGCCGGCCTCCTTGTGGCCGGCGACGGTGCACCACACGGCCGAGTCACTCGTGAACGGCCCGATGACGACGTCGGCCTTCTCGCCGGCCTTCAGCATCGCCGCGCCGGTGCCACCCTCGACCTTGAAGTCGTGATCGAGAGCGCCCTTGTTGGTGACGTGCACCGTGATCGGCACGCCGGCAGGCACCTCGATCATGTTGGGCGTCACCGAGATGTCGGCGAGTGTGACATCGACCTCCGTCACCCCACCGGCCGCGGAGGCGGAGCCGGCACCCAGCACGTTGGTCTTGCCCGATGCGATCGCGATGCCGACCACACCCATGATCAAGGCGGCCACACCGATCACGAAGGTGACGATCCACCACCCATCACTGCTTCGCCCGTTGTCCATGCGATTCCCCTTTTGTAGAGTCTGAACTCTAAATATTGCCTCCTGCGACGATTCCCCTAGAGGCGAAGGTCCCAGGGGCGAGCAGGAGTTCACCGGTCGTTCTACGCTGAGGGACATGCCGATCCACATCCGCGCCGAAGCCGCCGACTACGCCTCCGCCGTCCTGGTGCCCGGCGACCCGCGCCGTGCCAAGTACATCGCCGAGACGTTCTTCGACCCGGGCGCCCGCATGGTCAACGAGGAGCGCGGCGAGCTCGGCTTCACCGGCACCTACAAGGGCCGGCCGATCAGTGTGCAGGCAGCCGGCATGGGCTGCGCCAGCGCCGCGATCTACTACACCGAGCTCATCCAGCTGGGCGCGACCCGGCTGATCCGCGTGGGCACCGCCGGCGGCCTCGCCGACGGCCTGCGCATGGCCGACACCGTCGTCGCGATGAGTGCGACCCCCGACGACCAGATCGTCAGCCAGCTGTGCGGCGGCGAGGCCCACGCCCCCACCGCCACCTACTCGCTGGTGGAGCGAGCCGTCCAGCTCTCACGCGAGAGCGGCGCCCGCGTGCACGTCGGTGCGATCGTGTCGGCCGCCCTCTTCTACGACCGTCGCGAGGGCATCATGCAGCGTTGGAAGGAACGCGGCCACCTCGCCGTCGAGATGGAAGCCGCCGTGCTCTACACCCTCGGCGCGCTGCACAAGATCGAGACCCTGTGCATGGCCACCATCAGCGACCTGATCTCCAGCGAGAACGAGGCCGAGCGGATCAGCGACGCCGAGCTCAAGCAAGGCGTCGACAAGATGATGGAAGTCGCCTGCGAGGTGGCCGTCGGCTGAGGCGACTACGGCAGCACGATCCGAACGTAGGACGTCTCGCCATCAGTGGCGATCAGCACACGCGATGCGTGCATCGCAGCGACGTACTTGATGTCGCCCACGTCGAACGTCTCGACGGCGCCGCTGGGGCGCAGGTCGTAGAGCACCGCCGGTACCTCCGGAGCTCCGATGGGGTCGTACATCCACACCAATGCGCCACCATCGTCGGTGGCGGCCACCGGCGGCATGTCGCGGCCGGCCAACATCGCGGGCACGGTCCAGCGCTGCTCGCCGCCGTCGACGGCCGTACGGACGACGATCGTGGTGCCGTCGCCCGGGTACTCGAGGTGCACCTCGGGCACGATCACACCGGATGGCGCGCCCGCGGGCGTCACCCAGGCCATCGCCGGCGCGGCGTCGGCAGCCGGCAACCGGCCATCGAAGCCACAGCAGCCGACCTGCGTCACACCCGCGGCGGTCGCGATCAGGACCGAGTCGCCCGAGCCGTCGAGCCCGCCCACGCGGGCGACCTCCTGCCCGGCGGTCGCCCCGCTGGTCGATACTGCGATCAGCTCCTCCACCGGGTCGGTGGCCTCGGGCGGCACGCCGGCGATGTAGGCCACATCGTCGGGGCCCATCAGCACGAGGCGGGCGAGATCACCCAGCGAACCCGGTGTCACCAGCGACCGGCCCGACTCGGTGAACGTCAGCGTCGAGGTTGCCGAGTCGTACGTCACGACCTCCCCGGTGAGCGTGATGGCGACGCTGGTGCAACCGGCCTCCGAGCACTGGCCGTCGATGCCCAGCGGCTCGACGACCAGCCGTGGGTCGGTGGAACTGCCGGCCGCCGTGGTCTCGGGTGGCGCAGCGGTGACCGGCGGTGCAGTGGTTCCCGGCAACGCCGTCGTGGTGGGCTGCTCCGACATGGTGGTGGTGCCGGCGGGCGCAGTGGTGGCCGCCACGGGCTCGGTGCCGCCCACCACCTTCGGATCTGAGCTGCAGGCAGCGACCGCGAGCAGCAGCGCCGCCGCGGCGGCGGCATGTCGATGGCTCATGCCGCCAGCGTAGACGCCCTCACCGACACGCTGGTCGCGGCCGGGGACACAACGACCCCCGGCACCTTCGCAGGCACCGGGGGTCGAACAACCGACGTTCGAAGTACACGACTTGTACGGCTCAGATGAGGCCGAGCTCCTTCACCGCGTCGCGCTCGTCGGCCAGCTCGGCGGCGCTGGCGTCGATCTTGCCGCGGCTGAACTCGTTGATGTCCAGGCCCTGCACGATCGAGTACTCGCCGTCCTTGCACACGCACGGGAACGAGGAGATCAGGCCCTCGGGCACGCCGTACGAACCGTCGGACACGACCGCCATGCTGACCCAGTCGCCCGCCGGGGTGCCCCGCGACCACGAACGGATGTGATCGACCGCAGCGTTGGCCGCGGAGGCAGCCGACGACGCGCCGCGGGCCTCGATGATGGCGGCGCCGCGCTTGGCCACGGTGGGCAGGTAGGTGTCGGCGTACCACGCCTGATCGTCGACGAGCTCGTAGGCGTTCTTGCCGCCGACCTTGGCGTGGTGCAGGTCGGCGAACTGGGTGACCGAGTGGTTGCCCCAGATGGTCATGTTGGTGACGTCGTTGACCGTCGTGCCGGTCTTGGCCGCGAGCTGCGAGATGGCACGGTTGTGGTCGAGGCGGGTCATCGCGGTGAAGCGGCGGGGGTCGAGACCCGGCGCGTTCTGCTGGGCGATGAGCGCGTTGGTGTTGGCCGGGTTGCCGACGACGAGGATCTTGACGTCCTTCTTCGCACTGGCACTGAGCGCCGCGCCCTGCGGCTTGAAGATGCCACCGTTGGCGGTGAGCAGGTCGGCACGCTCCATGCCCGCCTTGCGCGGCATCGCACCCACGAGCAAGGCGACGTCGGCATCACCGAAGGCGACGTTGGCGTCGTCGGTGCAGACGACATCGGCCAGCAACGGGAAGGCGCAGTCGTCGAGCTCCATCTTCACACCGTTGAGCGCCCCGAGGGCCGGCGTGATCTCCAGCAGTTGCAGGATGACGGGGGTGTCGGGCCCCAGCATGGAACCCGAAGCGATACGGAACAGGAGGCTGTAGCCGATCTGGCCGGCAGCACCGGTGACGGCGACACGTACAGGAGTGGTCATGGTCACGAGCGTACGCCCACGAGCGGCCCGCCGTGAAAGCGGCTCAGGTGATTGCCGGCAGGCCGAACTCGGCCAGGATCAGGTTCGTGTAGAACTTGGCCGGCGCCGCACCGTTGCAGGAGATGTGGATGCCGTCCGCGCACAGCTGGGTCTCCGCCGACCTGACGTCCCAGTCGAGGATGCGCACGTTGGGGTACAGCGTCGCCATGCCGCGGATCAGTTCGTTGTTCTTCGCCACGTAGCCGATGTCGGCGTGCAGGGTCATGAACACGACGCCCGCCGCGCCGGTGGGCACCTCGGCCATGATCGCGTCGAGCTCGCTCTGGGTGAGCGGGGCGTTGGTGCCGACCTGCACCACGATCGTGGTGCCGGCGCCGACATCGCCGGCGTCGCGGAGCAGGATGACGGCGTTCTTCACGCCCTCCGGCCCGCGACCCTCCTTGGCCTGCACCAGCACCCCGGCCGACTCGAGCAGGGGCTTGGCCCCGGCCATCACCGACTCGCCGATGGCGACGTACTGCTGCGGCACCTTGGGCACCGTGGTGGTGGTCGCCTCGGTGGAGCCCGGCACCGTGACGCGGTCGGTGGGGACGGTGGAGGCGGGCAGCGTCGTGTCGGGCTCGGCGGCCGCGGCGGCCAGCGAGCAGTTGACCTCGCCCACGCAATGCGCGTCGGCGGCGAACAGGCTGAACGAGGCCAGCGCGAGCAGCAGCACCACCGAGGCGCCGGCGACCAGCTGCTTCGGATCGGAGCGCAGCCCTGACATCGTGCTGCGCAGACCGCCTTTGCGGATGGGAACCTCGATGAACCGGTAGCTGATCTCCGTGATCGGCAGCGTGATCGCCATCGCCAGCAGCACCTCGGCCACCGACAGCTGGATGTTCGCCTGCTTGCGGATGATCTGGTACACCGGCCAGTGGTAGAGGTACAGGCCGTAGCTGCGGGTGCCGACCCACAGCATGGCCCGGTTGCCCAACAGCCGCCCGGTCACCGCGCCCTGGTGAGTGGCAGCAGCGATCAGGAACAGGGTGGCGACACCGGTGAAGAAGAAGCCACCGCGATACAGCCACGGGTTGTACTCGCCGCGCTCCTGCAGCCACATCGTGAGCATGAACAGCACGAGCACGGCGAGGCCGACCGCCGCCACCACGTCGAGGCGCCTGCCCTTGTCGCGCAACGGGCCACGCATGATGGCCATCGGCCGCCACAGCATGGCGAAGCCGGCACCCAGCATCAGCCCTCCGGCACGGGAGAACGAGCCGAGGTAGAGCATGTCGTTGACCGCGATGCAACGCCCGAACACCGTCCAGGTGCCGCGTGTGAACTCGCTGCCGCAGGAAGTGGCGACGGAGCCCGGCACGTACACGACGGCCACGACGATGGCGATGACGACGCTGGCACCGATCAGCTTCAGGCCCACCGCCGGCAGCCGCCCGCGTGCCCGGCGCAGGATGGCCACCATGACGAGCGGCCAGATCAGGTAGAACTGCTCCTCCACCGCCAGCGACCACAGGTGGCGCAACGGCACGAACGCCTCACTGGCGCCATAGCCCTGACCCACGAAGATCTGGTACCAGTTGCTGATGTAGAAGATGCCCCCGAGGAAATCGCCACGGGTCTGCTCGCGCGACACGGTGTAGAAGGCGGCGATGTACACCGCCACCAGGGTCATCATCACGTACAGCGCCGGCAGCAGCCGCCGGAAGCGACGGGCCCAGAACTGACGCAGGTTGACGGTGCCGGTGCGTTCCTGCTCGCCCATCAGCAGCAGGGTGATCAGGTAGCCGGAGATGACGAAGAAGACCTCGACGCCCAGGTAGCCGCCGGGCAGCCAGTCGTGGTGAGCGTGGTAGACCATCACGCCGACGACGGCGATGGCGCGCAGGCCGTCCAGCCCGGGCAGGTACGGCACGCGGTTCAGCGAACCTGCGGACGGAGGGGTGAGGCGCGCCGACATCGAACGAACAGTATGGAGCAACCGGCACCGGTTGCGAACGCACTACTTCTTCAGGTCGGGTCGGCCGATCGCGTCGAAGATCAGGTTGGCGTAGAACTGCTTGGCGTGCGAGGTGCTCAGGTGCACGCCATCGGCGGCCAGCTCACCGGCGATCGCGTCCGACTCCACTTCCCAGTCGACCACCTTCACGTTCGGGTACTGCGAGGGCAGGGCGCGGATGCGCGTGTTGTTGTCGGCGATCCAACCCTTGGGCGCCCTCACCGTCAAGAAGACCACCAGCGGCGTCTGCTCGGGAGGCAGCGCGGCCATGATGCGAGCGAGTGTGTCGTCGCTGACGCTGCCGTTGGTACCCGTTTGGATGATGACCGTACGCCCCAGCTGACCGCCGGTGCGCGTCATCTCCGCGATCTCGGCCACGTTCTTGCCCTGGCGGCTGACGGCAGCGTTCACCTGGATGCCGCCGGCCGTGAGCTGGGGCGCCGCGCCCAGCATCACCGACTCGCCGATGGCATAGGCCGGCAGCTGGTCGAGGGGACTGGCGGTGGTGACGGGTGGCGGCGCGGTCGTCGGAGGCGCCGTGTCGCCCGGCAGCGTCGGTTGGACGATCGGCACGGTGGGCGCGACGGTGATCGGCGGCACCGTCACGACGGGCCCCTCGGCGATGTCCTGCTGCCCTTTCTCGCTGTCACACGCCACCTGGCCCTCGCAGAGCACTTCGGCGGTGGCGATGCTGACGGTTGCGAAACCGGCGAGCACCGCGAACGTGGACGCGACCACGAACGTACGACGTCGGCGTTGCAGCGCCGCCTTCGTGCGCGGTTTGCGTTCACCGCGCAGCCACTCACCGAAGCGACCCTGGCGCACGGGCAGCTCCACCAGGCGGTAGCTGAGCTCGGTGATCGGCAGTGCGATCAGCAAGGCGGTGAGGAACTGACGCATGTTCAGCTGCTCGCCCGGCTCACGGATGATCTGGTAGATCGGCCAGTGGTACAGGTACAGGCCGTAGCTGCGGGTGCCGGCCCAGTGCAACGGACGGATGCCCAGCAGACGACCGATCCACGCTCGCCGGTGAGTGGCCGCAGCGATGACCGCGATGGTGCAGAAGCCGGTGAGCAGGAAGCCGCCACGGAACAGCCACGGGTCGTACTCGTTGGACACCGCGTTCACCAGCTCGAGACGGTTCATCAGGAACGCGAGACCGGCCAGGCCCAGTACGCCGAACAGGTCCATGCGGCGACCGCGCCGGCGCAACGGGCCGCGCATGATCGCCACCGGCCGCCAGACCAAGGCGAACGCGGAACCGAGCATCAAGCCGCCGGCGCGACTGAGCGTGCTGAGGTACAGCGCCTCGTTGACGTTGATGCAGCGGCCGAGCACCGACAGGTAGCCGTGGCTCTCACCGGCGCCGCACGAAGGCGCATTGGTGATCGAGTCGGCGCCGATGAACACGGTGCCGCCCACGTACATCGCCGCGACCACGGCAGCAACGAAGACGCTCACGCCCAACAACCACACGGCCACACGCGGCAGGCGGTCGCCACGCTTGCGCAGCAGCACCACCATCACGAGCGGCCAGACGAGGTAGAACTGCTCCTCCACAGCCAGCGACCACAGGTGACGTAGCGGGGCGAAGTTCGCGGCCGCCGTGTAGCCCTGCCCGACCCAGATCTGGAACCAGTTGCTGACGTAGAACGTGCCGGCCAGCAGATCGCCGCGCGCCTGGCCCATCGGCCGCTTCTTGAACAGCGACATGTAGATGGCCAGCGCGCCCATCATCACGAACAGCGCCGGCAGCAACCGACGTGCGCGGCGCAGCCAGAACTGGCCGAGACGCACCTTGCCCGTGCGTTCCTTCTCCGAGAGCAGCAACAGCGTGATCAGGTACCCGGAGATCACGAAGAACACCTCGACGCCGAGGAAGCCTCCGCTCAGCCACTCGTGGTTGGCGTGGTACACCAGGACGGCCGCGACAGCGACCGCGCGCAGACCGTCGAGCCCCGGCAGGTACGGGACCCGGCTGATCTGGTTGCGGAGAGCCGGGTGGCTCGGCTGCGCGACGACAGCAACAGTGGCGGTGGTGGCAGCCATTCGAGCCTCAAGTATCGCCCACCGGCACCCTCGACGGGTGGTCATCACCCACGCGCCGGGTCTGCGGCGGACGGGTGGAGCAGCGCGCTCACCCGCCCGCCACCGGCACTACAGCTGCAGCGACTTGACCTCGAGGAACTCCTCCAAGCCGAACGTTCCGGCTTCGCGACCGAGACCGCTCTGCTTGTAACCGCCGAACGGCGCCATCACGTTGAAGGCGCCGCCATTGACCTCCACCTGGCCTGCACGGATCTTGCGGGCCACGGCCTTGGCGTGGTCGGCCTCGCCCCACACGCCGCCGGCAAGGCCGTAGATGGTGTCGTTGGCGATCTCGATGGCCTCTTCCTCGGTGTCGTACGGGATGATCGAGAGCACCGGGCCGAAGATCTCCTCGTTGGCGATGGTCATGGTCCGAGTGACGTTGCTGAACACCGTAGGGGCCACGTAGTAGCCCTGATCGAGGCCCTCCGGCGCTTCGGTACCGCCGGTGAGCAGCGTCGCGCCCTCGTCGATGCCCTTCTGGATGAAGCCGCGCACGCGCTCGCGCTGTGCGGCCGAGACGAGCGGCCCGATGCGGCTGCTGGAGTCGAACGGGTTGCCGGGCGTGAAGGCGGCAGCGGTTGCCGCGGCGATGCCCTCCACCTCGGCCAGGCGGTCGCGCGGCACCAGCATGCGGGTGAGCGCGGTGCAGGTCTGGCCGCTGTTGAGGAAGCACTTGCCCACGCCATCGGCGACGGCCTTGGAGAAGTCGGCATCGGCCAGGATCACGTTGGCGCTCTTGCCGCCGAGCTCGAGGGACACCTTCTTCACGGTCTGGCTGCCCACCTCCGCCACGCGCTTGCCGGCGCGGGTGCTGCCGGTGAAGCTGACCATGTCGACGTCAGGATGCGCCGAGATGGCCTCGCCCACGACCGGACCGATGCCGGTGACGAGGTTGAACACCCCGGCCGGCAGGCCCGCTGCGTCGATGACCTCGGCGAGGATGAACGCGTTGATCGGGGCGACCTCGGAGGGCTTGAGCACGACCGTGTTGCCCGCCGCGAGCGCCGGCGCGACCTTCAGCGCGATCTGGTGCAGCGGGTAGTTCCACGGCGTGATGCAGCCGACGACGCCGATGGCCTCGCGCACCACCAGCGAGTTGCCGACCTGCTTCTCGAACTCGTAGCTGCCCAGCATCTGGGCGGCGATGGCGAAGTTGGCCTTGGGCAGGCCCGCCTGGATCAGGTTCGACAGGAAGATCGGCATGCCGACTTCCTTGGCGATCGTGGAGGCGATCTCGTCCGTACGGGCCTCGAGGCCGGCATGGATCTTCATCAGGTACGCAGCGCGTTCTTCCTTGGGCAGCTCGCTCCATGCGGGGAAGGCGGCCTTGGCCGCGGCGACCGCTGCGTCGACATCGGCGGCAGTGCCCTCGGGGATGGTGGCGATCACTTCTTCGGTGGCCGAATCGGTGACCGACAGCGTGTCGGTGCCGCTGGAAGGCACCCACTGTCCGTTGATGTACAGCTTCTCGTATGCAGTCATACCGCGACCATAGGCCGCGCGCTGCGCCGCCCTACAGCGGAGCGCGCAGTCCGAGGTTGTGGAAGATCTCGCGCGTGGCCCAGCTGCGGTTGAGCGCATAGAAGTGCAGGCCGGGAGCACCCTCCTCGATGAGGCGCGCACACAACTCGGTGGCGAGCGCGACTCCGATTCGCTCCCCCTCGTCGAGGTCGTCGCCGGCCTTCTCCATCGCCTGCACGACCCAGCGGGGCACTTCGGCGCCGCTCATGTGCGCCATGCGGGTGATCTGCCCCAGGTTGCTGATCGGCATGATGCCGGGCAGCACCGGCTTCGTGACGCCGAGAGCCGCCAGCTCGTCGACCATCACCAGGTAGTGCTCGATGTCGAAGAAGAACTGGGTGATCGCGAAGTCGGCTGCTGCCAGCTTGCTGGCCAGGTGTTGCCGATCGGTGGCGCGATCGGGGGAACGCGGATGCAGCTCCGGGTGAGCGGCGACGCCCACGGAGAACCCGCCGAACTCGCGGACATCGTCGACCAGTTCCATGCTGAACCGGTACTCGCTCTCCGTCTCGCCGTCGGCCGGAAGGTCGCCACCGAGTGCGAGGATGTTCTCCACGCCCTCAGCCCGATAGTCGGTGAGGATGGCCCGGATCTCGTCACGAGTGTGGCCGGCACACGTGAGGTGGGCCATCGGCGAGATGGTGGTCTGCCGGCGCACCCAGCTGACCAGGTCGGCGGTTCGCGTACGGGTGCTTCCACCTGCGCCGTAGGTGACGCTCAGGAAGTCGGGCGCGAGGTGCTCCAGCTCGGAGATCGTGCGGCCGAGGCTGAGCCAACCGGCCTCGTGCTTCGGGGGGAAGAACTCGACCGAGTAGGTGCGCCCGGCCGCAAGAAGATCGGAGATGCGGGCCACTGCACACAGCTTTGCGCACAAACCGCCGCGTTGCATGCCACGCTGTACGAAATACTCACGGAGGTGCGACGATGGCACAGCAGGCGGCGGGGTGGTACCACGACCCCTATGGACGATTCCAGAAGCGGTACTGGGACGGCGACAGGTGGACGGAGCACGTGGTCACCGGCGGGGTGCAGCAGGTCGACCCGATGGGCGCCAGCACGGTCATCCCGTTCGCCACTCCGCGCAGCGCCTACGAGGCACCGACGGATCCTGCTCCGCTGCCCGACGACGCGCCGGAGGCGGCTTCCGAGACGCAGGCGCTGCTCGAGTCGCTGAGCGACGAGGAGCGCTACGACGAATCGGTGTGGGCCGAGGAGCCCGGCTCCGACTCGTAAGGCCACCCTGCCGGCGCCAGGCACGCGAGCGTCGCCGACCGCCGGCCGGATGCGGGCCGGTGCGGCCGGCTTCCGGAGGCAGGGATCTGGCACCATCCCCTGCGACCGGCTTCCGGAAGCACTGGCGGCTGCGAGCCGAGGTGCGGCTGGTGGC
>JBAVTH010000140.1:0-1833 GCA_049696035.1 Ilumatobacteraceae bacterium
ACTTCCCGGAGTGGGTGGTGGCCGCCAGCACATTGGTCGACGTCACCGCCTTCGCCCGCACCTACGACCAGCAGCAGTGGGCGCACGCCTTCGGCGTCACTCAGCTGGCCGCGCGCAGCGACCCGACCACCGCCGGCGCCTACGCCAACTACACCTGGTTCACCGGTGTCGAGCCGCCGGCCAACGACAGCATCGGCGTGATCGCCCCGAACCCGGCGCTGTTCTTCGCAGTCGTGCAGAGCGTCGGCCCGAACCTGACACCGGAGACCTTCCGCGACACGTTGTTCGCGTCCAACGGCACGACGCCCGGTATCAGCCAGCCGTACCTCACCTACGGCGACAAGGGCTACTGGGGCGGGGTGGCCGACTACCAGGGTGTCGACGACGCCACGGCCTTCTGGTGGGATGCCACGGCAACCGGGGTCGACGAGATCCGACGTGAGGGTACGGGCATGTACCAGTACGTGGATGGCGGCAAGCGCTACCTGCCCGGCGAATGGCCGACGCAGGACAAGCTGTTCGACCCGACCGGTGCGGTGGCCATCTACACCACCGCCCCCGCCGGCGAGGAGCGTGGCGACTACCCCAGCCCGGCCGGCTGAGGTCGCCCTCGAGAGGGGCCCGGCCACCGCGAGTTGCGGTGTCCGGGCCGTTCGTGCAACAGGCGAGCGCGGCGCCTAGTCGGGGAGCGACCAGTCGATGGGTTGCAGCCCGGCGGCCTCCAGCGCGGCGTTGGCCTTGCTGAACGGGCGGCTGCCGAAGAAGCCGTTGTGGGCGCTCAGCGGTGACGGGTGCGCCGACTCCAGCACGACGTGGCGTGAGAGGTCGACGAGCGACTTCTTCCTGCGGGCGGCGGCGCCCCACAGGATGAACACCACGCGATCCTGCTTGCCGTTGACGGCGCGCAGCACCTCGTCGGTGAACAGCTCCCACCCATGCCCCTGATGGCTGGCCGCCTGCCCCGCCCTCACGGTGAGCGTGGTGTTGAGCAGCAGCACGCCTTGGCGGGCCCAGGCCTCGAGATTGCCGTGGTGGGGGATGGCCAGCCCGAGGTCCGCGTGCAGCTCCTTGTAGATGTTGGCCAACGAGGGAGGCACCGCCACCCCGGGCCGCACCGAGAAGCACAGGCCGTGTGCTTGCTGGGGGCCGTGGTACGGATCCTGCCCGAGGATGACCACGCGGGTGTCGGTGAAGGGCGTGAGGTGCAGCGCCGCGAACACTTCCGGCTCGGGGGGAAAAACGGTGTAGCGGACCCGCTGGTCCGCTACAAACCGTTGCAGTTGTTGCCAGTACGGCTTGGCGAACTCGCCGCGCAGCACCGGGTTCCAGTCAGTCGTTGCGCGGGTGGCCACCCGCTCAGTATGGACGAGCGGTCACCGCCGGCACACCGACCGGCCGATCAGCCGTGTCCGGGGCCGTCGTCGTGACCGCCATGCCCGCTGCCGCTGTTGCCGCTGCCACTGTTGCCGCTGTTGCCGCTGTTGCCGCTGCCGCTGCCGCTGCCGCTGCCGCTGCCGCTGCCGCTGTTGTCGTCGCTGTCATCGTTGTCGTTCCCGTGGTCGTCGACCGTGGTCACCGGTGCGCTGCCGCTCACCGTCGTGCTGGTGGCGTCGTCGTCGTCGGAGTCGTCGTCGGAGTCGTCGTCACCGTGGTCGTCGACGGTGTTGCTCGTGGCGTCGTCGTCGTCGTCGCCGTGATCGTCGATGGAGGTCGACGGGGCACTCCCAGTGGGCGGTGCGACGGAGTTGTCGGTGGTGGCCGGGGCGCTCGAGTCGGTGACGCTCGACTGCGTGACGGAGGAGTCGGTGACGCTCGACTGGGTGACCGAGGAGT
>JBAVTH010000141.1:0-12142 GCA_049696035.1 Ilumatobacteraceae bacterium
ACGGTGGCGATGCGGGCCAGGAACAGGTCGAGCAGCTCTGCGCTGCCGAGCCGACGCTCGCGGATCGCCGCCGCCTGGTCGGTGGCGCTCCACAGGGTGGGGTCGGTCACCCGTTCACATCCACGGCCGGACCCACTGCACAGCCACCATCCACTGTGCGGCCACCATCCACTGTGCGCATCCCGCCAACGTACCCGCCCCCGCCCGCCCGATCCGGCGTTCATGTCATGTCCCGACCGTGCTGCCCACGGTCGGGACACGACGTGGGCGGTTCGAAGTAGCGTTGCCTCATGACGACGTTGCACTGGGCCGACGGCCGACTCGAGATCCACCGGGTCGTTGTCGGCCCCTACGCCAACAACGTGTTCGTGCTGCGGTGCCGCGACACCGGTGAGGCCGTGCTCATCGATGCCGCCAACGAACACGAGCAACTCCTGCAGCTGTGCCAGCGCCTCGGGGTGCGCCGGGTGCTCGAGACCCACGGCCACTGGGATCACATCCAGGCAGTCCCGGCGATCCGCGAAGCGGGCTACGAAGTCGGCGTGATGAGCGCCGATGCGGCGATGTTGAAGGACGTGGGCTACGACGTGTTCATCGACGACGCAGAGGTGATCGAAGTCGGCAAGCTACGTCTGCACGCCATCCACAACCCAGGGCACACGCCCGGCTCGGTGAGCTTCCGGGTGGAGGGAGCGCCGCTGGTCTTCACCGGCGACACGCTCTTCCCGGGCGGCCCCGGGAACACCACGTTCGAGGGCGGCAGCTTCGAGACCATCATCAACTCGCTCGACGATCGGTTGTTCGTCCTGCCGGCCGAAACGATCGTGATGCCCGGCCACGGGGTGAGCACCACGATCGGAAACGAACGACCTCACCTGCAGGAGTGGGTATCGCGTGGCTGGTGAGCCGCTGCGCTACGACCTCCGCCCGCTCGATCGCACGCCCCTGCACACGGCAGATCTGCCCGATACGCCCACGCGCGATCGCAGCATCGTGGCCTCGGCGTGGGTCGAGGCGCCGCCCGAGCTGCTGGCCCTCGGTCACGATCTCACCGGTCGGCCGGAGGCCGAGTTCAAACGCCGAATCGGGCGCTGGCTGCTGTGGCGCGCCGGCCCGGCGGTCGGCGACGCCCGGTACCTGGCGGTCGCCGAGGACGACGTCGCGCTGCAGCACGCGTACCGGCTGCGCCGCGAGGACCGTGGCACCAACGGCGAAGGCGCTGGCCCCAGCGGCGCGACCCATCACCGCTTCCGGGCGTGGAAGGAAGATCTTCTCGGCCGCTGAGGGCCCCGAGCATCCCGAGCACCACTCCCCTGGTGCGTTGTCGGTGCGAAGGATCGACACACGAACAGCCGCCGGCCGAGTCGTAGGATGGCCCCATGACGGGGATGGCGATCGCCGCGATGCCGGAGTGCAGGGAGACGACGCTGATCCGAGCCGACGGCCGGCCGACCGCGGAGTTCCGCGAGCAGCTGCGCTGCATCCCCTCGTGTCGCAACGCGTGGTCGGTGCTGTTCCTGTACGTGCAGACCGGAGCCGTGCTGTGGGCCACGGTTGCCCTGACGCCATGGATCTGGCCGGTCACGTTCGTGCTCATGGGACGAACGTTCGCCCAGTTCCTGTCGCTGATGCATGATGCCGCCCACCGGTTGCTGTTCAGCGACAAGCGCGTGAACGACTTCGTCGGTCGTTGGTTGCTGGGCTACCCGTCGCTGACCAACATCGACGGGTATCGCCGCGTGCACGCCGCGCACCATCGCGAGGAGTTCGGGCCCGACGAGCCCGATCTGGCGCTGTACGCCGGCTATCCGATCAGCCCGGCGAGCTTCCGGCGCAAGCTGGTCCGCGACGCCACCGGCCGCACCGGCATGAAGCTGATGGCGCAGTTCCTCGCGGCGGCGCGCAGCACCGACCCGCGGGCGCGGCGCACGTTCTGGAAGATCATGCTGGTGCAGGCCGTCCTGCTGGCGGCAGCGATCGTCGCCGGCTCCTGGTGGCTGTACCCGGTCTTCTGGCTGGGGCCGTACCTCACCGTCTGGCGAGTGATCAACCGTCTGCGCTCCATCGCCGAACACGGCGGCATGCACGCTTCGAAGGATCGCCGCCAGACCACTCACGCAGTCGCACAGCACCCTCTCGCTCGGTTCATGCTGGTTCCCTATCGAATCGGGTTGCACCTTCCCCACCACGTCGACAGTGGCGTGCCGTTCCGCAACCTGCCCAAGCTGGATGCCGCGTTGCGCGAGGCCGGCTACATCGACGGTTCTTTCGAGCATCGCTCCTACCCGGCGATCTGGAAGGCGCTCCGCACACCGTCGGCCTCCACCCGCTGACCGACGCGGCGCCATCGAGCGACGGCACCGAATAGTCTTTCGGGACCGAACGATCTCGAGGAACCAGCCATGCCCGCGTCGATGCACACTTGGGACGACGACACCAACCTGTTCGCCCACTCCGTGATCGGCTACGCGATCGAGCGCCTGCGGCTTCCCAAGGACACGCAGTGGGGCGCTCACCCGGCGGACGTGCTGGCCGCAGCGCTGTCGCATGCGATCACCGAGGAAGGCGTCGGCGGCCTGGAGGCACTGCGGCTCTTCCGCGACGTGCTGATGCCTGCGTGCCGGCCGATGGACGACCCGATGAACCTGGCGTACGTGCCCACGGCGCCCTCGATCGCATCGACGATGTTCGACCTGGTGGTCAGCGCGTCATCGATCTTCGGCGGCAACTGGGAGGCCGGCGCCGGGGCGATCGCCGCCGAGAACCAGGCGTTGCGCTGGCTGGCCGACATGGCCGGCTTCCCCGCGGAGGCAGGGGGTGTGTTCGTCTCAGGCGGTTCGGCGGCGAACCTCAGCGCGCTCGTGACGGCCCGCGAGGTGTTCGTTCGCCGGCACACCGCCCGACCAGCGCGGTGCACAGTGGCCGTCACCGAGGAGGTCCACGCATCCGTGCGCGCAGCGGCGCGGGTGATGGACGTCGACGTCCTGCCGGTGCACACCGACGAGCATGGCCGGATGACCGGCGCCGCGCTGGAGGCCGCGCTGCATGCGCACGAACGCGACGGCGTCTTCGCCGTGGTCGCCACGGGCGGCACCACCAACGCCGGCGTGATCGACGAGCTGGATGCGATCGCCGACGTCTGCGCGGTCCGCGGTCTGTGGATGCACGTCGACGGCGCGTACGGGTTGGCTGCGCTGTGCAGCAGCATCGCCCATGAGCGGTTCCACGGCATCGAGCGCGCCGACAGCTTCGGCGTCGACCCGCACAAGTGGCTGTTCGCCCCCTACGACAGCGCAGCGCTGATCTACCGCGACCCCACCCCCGCCGCCGCCACGCACGCGCAGCACGGCGCCTACCTCGACGCGGTGAACCGAGGCGACTGGAACCCGAGCGACTACGCCTACCACCTCTCGCGGCGGGCACGTGGACTGCCGTTGTGGTTCGGGCTCGCCACCTACGGCACGCAGGCGTACGCCGCTGCGGTGGACAGTGCCATCACTGCGGCTCGCGACTTCGCCGACGACGTGGCTGCGCGGCCTGAGCTTCACCTGCTCCTGGAGCCGGAGCTGTCGATCGTGCTCTTCACGCGCGACGGGTGGAGCAACGACGACTACCTGGAGTGGAGCCGGCGACGCGCCGCCGAGGGGGCGTTCCTGGTCGTGCCCAGCTCGTTCCGCGATGCACCCTGCCTGCGGATCTGCATCGTCAACCCGCGCACTGATCCGGCGGCGCTGACCGCTCTGCTCGACGACCTGGTCACGTATCGCCCCGAGCGTGGGAGCTCCCTTACCTGAGCAATCCGGTACGGCGGGGTTTCCACTATGGCCATAGGGGAAATAGACTGATCGGCGTGACCGAGCTCTTCCGCATCGACGACCTGCACGCCCGTCCTGTCTCCGACGAGGGCGACGCCGCAGAGATCCTGCGAGGCCTGTCGCTCACCGTGGCCGAGGGCGAGGTGCACGCGATCATGGGCCCCAACGGCTGCGGCAAGAGCACCCTGGCCAGCACGTTGCTGGCGTCGCCCGAGTACGAGATCACCGGCGGCCGCATCTTCTTCCAAGGCGACGACGTCACCGACTGGCCCACCGATGTGCGCGCCAAGGCCGGCATGTTCCTCGCCTTCCAGTACCCGCAGGAGATCCCCGGCGTCTCGGTCATCCAGTTCCTGCGCCAGGCCCTCTCCGCCCGCAAGGGTCTCGATCTCAGCGTGCTCGAGCTCCGTCTCGCCACGATGGACTGGATGAAGCGGCTGGGCATGGACAGCTCGTTCGTCGATCGCTACCTCAACGAGGGCTTCAGTGGCGGCGAGAAGAAGCGCAACGAGGTGATGCAGATGGCGATCCTCGAGCCGGAGATCGCGATCCTCGATGAGACCGACAGCGGGCTCGACATCGATGCGCTGCGCATCGTCGCCAAGGGGATTCGCGAGATCCGTGTCGACCGGCCCAAGATGGGAGTCGTGCTGATCACCCACTACCAGCGGTTGCTCGACGAGGTCGCCCCCGACCATGTGCACATCATGGTCGACGGCCGCATCGTGGCCAGCGGTGGCATGGAACTGGCGGCACAGCTGGAACGAGACGGGTACGAGGCGTTCCGGTGAGCGCACCTCACGCGCTGGACGTCGCCACGATCAAGCAGCAGTTCCCGCTGCTCCAGCGCGAGATCAACGGCGCACCGCTGGTGTACCTCGATTCGGCCAACACGTCGCAGAAGCCGCAGGTGGTCATCGATGCCATGTCGCGGTTCATGGAGCAGTCGTATGCGCCGATCAACCGCAGCGCGTACTCCCTCGCGGCCGAGGCAACCGACTTCTACGAGGGCGCCCGCACCAAGGTGCAGCACTTCATCAACGCCCGCCGCGCCCACGAGGTCGTCTTCACCAAGAACGCCACCGAGTCGTTGAACCTACTGGCGTACGCCTGGGGCAGGGCGAACCTTCGCGCCGGCGACGTGGTGGTGCTCACGCACATGGAGCACCACGCCAACATCGTGCCCTGGCACATGCTGGCCGCCGAGAAAGGGATCGTGCTGCGGTGGGTGCCGCTCACCACAGACGGCCAGCTGGATCTCACCGATCTCCCGCAACTGCTCGACGGGGCGAAGGTGTTCAGCTTCACCGCGATGTCGAACGTGCTGGGCACCATCACGCCGGTGCAGCAGCTGTGCACCATGGCGCACGCTGCCGGCGCGCTGGCCATCGTCGATGGATGCCAGTACGTGCCGCACAACGTCACCGACGTGCAGGCCTGGGGCGCCGACTTCATGGCGTTCAGCAGCCACAAGCTGTGCGGTCCCTCCGGGGTGGGAGTGCTGTGGGGCCGCGAGGATCTGCTCGACGCGATGCCCCCCTTCCTCGGTGGCGGCAACATGATCGCCGATGTGCGCCTCGATGGCTTCTCCACCGCCGAGCTGCCCGCCAAGTTCGAAGCCGGCACCCCTCCGATCACCGAGGTCGTCGGGCTCGGCGCGGCCATCGACTTCCTCACCGGCCTGGGCATGGTCAACATCCGACAGCACGAGATCGATGTGGCCGGCTATGCGATGCGCACGCTCACGGAGCGCTTCGGCGACGACATCCAGCTGCACGGCCCGTGCAACGTCGAGGTGCGCGGCGCCACCTTCAGCTTCGGCTTCCGCGGCATCCACCCCCACGATCTCAGCCAAGTGCTGGATCAGCGCAACGTGTGCGTGCGGGCCGGCCACCACTGCGCCAAGCCGCTGATGCGCCTGCTCGGCGTGAACGCCACGGCCCGGGCCAGCTTCTACCTGTACAACGACACCGCCGATGTCGATACGTTGGCCGACGCGCTCGACGGCGCCAGCGATATCTTCGCGATCTAGGAGGCCCTCATGCCCGGCTTGGAAGACCTGTATCGGGAGATCATCCTCGATCACCACCGAAACCCGCGCAACCGTGGCGAGCTACCGCCACCGGCGCCCCACGCCGTCGGTCACAACCCATTGTGCGGCGACGAGATCGACGTCTACCTGCAGGTCGAGGGCGATGTCGTCACCGATGTCAAGGTGGGCGGGCAAGGCTGCAGCATCTCGCAGAGCTCGGCCAGCATGATGAGCCAGGCGATCAAGGGCAAGCCGGTCACCGAGGTACGAGCGCTGGTACGCCGCTTCAAGGGGATGATGAGCATCCCCGACGAGGACGGCAACCCGATCGAACCCGATCCGCACGTGAAGCTGGGCGATCTGGAAGCACTCCAGGGTGTCGTCAAGTTCCCCGTCCGCATCAAGTGCGCCACCCTGTCGTGGAACACCCTGCTCGACGCACTCTCCCAGGCATGACGGGCCCGGCCGCGGCCGGGTCGCCGCGTCAGATCATCATCGACACCGATCCGGGCATCGACGATGCGATGGCCATCTTCTATGCGCTGGCGTCGCCGGAGCTCCATGTCGTGGGCCTCACGACAGTGTTCGGCAACGCCCACGTCGAGGTGTGCACGGCCAACGCGATCCGGATCCTCGACATCGCCGGCCGCGCCGACATCCCGGTGGCGCAAGGCGCTGGCCGGCCGCTCGCCATGGCCTACCGCGGGCCGGCCGACTTCGTGCACGGCGTCAACGGCCTCGCCGATGTCGACCTCGCGCCGCCCTCCCGCACGGCGCACTCGCTCGACGCAGCTCACTTCATCATCGAGCAGGTGATGGCCGCGCCCGGCGAGATCACGCTCGTACCCATCGGCCCGCTCACCAACATCGCATTGGCGATGCTCCTGTGCCCTGAGCTGCCACAGCACCTGGCGGGCATGGTGATCATGGGCGGCAACGCGTTCGTGCCCGGCAACGCCTCCCCCGCCGCCGAGGCCAACATCCTCAACGATCCGGAGGCCGCCGACCTGGTGTTCGGCGCCGACTGCCCGATCGTGATGTGCGGCCTCGACGTCACCGAGCGCACGGTCATGTCCAGCGAGCAGATCGCAGGTATCGCAGGCATCGGCAACGAGCGAGCGCGCATGGCGGCCGCGATCCTGCCCTACTACCGCGACTTCCACGTGTCGCACGGCGGGCCCGACGGCATCCACGTGCACGACAGCACGTGCATCTCCTACCTCTTGGCGCCGCAGCACTACGGCGTGCGCCACCACCCCATCCGGGTCGACACCGGGCACGGCGTCGGCCGCGGCAAGACCTGGCCCACCACGCGCCATGCGCTGGCCGAAGGACCATGGGCAGGACGCCGCTCGATCACCATCCTCACCGAGGTCGACGCACCAGCGGTGGTGGCCCTGGAGCTGCAACACCTCGCCCGCTGAGCGCTCGCAGGACGGAGTGGTTGCCCGTGCCTCGGTAGGGCCGCCATTCACCCGGCCGCGTACGCTCGCCATCGTATGCATGAGTTCTTCGACGACATCGTTCCCCATCCCGACGGCGTCGATCCCGAGGCGGACCTGATCCACGAGCGCGCCTACGTGGTGCGCGCATACCGCCAGGACGACCAGACGCTGCTGCTGCGCGGCGCCGTTCGCGACCAGAAGCCTCCCGGCCTGTACGTGCCCGGCGACACCGAACCACTCACCGTGCACCACATGATCGTGGATCTCCACATCGCCGTGCCGTCGTTGGAGATCGTGCAGGCGAAGGCCGTGCTGGAAGTGCATCCGCACGCCAACTGCGTCCGCATCGAAGACCACTACCAGAACCTCGTCGGCCTCTCGATCGCCCGCGGCTTCACGCACAAGGTGCGCGAGCTGTTCGGGGGGCCGCGAGGCTGCACCCACACCACTGCCCTCCTGCAGGCGATGGCGCCGGTGGCGGTCCAATCGATGTGGTCGTTCCGCATCCTGGCCGCACGCAAGAGCGACGACGGTGGCCGCGGCGACGACTTCTCCACGCCCGAAGCCCGCATGCGGGCAATGGCGATGAACCTCAACACCTGCCACATCTGGGCAGAAGACGGTGAGCAGATCGCCGGCATCAAGGCGGGCGTGCCAATGGAAGTGCCGGTGTGGATCGTCAAGCGCTTCCACCAGTTGGGCCTCGACCCAGCCACCTGGCGCAGCGAGGACTGAGCCGGCACCGCTGCCGCTCTGCGGCCACGGGCACGCCAGGGTCCGTCGGCTCACTCCATGAAGATGCAGAACTCGTGGCCAGCGGGGTCGCGCATCACGCGCCACTCGAACCCGTTGTCCAGCCGGTTGATCTTCTGCAGCGAGCCGCCGAGCTCCTCGATGCGAGCGGTGCTCACGGCAAGGTCCGCCACTTCGATGTCCAGGTGAACCTGGCTGGCCGGCTGCAACGCGTGATCCACCGTCTGCACCCCGAGGGCGATGCCGCCCGGCTCGCTCGGTTCCAGCCACACGATGCCGGCCTCAGGGTCTGCCTCGCGAGCGGAGGCCTCGAGAAACCCCGACCAGAAGGCGACCACCGGGGCCGGCTCGGGTGCGTTGAGGATGACGGTGCGGATCCGTGGCGAGGGCATGAGCGAATCGTAGGCATCGCGTGGAATGCGTTCGACGCAGCCCCACCCTTGCGCCAACATGGGCGGATGATCGAGATCCGGCGCACGGAGGACGACGAGTTGTGCGGGCATGTCGTGGAGCACGACGGTACCTGGCGCGCTCTCGCGGTGTTCGGCGGAGAACTCGGGCGGTACGACACCCGCGACGAGGCCGTGCAGCTCGTGCTCGATGACGGTCTGGCGAGCCTGGCGGCCCACTGGCACTACCGCTCCGAGGCACTGCCCGACTGGCAGATCGTGTGCATCCAGGAGGCCAGCCCAGCATCGGTGCGCATAGCGCTCGACTACTACTCCATGCCGGGCGTGCCGACGCTGACGCTGCGCCGCGAAGATCTCGACGACGGGCACTCGCTCGTCTTGCGGCCCTGAGCTTCGCGTCACCGGAGCAGGAGTACGATCGCCGCGTGTCCGACAGCCGTGGCGATCGCGAGCGATACTTCCCCGCCATCGAGCGGCAGCACGGCGGCCCGATCTCGATGTGGCTCGAACGGCTGGCCGAGCTCGGCGAGGCGAAGTACCCGGAGCAGATCGCCTACCTACGCGAGAACCACGCCTTCAGCCGCACCCACGCCAACGCGCTGGTGATGTACTTCCGCAACTCGCCGACGTCGCGGCGATTCACCACCCCGGAGGACTACTTCGACAGCCTCGACGCGGCGCCCGCCGCGGCCGCTCGTGCAGTGTTCCGCGCGCTCACCGCCGACTTCCCCGACCTCGAGCCGGTCATCGCATGGAACCATCCGATGCTGCGCACCGACGGCCAGTATGTGATCGGCCTGTCCGCGGCCGCCCGCCATCTCCTGCTCAACCCGTTCAGTGGCGACGTGCTGGCCGGCCTGGCCGACGAGCTGCGCAACTACGTGACCAACAAGCACACGGTGCGCATCCCCCTCGACTGGGAGATCGACCACTCGTTGCTGCGGGCGATGATCACCGCCCGCCTCGCCGAGCTCGCCGACGTCGACGCGACGTCGTTCCTCCGGAGATGAACTGGTGAACCGAACCTCAGTCGTGGCCGCGAGCCAGGGAGGTCGCTTCCCGACGAAGTGCTAGAGCGACAGGAGCCGTTCCTCGAACGGGTAGTCGTTCATGATCTCGACGCCGGTCTCGGTGACCAACAACTGGTCCTCCAACTTCACGCCCTCACCGCTCGCGGCCGAGCCGACGTAGCTCTCCACACAGAAGACCATGCCCGGCTCGAAGACGTCGTCCAGCGGGTACGGCACCCCTGGCGTATGGAACGGGAGATTGGGGTACTCGCCGATCATGCCGAGGCCATGGCCGATGCAGTAGTAGCGACTCGACCGGTGTTCCTCCGGAACCGGCCACGCGTTGCGAGCCACCTCCTCGAAGTGCACGCCCGGACCAATGAGGGAGACGTTGTGCAGCAGTTGTTCGTGTGCGCGCCGATAGAGCTCGCGCTGCGTCGGACGACCCGGACCGTCGCCCGCGAGGAAGGTTCGGGAGAAGTCGACCGAACAACTCTCGAACGCAATCGCGTCGGTGTCGAGGCACACCAGATCGCCGTCCTCGATCACACGGGTACCGCACTCCTGAAAGTAGGGGAACGTGTTCGGGCCGCTCTCGAGCAGGCGAGTCGACACGACCTCCCCGTGCCCCGCGACGAGCGCACCGACGAAGCGGCTCCAGACCTCGTTCTCCGTCATCCCAGGACAGAGCTCAGCCTCCATCTGCCGGACTGCAACCACAGTCCGGCGCATCGCCTCGCGCATGTAGGCAATCTCGAGCGGCAGCTTCACGCGCCGCGTTCGGCTCATCAACACGTCGGCGTCCGTGATGTCGAAGCCCTCTGCACGCAGTGCATCCACCGCAGCGAACGGGAAGCTGTCGACAGCCAGCGCCCCGATTCCACCGCAGTGTTCCCGAACGAGCGACGCGATCTCCCCGGCCATGGCCGCAGATTCGGCGGCAGTGAAGCCGTTGCTGCTCACATGGCTCAGGCCGCGTGCGATCCGCACCTCATCGATGGTGGGCAAACCCACCGACAGATGTTCACCGCCGAGATAGTCGAACAGGATCACCGGCCCATCGGCGAACACCAGCAAGTACCGCGCAGGAACGATGAGGTTGAAGACCGTCATGTTCGTTGCTCCGGTGATGTACCGGACGTTGAACGGATCGCGCACCAGCATGACCGGGACGTCGAGCGACGACATGAATCCCCGAGTGTTCGCCAACCGCTGTCGATACAGCTCGTGCCGAGCGGGAGTGCCGTCGAGGTCGAGACGGAGGTCGAGGTCGAATGCCATGCGCGGAGACTACTGAGCGTCGGTGCTCGCTTCCATCGGCGAGCCTTCACCCGGAGGGGCCGGACGCTCAGCCGCGCTTCAAGTCGGTGACGAGGCCTTCGCTGGCCTCCACCAGCTTGTGCGGTTCGATGCCGAACACGTCGGTCCAGGTGCCGGCGGCGGCCCACACCTCGCCGTACTGCAGCAGATCCGGATCGATGAACACCTGCAGGTGGGTGCGGTGGCCGAAGGGCGGGACGCCGCCGATCGGGAAGCCGGTGGCCTCGCGCACGGCGTCGGCGTCGACCCGGGAGCACTTCGCGCCGCCCGCGGCAGCCGCGAGCTTCTTCTCGTCGAGCTGGTTGGCGCCGCTGACGTAGGCGAGCACGACCTGGCCGTCGACACCGAAGATCAGGCTCTTCACGATCTGGCCGACATGCACACCGATTGCATTCGCGGCGTCGATCGCCGTCTTGGTGCCCTCAGGGAAGCTGCGCGGCTCGATGGTGAGGCCGCGGGCGGCGGCGGCCTCGACGACTCGAACCACGTTGGGGTGCAGTGGCGTGGTCATGCGGCCCCGAGCGTACCGAGCCGACAGGCGCGGCACCCGCAGCGACGCGCGCGACCGCAACGGTGCTGCCACAGCACGCGACGTGGGCTGCTGTGGAGCCACGGTTGCGCGCCCCACGATTCCGTCCAGCGATATCCGAAGCGATCACTATCAGAAATCTTGCTGCCCGCGTTGCCCTGCCAGCGCCTCTCCTCTACCATTCGAGGCGAAGGGGAGTATCCCTCCACATCGTTGTCGTCATCACGGCTCACGCCCGGCAACGGTGGCCCCGCAAGGGGTTGGGAAAGACCTTCGGTCCAGTCACTCGACATGTGTCCGAAGGGTCTCTGTTGCTCACCGTTCCCGCACCACCCGGCCGCAGCGCCGCTGCACCCGCCTACCGCCATCACGCCGGCGAGATCGCTGCTCGCCTCGAGGTCGACCCCGCCCGCGGTCTCAGCGACGGCGAGGCGAAGGCTCGGCTCGCCGAGCACGGCCCGAACGAACTCGCCGCGGCCGAGCGCACGCCCGCCTGGCGTCGGCTGCTCGCCCAGTTCAGCGACCTGCTCATCCTGATCCTGATCGGGGCCGCCGTCGTTGCGTTCGTCGTGTCCGGCGAGCTGAAGACGCCGCTCGTGGTGTTGGCCGTGGTGCTGTTCAACGCCATCATCGGCTTCGTCCAGGAGAATCGGGCCGAGCGGTCCCTCGATGCGCTGCGCGACATGCTCGTGTCGCACGCGCGGGTCCGTCGCGACGGACGCCTGGCAAACATCGCGACCGACGAGCTGGTGCCGGGCGACATCGTGCTCGTCGAGGCCGGCGACCGCATCCCCGCCGACGGCCGACTACTGGTGGCGAGCAGCGTCG
>JBAVTH010000142.1:0-3046 GCA_049696035.1 Ilumatobacteraceae bacterium
GCGGCGATCAGGTGCACGTCGTCGACGCCGGCCTCGGCCGCGAGATCGAGTACCGCCTCGATCACGCGTTGGCGCGTGTCGGGGCGCTGCATCTTCGGCAGCGGCAGGCTGACGTCGTCGAATGCGATGGTCAGCTTCATGCCGGGGAACAGCTGGGTGGGCAGCGGGTCCTGGTCGTGCGGGTTCAGCAGGGCATGACGGATGGCGCCGTCGATGTCCTTGATCGCGTCGAGCGGCTCGGGCGGGTAGATCACCCGGCTGCGGCCGGCGGGCAGCTTCTCCAGGCTGAAGTTCTCGCCGCGCCAGAACATGATCGATGGCGTCGAGCGGTCCACTTCGAGGACGAATCCGGGACGGGGCATTTCAGGAACCTCTCAAATCGAAGGCGACCTTCACGGCGCCGCGTCGACCGGCCGCGGCCGCATGGGCGATCGCGTCGGTGTAGTCCTTCAGGGCATAGGTGGCCGAGACCAGGCGAGCCAGGTCGTGGTGTCGGATCACGTCGATGGCCGTGTGGAAGTCGGCGTGGTCGTAGGCGTAGCAGCCACGGATCGCCGTCTCGCGGTGCCACAGCGAGGTGAGCTCCAGCGACACGTTCGAGGGCATGCCGACCACCTGCACCTCGCCGCCGGGGGCGACGACGCGCAACGCCTGCTGCAGCGACTCGCTGCTGCCGACGCAGTCGATGACGTGCGGCGCGCCGCAGGTGAGCTGGTCGCCGATCATCAGCGACTTGGTGGCCGAGCGCACGTAGCGGGGCATCTCGTCGCTGGTGCACACGACGTCGGCGCCGAGCTCCTTCGCCAGCCGCTTCTGCTCGGCGTAGCGGGCAGTGACGACGATGGGCGCCTTGCGGTCGGGGTGCGTGGCCGTGATCGCGGCGAGCGTGAGCAGGCCGAGCGTGCCGGCGCCGATGATGACCGTTTCCCTACCCGTGTAACGGGCAGCGGCGTGCACGGCGCAGGCGGTGGGCTCGATGAGGACTGCGGCTTCGTCGCTGAGGTCGGCGGGCACGTCGACCAACTGGCTGGGGTGAGCGACCATCTCGTGCGCCCAGCCGCCGCCGGTGTCGGTGCAGAACCCGCTCTGCAGACCGGGCTCGAGGTGGCCGTAGGCGATTCGCTCGCACAGGTTGATGTGGCCGGCAGTGCAGGCTGGGCACGCCGGCGAGATGCCGCGGGTGACGCAGGAGAGCACGGGCACGAGCACGACGCGTCTGGCCGATTCGCCGTCGCTGCCGACGACGTCGGCGACGACCTCGTGGCCGGGCGTGAACGGGTAGCTGACCAGTGGGTCGAAGTAGGCCGAGGCGGTGCCGTCGATCATCGACAGGTCGCTGCCGCAGATGCCGGCCAGTCGAGTGCGCAGGCGCACCCACTCGGGCGTGGGCAAGGGCAGCAGCTCGTCGGCTTCGAGGTCGAGCGGGCCGACGGACGCACCGGCGCCGGGCATGATCGCGCCCGCGAGTCGAGCCATCGCGAAGCGGCCGGGCTTGCGGGAGAAGACGAGGCGGCTCATCCGCGAGACGTCCCACTGAACGACTCGAACTGCGCGCTGCGCGACCCGCGGGCGGCCTGACCGAACTGCTTGCGGCGCTCGCGTTCGGCGAGCATCGGGCCCAGCGGCAGCAGCATCTTGGGGGCGCCGCTGGCCTTCGCCCAGTCCTCCACCAGCCAGCCGCGCTTGCGGGCGATGGCGGCCAGACGGGTCTCGGGGTTCACGGCGACGGGGAAACCCACGCACTCCAGCATCGGCAGGTCGCTGGTGCTGTCGGCGTAGGCGATGCTGTCTTCCAGGCGCAGGCCCTCGCTGGCGCAGTAGTCGGCGAGGATCTCGGCGCGGGTCTCGCCCGTGGGCGGCACCACGGCCATGTTGCCGCTGTAGGTGCCGTCGGGGCGGACGGTGAGCTTGGCCGCGACGATCTCGTCGAACAACGGCCGCAGGCCCTCGACGGCGAAGTCGAGGGCACCGGTGATGAGGATCGTCTTGTGGCCCAACGCCCGGTGCTCGCGCACTCGGCGCAGACCGGCGGGGAACGACTTGGCCAGGATCAACTGGCTGAGCAGCTCCTTCGAGTCCTCGGCGATCTGGTCGACAGGGGCGTCCTCGTAGCGGCGGTAGAAGAAGCGCAGGAAGTCGCTGCGGTCCTTGCGGTCGATGCGGCTGAGCGTGGGCGCCTCGGCCAGCGTGCGCAGCACGTAACGGATGCGCTCGGGTGTGTTCAGGCGGCGGGTGGCCAGCCACGAGTAGCTCTCGACCACGTTGCTGGCGATGAGCGTGTTCTCCAGGTCGAAGGCAGCGACATGGCGGTCGGGGGAGAGGATGCTCTTGCGCAGACGGGCCGTGCGGTCGTTCTTGTTCTTCCCGGGCGTGACCTTCGCACGCGAGTGGTGCACGATCGAGGGCAGGTGGATGGTGCTGATGTACGTCGGCCAATCGACGCTGCGCGGGTCGAAGTTGAACGCGGCCTGGTCGGTGGCATCCAGCGTGTCCCACATCGCGATCAGCTTGTCGACCTGGTAGATGGCCTCGCACTCGGTGTACAGGCCGTACAGCTGCACGTACTCGTACGCGCGGTCGATCTCGGCCTTCTTCTCCTCCAGGTTCGCTGCCCATGCGGCCTGCTTGCCGCGCAGGGGCAGCGCCTGCAGCACGCGCTCGGTCTTGCCGATGATGCTCTGTGCGCGCTCCAGCTGTTCCTTCACGCGGCCGCGGGCGGGGAACTGCCACTCAGGCACCAGGATCGGCTGACCCTCCGCGTCGTACAGCGGGTGCTCGGTGAACCAGGCGCGCACGTTGTCGACGAGCAGCTTGTACTTCAGCGGGTTGATGCCGCCGCTGGCCACCTGGGTGATCGGTGCGGCGCGCTCGGGGCCGACCGCGGCCACGGTGATGATCGCGGAGACGACGATGTCGACGGGGATCACGTCGACCGTACCTTCGGGCACGCCGGGGAACTCGCTGAGCAGGCCGCGGGCGTAGCTGAGGATGACCGGCTCGGCCATCCGGAAGCCGCGGATCCAGCCGGGGAACGGCTCGGCGAGCG
>JBAVTH010000143.1:0-2267 GCA_049696035.1 Ilumatobacteraceae bacterium
CGCCGAAGGTCACCGTCTCGCAGGAGTGCTCGGCGTTCGACGGCACCGTGTCGGTGCTGTTGGAGAACCTGGGCGACGACGTGTCCGTCACGTTCACGGTGAACAACGTCGCCTACGTCGTTCAGCCCGGCCAGACGGCGACGGCTGTGATCAACGCCCTGGGCGACGGTGCCTTCAGCATCCCGCTGTCGATCGACGGTGTGGCACAGCCCGCCATCACCGGCACGATCGCCTGCGACCCGAAGTTCAACGTGGCGGCGGTGTGCAACACCATCGACACCAGCGACGAAGTGTCGCTCTACTGGTACACGATCACCAACACCGAAGCGGTTCCGGTGCAGGTGACGTGGAACGGTGGCAGCGCCACGGTCCCCGCCGGTGGTTCCACGCAGGTCGCCAGCACGTCGGCGCCATTGACGCTGAACTTCAACGGCACGCAGATCACCACGGCACCCGCCGCCGAGGGCGTCTGCACTCGCAACGTGGTGTTCGACAAGGTGCTCGTCGGCCAGCCGCCCACGGGTGAGACGTACACCATTCGGGTGTCGCGCCTCGTCGGTGCCGAGTACACCGAGGAGCTCACCTTCGACCTCAACGCCGGTGTGCCGAAGACGATCGCACTGCCCTCCACCCTGGATCCGGCCGGCATCAGCTACAAGGTCGAGGAGATCAACGCCGGTACCGCAAGCACCAGCACCATCTCTCCCGATCAGCTGAAGCTCTCCGGCAACCTCGGTGAGACGATCAGCGTGGTGGTCACCAACGGCTACGCAGCCGTGCAGATCAACAAGCAGAGCCTCACCACGACGGTGCTGGCCGGCGGGCAGATCACCTACACGCTGCAGGCCACCAACACCGGCGGGCTCACGCTCGATCCGGTGGTCATCAGCGACCGTTTGCCCAGCCAGGTCTCGTTCGTCTCCGTCAGTGTCGCCGACAACGGCGGCATCTGCGCCCTGGCGGAATCGACCCGGCCGCAGCTGGTGGTGTGCACGATGACATCGGCGCTGCCGGTGGGCGGGCTCACCAAGATGATCACCTTGGTGGTCAAGGTCGACACCAACGTGCCGTCGGGCACCTCCATCCTCAACCAGGCGAAGGTGCTGGGCACGTACGGTCCGGTGGCGACGCAGTCGAGGCCGGAATCGCAGCGGACGACGACAGAAGCTGCTGCCACCGACTTGAGCTGCCTGCCGGCGATCGCCGGCACGGTGTGCGACCTGTCGGCGAAGGTGGGCGTGCCGGTGAGCGAGGTCAACCAGGAGGCACCGACGACGACTGCCGTCGAGCCCGATCGCGGTCAACTGCCGGCCACCGGTGGCAGCAGCCCGGTTCCGCTGCTGGCCCTCGCCAGCGGCCTCGCCTGCTTCGGTGCAGCACTGCTGCTCAGCCGCCGGCGGATCGCCAGCTGACCGTTCTGGCCGCGGGAGCGGCCAACTCATACCTTGGTTCCCACTGAGGCGACCCGTGGCCGGCCCTCCCGCCGGTCACGGGCGCGTCTGGGGTCGGATCGGTGCGGGTCGGATCGCACGCCGCGCGGCGAGCCGGTGCTGGCGCGGCCTCGGTCCGGTCAGTTCGATTTCGGTGCAACCCTGAGCCGAGGAGTGGTTGCCGGGCCTCGGAGCGTCGGTGGTGGCGCTCAGCCGGTGGAGAGCTCGAGGTGCACGACGAGCCGCTGCTTGGTGGAGCCCACTGGGTGGCAGGCGAACAGGGTGGCGGTGAAGGCCTCGGTCTGGTCGATGATCCAGATGGCGTCGGGGTAGACGACTTCGGTGGAGGTGACCTTGTAGACGAAGCGACCTTCGGCAGTGGTGAGGATGACCTCGTCGCCGGGGACGAGCTCGTCGATGTGGCGGAAGGGCTTGTCGTGGCTCGTGCGGTGGCCGCCGATGACCACATTGCCCACGTGGCCCGGCATGGCGGTGCCCGGCCAGTGGCCGGGGCCGTTGTCGAGCACCGTGAGGCTGACGCCTTCCAGGAGCGGTTTGCTGACACCCAGCGACGGCATCTCCAGCGTGCCCAGCTCGACGATCGGCTCCTTGGCGCGCGGCGCGGGCGCGGCCGCCGGCACGGGCAGCGTTTCGGAGGTGGTGGTGGCCGGGATGGTGGTGGTCGTGGTGGACGTGGTGGTGGGCGCCAGCGTGGTGGTGGTGCTCGTGGTGGTGCTCGGCCGTGTCGTGGTGGTGGCCCGCACGGTGGTGGTGGCGCGGACCGTGGACGTGATGGCGGCAGCCTGCTCGCCGTCGTCACCGCAGCCGGCGAGCAGC
>JBAVTH010000144.1:0-1517 GCA_049696035.1 Ilumatobacteraceae bacterium
GGCCTGCTCATCGCTCCGGTGTTCCTGTGGGGAATCCATCTCGACGGTGGGCTCAACAGCCCCCTGTCGCTGGCCCTGATCCCACCGGCCGCGCTCGCCGCCGCCGCCTTCACTCCACGCGACGCGGCGTGGCACCTGGTGCCACTCGGCGGTGGGTTCCTCTTCCTCTGGATCGCCGGGCCGCCGGCTCCGGGGTGGGTGGTGGCCATGCGGGCCGGTGTGCTGCTGTCCACCGTCGCCCCGATCATGTTGGTGCGCCGGGCCACGCTGCAGTACGCGATGGCGCAAGAGGTGCGCGCCGACAACCTGGAGGTGGTTTCCTCCGTCGATGGACTGACGCAGTGCCTCAACCACCGGGCGTTCCACGACGTGCTGAAGGCCGAAGTGGAATCGAACGGAACTGGGCAAGCCTTCGCGCTGCTGCTCATCGACGTGGACCGCTTCAAGGACGTCAACGACGTCCACGGTCACCTCGCCGGCGACCAGGTGCTGCTCGGGCTCGCACAGATCCTTCGCCTCCATGCCCGACCCGGCGATGTCATCGGCCGCATCGGCGGCGAAGAGTTCGCCGTGCTGCTGCGCCGCGCAGGGCTTGCCGAGGCGGAGAAGGTCGCCGAGCGGTTGCGCATCGCGGTGGCCACCGGCACACCCGCCGGCATCGAGGTCACCATCAGCAGCGGCGTCAGCGTCTATTGGCCGGGGGCAACCGTCTCCCAGCTGCGCCGCCACACGGACGCCCTGCTGTACCGGGCGAAGTCGCGCGGCCGCAACACCGTGGTCGCTGAGCCGCCGCCGGTGCGATGACGCTCCGGCCGTGACGATGCGCCAACTGTCACTAGCACTCTGCTTGCAAAAGCACGCACTCGGGTGGAGTATGGAGTTGGGCCCGGAGTGGCCCAGAGGACGGTCACGATCATGACAACCACAATGACAACCCTGAAGAGAATGCAGGACGAGTACTTCACGCTTGCCAAGCGCGTCGAAGAGCCGCTGGTGCGGTACACGGGCGAGATGGCCGATTCGATGGCACGGTTCGTGCCCGAGCGGCCGTCGTTCATGGCGAAGCTGCCGACGGTGAGCGAGCTGGTCGACAACCAGCTGAAGTTCCGCAAGCGCTTCGTCGAGGAGCAGACGATGTTCGTCCGCAAGATGATGAAGGCGATGGACCCGATGGTCGCCAAGGTCGACGCAGTGCCGTCACCCACGGCACCGAAGTCGATGATGCACATGCCGGCGAAGTCAACCGCCACCCGCATGGCACCGCGCCGAGTGGCCCGCAAGGCCGCCTGACCTCGTTCATGTCGGTGGGCGGGCTCCAATCGGAGTCCGCCCATCGTCGCGCTCGCGTTGCAGTTCTCCACCACCAGTCCTCGGCTGAGCCGTTCGTCACAACGACTCGCCGGTGACCTAGGGCCCTAGTGGCTATACCCCGGGGGGTACGATCATCAATGCCATGAACCCCGACCGCAGCCGATCGAATTCGCGCGTCATTCGACACCTGGTGCGTGCCGCCACCG
>JBAVTH010000145.1:0-2017 GCA_049696035.1 Ilumatobacteraceae bacterium
GCTCCCACTCGGACGAAGCGTCGCACGGAGGATCGGGCAATGAAGCGCCCGGAACACACAGCGACACCCTCGCCGTCGATTGCCTCGATGTTGGGGACCGGACTACGCGTCGGCAGACACCGGGGCACCACCGCCAACCTCGCTTCGATCTACCCGTTCCACGGCGGACACAACGCCGGCGAGCGCGGCCCGTTCCTCGGCGTGAACGTCACCGCCGGCGGGTCCGGCTGGTTCTTCGACCCGTTCGAGCTCTACGGACGCGATCTCGGCGGCGCGACCCTCACCAACTCCAACATGCTCATCGTCGGCGAACCGGGCTTCGGCAAGTCGGCCACGGCAAAGACGATCCTGTGGCGACAAGTCGGCTACTACGGCCGGCGTCGATTCATCGCCATCTCCGATCCCAAGGGCGAGTACGGAGCCATAGGCACGGGGCTCGGCCTCGCCGTGGTGCGTCTCGCACCTGGCGGCCACGACAGAGTGAACCCGCTCGACGTCGGCCCCGGCGACCCCGCCCTGTCGCTGCTCAACCGGCAAACCCTTATGGTCGGTCTGCTCGGCGTCGTGCTCCGCCGCGATCTCACCGCCGTCGAAGAGACACTGCTCACCCTCGCTGTCGAGCACCTGGGCGACGTCGCTCCCGGTGCGACGCTCATCGATCTCGCTCGGCTGCTCGGCGACTTGCCCGAGACGCTCACCGGACGACGCGACCTTGCGTTCATCTCCGTCGACGACCTCGGCGACGCACGCACGCATCTCCGCCTGGGACTCGGGAAGCTGCTCGAGCGGACACTGCGCGGCATGTTCGACGGCCCGACCACCGTCCACGTCGACTTGGAAACGGGCCCGGGGATCGTGCTCGACCTGTCCGCGGTGTTCGGCAACACTGAAGCCCTTCCACTCGTCCAGATGGCAGCCACCGCGTGGCTGCAGACCGTCATGGGCGACCTACACCGACAGGGACGGCGCGGCATCCTCGTCGACGACGAAGTGTGGGCGATGCTCGCCACCGAACGAGCCGCCAAACACCTCCAGGCCCGCCTCAAGCTCTGCCGGCTCTACGGCATCTGGAACCTGCTCATCTGCCACCGGCTTTCGGACCTGCGCTCACAAGCAGACGACGGCACCGCAGCCGCCAAGATTGCGACCGGCCTTCTCGCCGATGTGCAGACCCGTGTCGTGTTCCGCCAGGCACCCGACCAGGTCGACGACGCCCGGCAACTCCTGCACCTCACCGACGTCGAGACGACCCTCATCACGCGACTCGTCAAAGGCCGCGCGCTGTGGCTCGTCGCCAACCGCGCCACCGTTGTCCAGCACGTCGTCGGCCACCACGAACGACGCCTCGTCGACACCGACGCGGCGATGACGGCATGAGGCCCGGCGATGATCGACCGCGACGATCTCCTCCGCCGGACCGACCTCGCAGCGTTGCTCGACGAGCTCTCGCCTGCACCGGCGACAAGGCTCGGGTCGAGCGCCCGGTGGCGTTGCATCGACGCCGGGCACGACGACCAACACCCCTCGATCACGATGTTCGTCGACCGACGCGGGGTCCAACGATGGAAGTGCTGGTCCGGTGGGCACGGGGGCACCGCCATCGACGCACTCCTCGTCGCCCGAGGCGGCACCATCGCCGACGCGCTCGCCGAACTCGAACACCGCGCAGGGAGCGCGCCCGAGATCAGTCGCTCGCGACCGCTTCCATCGCGGATTCCGACGCCAGGCGAAAACCGGATGGAGCCCGACGCTGCCTTGCTCGAGTACGTCGCCGCCTGCGAGCGCATCCTCTGGCAACCCGCCGGCCGCAAGGTCCTCGACTACCTCGTCAACGAACGAGGACTCGCGCCTGAGGCACTCAGGACGAACCGCGTCGGCGCCGACCCCGGGCCCTCGGTTCTTCGACGCGCAGCCGGGCTTCCGCGAGGAGGAACCGCCGCTGTGCTTCCCGCGCTCGATCTCGACGGGAGGGTCAGGTATGCCCAAGCTCGCTACCTCGAACCCGTCGATGGCCGTC
>JBAVTH010000146.1:0-7801 GCA_049696035.1 Ilumatobacteraceae bacterium
CACCGACTGGGAGCGTGGCGGCCTCCCCAACGGCGAGTGGGAGGCGCTGCTGCACCGTGCCAAGCGGTTGGCCGACGAGGCCGGGTTCTACCGCTACCCGCTGGCGGAGGAGTTCGGCGGCCGCAACGGCACCAACCTCGGCATGGCCGTCATCCGAGAGCACCTCGCCAGGAAAGGCCTCGGCCTGCACAACGACCTGCAGAACGAGCACAGCATCGTCGGCAACAACGTCGGCCTGCTGCTGATGATCGCCCACGGCACCGCGGAGCAGAAGGCCGACTGGATCACGCCGTTGGCCGAGGGTACCCGCGGCTTTGCGTTCGGCATCACCGAGCCGAACCACGGCAGCGATGCCACCCACATGGAGACCACCGCGGTGCGCGACGGCGACGAGTGGATCATCAACGGCGAGAAGACCTGGAACACCGGCATCCACCACGCCCAGTACGACATGATCATGGCGCGCACCAGTGGCAAGGCCGGTGACGGGAGCGGCATCACCGCGTTCCTCGTGCCGACGCAGAGCCCGGGCTTCGAGGTGTTGGAGTACCTGTGGACGTTCAACATGCCCACCGACCACGCTCACATCCGCCTCACCGACGTGCGAGTGCCGCACAGTGCGATCTTCGGCGGTGAGGGCAAGGGGCTCGGCGTGGTGCAGCACTTCTTCAACGAGAACCGCATCCGCCAGGCCGCGTCGTCGCTGGGCGCCGCCCAGTTCTGCATCGACGAGTCGGTGAAGTACGCGCAGGAGCGCAAGCCGTTCGGCAAGCCGCTGGCCAGCAACCAGGCCATCCAGTTCCCGCTGGTCGAGCTGCAGACGCAGTGCGAGATGCTCCGTGCGCTGATCCACAAGACTGCGTGGCACATGGACCGCGACGGCGCGTTCAGCCAGAGCGACAAGGTGAGCATGTGCAACTACTGGGCGAACCGGTTGTGCTGCGACGCGGCCGACCGGGCGATGCAGGTGCACGGCGGGCTGGGCTACTCACGGCACAAGCCGTTCGAGCACATCTACCGGCACCACCGCAGGTATCGCATCACCGAAGGCGCCGAGGAGATCCAGATGCGCCGCGTCGCCGGGTACATGTTCGGGTTCATGAGCCAGAGGGCGCCCAAGGGCGTTTCGGAAGCCTGAGAGGAACTCGATGGCCAACGTCGATGCCGCCTCCTCGCCCAGCCCGTTCGTCATGGGCGTCGCGCCGATCACCGAAACGGATGCGCAGATAGCCGCCGTTGTGCAACAGGCCGAGCTGGCGCCCTTGCTGCCGGCGATCGCCTACCTCACCGGCGATCTGTCGCTCCTGCGCGCCGATCTCCGCCCCGACCCGCTGATGCTCAGCATGCCGTTCAGCGGCTACTCCGAGCAACAGCAGCAAGAGATCCGATCGCTCGCAGTCGATGCCCTGATCCGCTACCGCGACGCCGGCTGCATGCCCGCGCCGGTGCCCGGCGACGCCGATCTGCTGCAGATGATGGAGCACACCGTCGGCGGGGCAGGGATGGCCGACTACCTGCCCCTGCTGGAGGAGGAGCTGGCCTATCGAGGCGAGGATCGCCGGGCGCCCACGTGGCGTGCCGGCGAGCTGGCACCAGGCGTCGACGTGAAAGTGCTGATCATCGGCGCCGGCATGTCGGGGATCCTGGCTGGCCATCGGTTGCAGCAGGCAGGGGTCCCGTTCACCATCCTCGACAAGAACGCCGACGTCGGGGGCACCTGGTATGAAGCTGCCTATCCGGGGTGCCGGGTCGACAACCCGAACCACAACTACAGCTACTCGTTCGCGCAGCGCCACGACTGGCCGTTCCACTACAGCTCGCAGGACGTGTTGCACGGCTACTTCCGCGACTGTGCCGACGCATTCGACGTCCGCCGTCATGTGCAGTTCGGCTGCGCCGTGCAACGGTCGGTCTGGGACGACCGCCAGCAGTTGTGGACGGTGACCTATGCCGACGACGCCGGCAACGAGCACCAGCTCACGGCCAACATCGTGATCAGCGCCGTCGGCCAGCTCAACCGACCGAAGTTCCCCACCGAGATCGAGGGCTTCGGCTCCTTCACCGGCGAGACGATGCACTCCGCACAGTGGCGGCACGATCTCTCGTTGGTGGGCAAGCGCGTCGTGTGCATCGGCACCGGTGCCAGCGCCCTGCAGTTCCTGCCCCACGTTGCCGAACAGGCCGCAGATCTCGTGATCACCCAGCGCACCGCGCCATGGCTGGCACCGACCCCGGAGTACCACGAGACGGTGCCCGACGGGCTGACGTGGCTCTACGGACACGTGCCCAGCTACAGCGAGTTCAATCGCTTCTCCATCTTCTGGCGGATGGGCGACGGCACGCTCGACACCGTGCGCGTCGACCCAACGTGGGAGAGCGATGGCAGTTCGGTCAACATGATGAGCGAGTTCGGGCGGCAGATGCTCGTGGAGTACTTCAAGGCCGAGTTCGGCGATCGCCCCGATCTGCTCGGGAAGGTGGTACCGAACTACCCGGTGGGCGCCAAGCGAATGGTGCGCGACAACGGCGTGTGGGCGCGAACCCTGAAACGGCCCAACGTGCACCTGGTCACGGAGCGCATCGCCCGCATCGTGCCGACAGGCATCGAGATGGTGGACGGCACCGTGCACGAGGCGGATGTCCTGCTGTACGGCACCGGCTACGAGGCCTCCAAGTTCCTCACCCCCATGACGGTGAAAGGCCGTGACGGCATCGACCTGCACGAGCAGTGGGCGGGCGACGCGCGCGCCTACCTCGGCGTCGCCGTGCCGGGCTTCCCGAACTTCTTCTGCCTCTACGGACCCAACACCAACATCGTCATCAACGGCAGCATCATCTACTTCAGCGAGTGCGGCGTGCGCTACATCCTGAACCTGGTGGAGCTGTTGTTGGCGAACTCGGCGTCATCGGTGGAGGTGCGTCGCGCGGTGCACGACGAGTTCAACGAGCGCGTCGATGCCGAGAACCGGGCGATGGCGTGGGGTTGGAGCTCGGTCAGCAGTTGGTACAAGAACGACCTCGGCCGCGTGTCGCAGAACTGGCCGTTCACCCTGTTGGAGTACTGGCAGCGCACCAAGCAGGTCGACCCGAGCGAGTACACGCTGCGCTGAGGGGTCAGAGCGCACCCGCTGCGGCCAGCCGCTGCACGATCGTCGTGCGGATGGTTGCGGCGGCGGCATCGAGATCGTCGTCGTTGGGCTGATACGCCCAGGTGGCCGGTTCGCTCCATCCGGTGTGACCCCATGTGCCGTACAGCCAGTAGACCAGCACGACGCGGCCATGGCGCTCCCAACGGTTGTCGTAGCTCAACGTCACGAAGTAGTCGGTGCCTCCGTAGGTGACCGACGCGTAGCTGTCGGCCACCGTCCGGACGAGCTGGTCGGCGTCGGTGGTCGTTTCGAGGAAGCCCGCGCTCCCCTCTGCCACGTGCCAGACGACGTCGTCCGAGACGCTCTCGTCGAACAGGTCGAGTGCGGTCTCGGTGGTGTCGTACTGCACGGGATCGGTCATGCAGCCGTTCGCCGACTGTTCCGTGGTGTTGAGGTAGTCGGCGGCGGCATCCGCTGTCGGGAAGGCGTATGCGGTCACGCCGAACCACCCGCCCGTCTCCAGGTCCCAGGTGGGGCCGTCGATGAAGGCAGTGCTGCCCAGCGCCAGCGCCCTCGCGACTGCGTCGTCACCGCCGCAGAACCCGTACCCTGGGCCGGACTCGGGAACCAGGTCGGTCACCGGTTCGGAGTAGCGCACCCAATTGGCGGGAACCTCGTCCCTGCCGGGCATGGCCGCCACCAGCACGTCGTTGGTGGCCTGCCCCGGCGGTGCAGTGGCCGGCGTGCTCGCCACCGTGTTGGCCGGCATCGTCGCCACCGTGGTCGTCACGACGGTGGTCGCTGCTCCGGTCGTCGTGACGGCGACCGCGGTCGCCGGAATGGTGGCGTTGCCGGCCACGCCCGTGGTCGCGGGTCCGGCTGTCGTGAGCACGGTGCTGCCCTGGCCGATGCTCGGCGATGTGTGGTCGTCCCGGAGGAGCAGCATGCCGCCGATGCCGAGCACCGCGGCGCCGGCGACCGCGGCGATCACCACTCGAGTCGAGTGCTGCCCGGTGAGTGGTCGTGGTGCGGCGGCGACTGGAGTCGGTGGCGGGGTGTTGGGTGCTGCCATCGTCGGAGTCGTCCAACCGCTCGGCGGTGCTGTGGCCGGGAGTGGCATCGTCGGCAAGCCGGGGAGCGGCATCGGATCGATCGCGTTCGCACCACGGTCGGCCACCTGGTCGGTCCACCGAGTGCCGTCCCACCAACGCAGCTCGTGACGATGAGTCGGGTCCTGCTGCCATGAACCGACGTCCATGGGATCCCTCCGTCCTCAGCCCTGCGGCGAGCACTTCCACGGCCGGGCCTGCCATCACCCTTGTACGCCTCGGCCGGTCGACATCAGAAGAGGCGATGGTCACTCGCGAGTAGTGTTCGGGCGATGTACCGCAACGTGCTGCTGGTCGTTCACCTCGCTGCTCTGGCCGGGTGGCTGGGGGGCAACTTCACCCAGTTCTTCATGGCGCCGTGGTTCGCCCATCGAGGCGGAGTGGAGGCTGTGGCGTGGTACGAGGCGACGGGCCGCATGGCCCGCCGCTACTACAACGTCGCCGGCACGCTGCTGGCTCTGTCGGGTGTGTTGCTCCTGCTGCACTCCGATGGCGTGTACCGATGGTCGTCCGGCTTCGTCGGGGTGGGGTTGGCCGTCGTGGTCGTCGGAGGTCTCACCGGGGTCGTCTTCTTCGCCCCGGACAGCGACCGGATGGCCGCCGACGCACGCAGTGGTCGGCCCGCGCGGGTGCGACGGTTCCTTCTGGTGCTCTGTGTCGACTCGGCGCTGGTGCTCACCGCCGTGCTGGCGATGGTCGCCAAGTGGCGGGTCTGAGCTGATCGCGTCCACCGCGCTGCCGTCGCGGAGGTGCGGTCGGCGACGTCACATCACGCCCATGTCCGTGAGGCGCATCACGATCTGGGTTCGCACCACGGCGGCGGCGTCGGCGGCCGCCTGCGTAGTCGGCTCGAAGGCCCAGTCAGGCTGACTCCCGTCGCCGAACCCGCTGAAGCCCCACCAACCCGTGAGATCGAAGACGAGCATGATCCGACCATGGCGTTCGTACCACGTCTGCTCGCCGATCATGAACGAGTAGTCGTCGCCGGCGGCGCTGGTGCTGGCCGAGGTGTCCATCGACACCTGCAACAGGTCGTCCGCCTCGTTGGTGACGGCGTACGTGGCCGTCGGGTGTTCCACGAACGTCCACAGCGCGTCATCGCCGAATCCGTCCTCGAACATGTCCACCTCGGCCTCGGGGGCGTCGTACGTCACGGGTTGCGCGCACCCGGTCACCTGCGCCTCGGTTGCCCGCATGAAGTTGGCTGCGGCCTCGACCGTCGGGAAGGAGTAGGCATCCACGGCGAAGGTGCCGCCGTCGGTGATGTCGAACGAAGGGCCGCCTGCCGCCGTGGCGGCCCCGGCGGCCTGCGCACGTGCGATCGCGTTGGGGCCACCGCAGAAGCCCTCGCCCGGGCCGGAAGCGGCGACCGGTGCAGGGTTCGGCTCACTGGCGATGAACCAGCTGGCCGGCACATCGTCCGCCTGGGGCATGGCCTCGACGAGCTGGGCCGCAGAGGCGGTGGGCAAGGTGGTCGTGACGGCGACGGTCGCGGCGACGGTCGTCGGGGCAACCGTCGTCGCCGGGACGGTGGTCGGCGCCACGGTGGTCGGCGCCGGCGTGGTCGCCGGTGCGACGGTGGTGGCGGTGGCCGGTGTCGTCGCCGCCGTGGCCAGGGGTGTGGTCACTGGCTGGGCGGCGGAGCCGACCGTGTCCTTGCCCTCGTCGTCGCCGCCGAACAGCAGCACTCCGCCCACGCCGAGTGCGACCACCGCCAGCGCGCCGGCGGCGATCACACCCGCCTTGCGGGTGACGACCCCGCCCGGTGGTCGCTGTGGTGGGGGCGTCGATGGGAGCACAGCGGTCGAGGCGGGGGAGGTCACGGCGGGGGAGGTCACCGCCGGCGGAGACCATGCGACGGTGGAGGCGGCGTACGGGTCCGTTCCGGCGATCCCGTGATCGCTGACATGACCGGACCATTGAGTGCCGTCCCACCAGCGGAGCTCGTGCCGTTGTGTCGGGTCGGGTTGCCAGGAGCCGGCGTTCATAGCGCCTCCTCGATGCTCGTCTACCGCCGCGAGCACCTCGCGAACCTTCCACGACGACTGCCCGCTGATCTGCTTGTACCTCGGCAGGCGAGTGCAGGCCAGAGGCAATGGTCATCCGCGGGCACCGCGTGCCGTCGACGGTCGGGTTCACCCGCGATCACGGTGAGCTATCGTTTCCTGAACGGTGAATCAGCCGCAGGAACGTGTGGGAGCGCGCCAATGGGGGAGCAGCGAGCGAGCGGTGGGGGCCACATCGAGCTGGCGCAGCTGTCGAAGTGGTACGGCGATCAGCACGTGCTCGACTCGATCGACCTGGTGATCGAATCGGGTGAGTTCTTCTCCCTGCTCGGCCCCTCGGGCTGCGGCAAGACCACCACGCTGCGCCTGCTCGGCGGCTTCGAGGACATCGAACACGGATCGGTGCGGATCGATGGCGTCGACATGAAGGGCGTACCGCCCGAGCAGCGCCCGGTGAACACCGTGTTCCAGAGCTACGCGCTGTTCCCCCACAAGTCGGTCGCCGACAACGTGGCCTTCGGGTTGCGCTTCCAGGACTGCACGCGCGACGAGACCAGGCGGCGCGTCGGGGAGGCGCTCGAGCTGGTGCGCCTCACCGGGTACGAGGCGCGCAAGCCTCATCAGCTGTCGGGCGGCCAACAGCAGCGGGTCGCGTTGGCCCGGTCGCTGGTCCTGCGCCCGAAGGTGCTGCTGCTCGACGAACCGCTGGGAGCCCTCGACGCCAAGTTGCGCCGCGTGTTGCAGGTCGAGCTGCGCTCGCTGCACCGTGAAGTCGGCATCACGTTCGTCTACGTCACTCACGATCAGGAGGAAGCGCTCACCATGAGCGACCGCCTGGCGGTGATGAACACCGGCCGCATCGAGCAGGTCGGGGCGCCGCGTGAGGTGTACGACGAGCCGGCGAACAAGTACGTGGCCGACTTCCTGGGCCTGGCCAACCTGCTGCCCGCCGACGCGGATGGCAGCGGTGTGAGGGTGTTGGGTGCGCATGTCGCCATGGACAGCGGTGGCGTGACGGGCGGGTGCATCGTGCTCGTGCGCCCCGAGCGGCTGCAGCTCGTACAGCCCGCCGAGGGAATGCTGCGCGGGAGCGTGCGGCACGTCGTGTTCGCCGGCGCCGCCACCCACGTGCACGTGCTGGTCGGCGAGCACGAGCTGCAGGCGGTGGTCCCCAACGACGGCTCCTCGTTGGCAGCCGTCGAGGGCGGTGAAGTCGGGCTGACGCTGCGGCCGGATGCGCTGCGGGTGCTGGTCGGCTGAGTGCGGCCGGGCTCCGCACTACGCTCCTGCCTGCCGGCGGTGACCGCTTGCCGGTCCAAGACGTGAGGTTGGCGAGATGTCGTTCGGGAGTGTTGCGGTGTTGGGGCTGGGCAAGGTCGGGCTGTTGGCCGCCACCTTCCTCGACGAGGCCGGGTTCGAGGTGATCGGCATCGATCAGCGAGCGCCTCGTCAGGCGGCGTCGTTCGAGACGCGCGTCTGCGACATCGCCGACCCGGCGGTGCTGCACAGCGAGCTCGGCGCCGTCGAGGCCGTCCTCTCGTGCCTGCCGTACCACCTCAATCGCTCGATCGCCGAGGCGGCGCACCGGCTGGGCATC
>JBAVTH010000147.1:0-15638 GCA_049696035.1 Ilumatobacteraceae bacterium
GCGCTACGAACGCACGGGCAGCGACGGCAGCTGATCGACCGTGACGATGCCGTGCGCCTGCAGCAGGTGGGGCAGCACCGCAGCGGTGGCATCGGCATCGGCCAGGGCATCGTGCGGGCGTATCAACTGGATGTCGTAGCGGGCGCAGAGGTCGGCCAGGCGATGCGAGAGACGACGTTCGGGATCGAGGGTGCGCGACAGCCGCAAGGTGCACAGCGGATCGGTCATCGGCACCTCCACCCCGGCGCGGGTGGCGGCCTTGCGCAAGAACGACAGATCGAACTCGGCGTTGTGCGCGACGAATCGAGCCCCCTCGAGGCGACGGGCCAGCTCGGCCATCGCCAGTGAGGCGGGCGGCGCGCTGCGCAGGTCGCGCCGGTGGATGCCGTGCAGCTTGGTGGGCCCGACGCGGAACCACCACCGTGACCGCGGTGCGACCAGGCTGCTCCAGCGATCGAGCACCGTGCCAGTGCCGTCGACGACCACGACGCCGACCTGCAGCACGTGGTGCCGCTGGAGGGAGAGGCCGGAGGTTTCGACGTCGACCACGGCGAACCGCTGAGCGCTGACGAGTTCCGGCATGCGCTGCACCTTAGGGCAGGGGTGTGATGCGGTAGCCGTCCGACCGGCGCGGTGCGCTCAGCCTGCCTGGCCCGTGGGTTCGGTCTCGCCCGCGTCGCCGGCGAGCAGCCGCAGCACGGACTCGCGGTCGAAGTAGTCGCGCCAGAGCGAGATCTTGCCGTTGTCGATCACGAACACTCCGGCCACCGGCAGGGAGGCCCAGCGGTCGCCCGTCCGGAAGCGATCGGAGCGCTCGTTCATGACCACTCCGTGCTCGAGCGTGCCGCTGGCGACCTGGTGGTGCACCACCCACTCCACCTCGTCGAAGCGATCGAAGAACGGCGCAAGGGTCTGGCCGACGGCTTCGGGGCCGAACACCTTGCCCATCGGCACGTTGTCGTACTCGCAGTCACCGGCCAGCAGGGTGAGAGCGTGCGGCAGATTGCCGCGCTCGATGGCGGTGATGAAGTCGGTGACCAAGGCGTCAGGCATGTGGGCACCCTACTTCCGCTCGCTGTGCTGCCTCTTGGAGCTGCTCGCCGTGTTGTGCTGCCTCTCGCCGTCTCCCGCTGCTGCCCGCCGTGTTGTGCCGTCTCTCGCTGCTGCTCGCCGTCTCTCGCTGCTGCTTGCTGTGCTGCCCGCGTCACGGGCCGAGCGGTGCAGGGCCGGTGGCGTTCAGGCTCGTAACGCTCGGGCTCGTACGCCGATCGGTGCCGACACGGTGTAGCCGGCAAGGTGTCGGTCCTCCTCGCTCTCTCCGGCCCAGAAGCCGTACTCGTGATGGTTGCGGGCGAACGAGCGGCACTCGCTCATCACCGGGCAGCCGCTGCAGATTCGTCGGGCGCGGGCTTCGCGGCGTTCACGTGCCTGCGGGCGTTCCGCCTTGGGCGGGAAGAACAGCGGGGTGTGCCCCTTGCAGGCGGCCAGATCCATCCAGGCGCCGGCTCCGGCGCCGGCGCCAGAGCCGGCCTCGCCGACCGAGAGCTCGGGTGATGATCCGAACATGGTGACCACTTGCGCGCTCATGGGGTGTCCTCTCACGAAGAGCAGATCGAGATGCCGATCATATTTACTACTAAATACGGCATCAATGTCAAGAACTGTTCGTCACCGCCTGCGCTCCGGATGGGTTGCTCAGCGGTCGACGCCGCTCCTCGGGCGCCGCCGGCTCGTGCGTCGTCCCGCCGTGCCCTGGCCTCGTCTCGCCAAGGTCGCGCCCGGCCAGTCCTGGCCGGCCTGGCCGGCGTGGCGGCGTGGCCTGCCGACGGGTCGTGGTCCGGCCGACCTGGTCCATGGGTGCTGTCTGCTGACCCCGCTGGGCCGGACGCGCAAACGAGCGCGCCGCAGCGCGCTCCCACAGTGCAGGTTGGGTGCTTCCTTGCCCGTGGCGTCAGGCCGCCGCCTGTGCTCGTCGAGATCGGCAGTCGACGATGGTTCCATTGGCCAATTGAAGACGCAGGGAGTGGGCGTCGCCCAGGACCCGGACGCCGGGTCGGTGCTTCTCGTGATGGTGGTGGCTGCACCACAGCACCAGGTTGTCGAGGTGGGTGGGGCCGGCGGGGAACGGCTGCAGATGGTCGATCTCGCACCAGGCGGCAGGGATCTCGCAGCCGGGCCAGCGGCAGCCACCGTCGCGCACGAGCAGGACCCGGTACTGGTCGTCGCTCGCCAGCCGTGCGTCGCGGCCGAGATCGAGGATCCTGGAGCCGGATTGCACCACCCGCTGCAGGTGGGCGTTCTCGGCCAGGTGGCGGGCCAGGCAAGCGGGGATGCGGTCGCCGTTGGCCGTGCGAGCGGGTGTGTCGGTGTCGCCTGTGTAGCTGTCGACGTCGAACACGAGCAGTACGGTGGGGCGTTCGCGGCCGCCCTTCACTTCGCCCTTGGCGAAGGCATCGCACAGCATGATCAAGCCATCGGCCAGGCGCTGTTCGGTGGTGCGTTCGTCGCCCTCGTAGGGCTTGCCGGCGACGGCGTTGAGGCTGTTGATGAACTGACGTGACTGCAGCACTGGCAGCAGCACGGTGGTGGCGACCATGCCATCGACCGGGGGAGCGGACCGTACTGCTCGGCGTTGGTGGCGGTGGTCCTCGCGCTCTTCTTCACTCACGGCTGAGGTGGTGTTGAGCTCCTTCCAACGCTCGGCCGCTCGCCGAGCGCTCGCTGGCTTGGCGCCTTTCACGCACTGGATGAGCGAGCCGACATCGGCCGAGCTGGGGGCGGTGGTGACGGCATCGTGCAGCGTGGTGGCGGAGGCGGCCGACAGCTCGCCGCCCACTACGGCCTGGGCCACCTCGGGCGCGGCCTCCACCGTCTCGCCCAGCGCCACCAGCCCGTTGGCGGCGCCGTAGGAGGTCTTGGTGGTGTTGGTGAGCCAGTCGGCCATGTCGCGTGCGCCGGTGCCCTGCCACACGCCCTGGCGGTCGGCCTCGGCCACCATGAGAGCGTGGGCGACGGTGAACCGATCGATGAGGCCCTGCATGCGGGTGACGGCCAAGGTGAGCTGTTGGCGAGACAGCAACGTGAGCTCGACCGCGGCGATGGCAGATGCTGCCGTGTCGCCGAGATCGAGTGCTGCGTCCATTGGAGAAAGTGTAGCGAACACCTGTACGAATGTCAACAGGAGAACAGGGGGTGCCGTTCATGACGAACGGCGCCCAGCCCCACCGCACAGTGTCAGATGGGTGTTGTGCGGTTGGCCACCGAAGTGCGTGGGTGGAGGAGTGCGCCGAGAGCGGTGGATGCTGCGGTTTGTCGCGAAAACCGCAGGGAAAAGTGACAGAGTCCTGGCGCGAACCACTCAGGACGGTTGGCCGGTGCAGTGCCGGCCTCGGACCAAGGACGACCTCATGCGCGCCAGCCTCATCTCTCCTCGGCGAAAGTGGTCGCTCTCCGCCGCCGTCATCGCCGCGCTCGGTCTGCTGGCCGCATGCGGCTCCAGCGATGCGGCGACGAGCGCATCGACCACCACCGTCGGTGCGGTCGGTGACCCGGCAGCCACCTTGGCCGCCGACCCGGCTGCTACGCCAGCACTCACGCCAGCACTCACGACGGCACCCACGACAGCACCGACGACCGACGAGACGACCGGATTCGGCAGCTGCGCAACCGGCGAGTGGCTGGTGCTGGCCGATCAGGTCGCACGGATCTTCGACAACTCTCCATTGCGCAGCCTCCCCGGGTTCGCGGTCAGCGTCGAGGGCGAGGGCCACCTCGATCTGCGCGCCGACGGCACGTACACGTACGTTCCGGACTTCACGGCCAACATCACCGTCAACGACATCACGGGAACAGGCTCGTGGACGGGCACGCTGGAGGGCACGTGGAGCATCGTCGGCGATCAGCTGACGATGGCGCAGACCCAGAACGATCTCGCCGGCTCGGTCACGATCATGGGTACTCCGACGCCGATGCCGGCCTTGAACGACTTCAACGGTTCGGCCACCGTCACCGACTGCCAGCCGATGACGTTCAGCTACCGGATGGACACACCGATGGGTGCGGTGGACCACACGCTGGTGCTCGACGGCTGACGGCAGCTCGGCGGCCTGCTACAGGAGTTCGGCGGCCTGCTACAGGAGTTCGGCGGCGAGGCTGGCAACGGTGCCGCGCTCGCACGCGCTGAGGGTGACGTGGCCGAAGCAAGGCTGGCCGCCGAAGGCTTGGATCAGCACCGCCAAGGCGTTGTTCGACTCGCCGAGGTACGGCGCGTCGATCTGGCTGGTGTCGCCGGTGAAGATCACCTTCGTGCCCTCGCCGATGCGGGTGAGCACCGTCTTCAACGTGGTCGGCTCCAGGTTCTGCGCCTCGTCGACCACCACGATCTGACGGTGCAGGCTGCGGCCGCGCAGGAAGGTCACCGACTCCAACGACAGCTGGTTGCGGCCGACGAGCTCGTCGACGAGTCGGTGTGCATCGTGGTCGCTGCGCTGGTCGGTGAGCGCCACGATCGCGTCGTGGATGGCCGACATCCACGGATCGAGCTTCTCGTCGAGGCCGCCGGGCAGGAAACCCACATCGGCGCGGCCGACAGGGACGAGCGGACGGTAGACGGCCAGCTTCTCGTAGGCGCGCTGTTCCACCACCTGCTCCAGCCCTGCGGCGATGGCGAGCAGGGTCTTGCCCGTGCCGGCGCGTCCGTCGAGTGCGACCACGCTGACGTCGGGGTCGAGCAGCAGCTCGAGCGCGAACCGCTGCTCCTTCGAACGGGCCCGCAGCCCCCATGCCTCGGGAGCAGTGTGCGGCAGCAGCACCAGTTCGTCGTCGATGCAGCGCACCAGCGCGCTCTGCGACCCGTTGCGCAGCACGGCGAACTCGTTCTCGTACAGCTGCGCACAGCCGGCGATGGCATCACGCCCCACCGCACCCGACGCGTACAGCTGATCGATCTGCTGGTGTTCGGCCTCGACGGTGACCCACCCGGCGGAGCGGGTGGCGGCTGACCGGCCGATCGGGTGGTGTTCCACGGCCTCCAATCCGAGGTGGGCGGCCTTGATGCGCAGGGCGGCGTCGTTCGACACCATGCGTGTCGGCGCGTGCATCGCCTGGCCGAGTGCAGCGCCGATGATGCGGTTGTCGGGCACGTTCGGATCGAGGCCGTGCTCGATGAGGAGGTGCTTCTGCACGCCGTTGATCTCCACCTGCAGGGTGCCCTGGTCGGCCGGGTCGCCGATGGCGAACGGTGTGGCCAACGAACCGCCTGCGTTGACGCGGTGCTCCTCGATCGTGCGCAGCGCGGTGCGAGCAGCGCGGCCGACGTCGTCGGGACGGGTCTTGAGGCTGTCGAGCTCCTCGATCACCGTGAACGGGATCACGACGTCGAACCCGGCGAAGCCGTGCAGGCACCCTGGGTCGCCGACCAGCACAGATGTGTCGAGCACCACTCGCGTACGCACACCTCCCTTCACCGAATCAGCTGTCTGACGGCCGGTAAGGAGATCGGTCAACGCCACTCCATTCGTAGGGAGAGTCGGGTGGACACGAACGAAGAGTTCCGCTCGACGTCTTTTGTAGCGCACGTGTCGCGAGCGATGGTGGATGGACACGAACTGTTCACACAACGTTCGGCCGCTCCGCGCGCAGGCGAGCGGGGCAGACTACGGGGATGCTCCAGTGCGCCTTCTGCGAGATCGTCGCCGGCGAAGTCGCGGCCGACATCGTGTACTCCGACAGCTCAGTGGTGGCGTTCCTCGATCGCTCTCCGGTGTTCAAGGGACATGTGCTCGTGGTGCCGCGCCGCCACGTCGAAACGCTCCACGATCTTCCTGCCGAACTGGTCGAGCCGTTCTTCGCCGTGGTCCAACGGCTCGCCGCGGCGCTGCCGCTCGCACTCGAGGCTCACGGCACCTTCGTGGGCATCAACAACACGGTCAGTCAGAGCGTGCCCCACCTCCACGCACACGTCGTGCCGCGCCGACGCAAGGACGGGCTGCGCGGCTTCTTCTGGCCACGCGTCCGCTACTCGGACCCGCAGGAGGCAGCGTCAATCGCTGCCGCGATTCGCGCGCGCCTCGCGGCCGACTGACCACCGCGATGTGTCGCTCGGCACTTTGTGCAAATGCAACAAGTTGAATGCTTGTATTCGTTGCGCGAAACCTGTTCGATACGCGGACGTAACAGTCCGTTACCAAGAGCAATCCGGTACCCGGAGGTATCAAGTCACATGACCACCAAAGCAGAGCTGATCGACGCCATCGCATCCGAAGCGGGAGTCACCAAGGCCGACGCGGAGCGCACGGTCGCTGCCTTCTTCGACGTCGTCGTCAAGGCCGCCAAGAAGGGCGAGAAGGTTGCGTGGCCGGGCTTCGGTTCGTTCAGCACCTCGAAGTCCGCAGCGCGCACGGGTCGCAACCCGCAGACCGGTGAGGCCGTGAAGATCGCCGCCTCGACCCGTATGAAGTTCACCTCGAGCAGCACGCTCAAGGCTGAGCTCAACCCGAAGAAGAAGTAAGTCGAAGCAACCAAGTCGAAGTAACCAAGTCGAAGTAACCAAGTCCCCAACACCCAGCAAGCACCAGAAACAACGGAAGGAACTACAAGTGGCAGCAACGAAGAAGGCGGCTCCCGCCAAGAAGGCAGCTCCGGCGAAGAAGGCCGCACCGGCCAAGAAGGCCGCACCTGCGAAGAAGGCCGCTCCGGCCAAGAAGGCCGCACCTGCGAAGAAGGCGGCTCCGGCCAAGAAGGCGGCTCCGGCCAAGAAGGCCGCTCCGGCGAAGAAGGCGGCTCCCGCCAAGAAGGCCGCTCCGGCCAAGAAGGCAGCAGCCAAGAAGGCAGCTCCTGCGAAGAAGGCCGCTCCGGCCAAGAAGGCAGCAGCCAAGAAGAAGTGAGGCCCTGCGCCGCACGGTGACGAACGGGGGGCTTCGGCCCCCCGTTCGCCGTTTTCGGATGCGATGCAGGACAATGTCGGCATGCACGCGATCTGCGACGACCTGCACGCCGAACACCTCTCGCTCGACGCGATCGTGGCCGGGCTCAGCGAGGAGCAGTGGTCGCTGGCCACCCCCGCCGCCGGCTGGTCGATCCGCGATCAGATCAGCCACCTCTGGTTCTTCGATCAGCGCGCGGCGCTCGCACTGCGCGACCCGGACGAGTTTGCCGCCGACATGCAGCGCTTGCTCGCAGCCGGGGGCACGAAGGCATCCATCGAGCCCGGTCGCGCCATCAGCGGCGAGGCGTTGCTCGCGGCCTGGCGCTCGGATCGCGACGATCTGCTGGCGCTCGCGCGCACGATCGACCCGTCGTCACGAGTGCCGTGGTACGGCCCGGCGATGGCGGCCCGGTCGTTCATCACCGCCCGGCTGATGGAGACGTGGGCACATGGTCAGGACGTGGCCGATGCCCTCGGGGTGACGCGGCCGGCGACCGATCGCCTCAAGCACGTGGCACACATCGGCGTGCGGGCACGTCCGTTCAGCTACCTGATCAACGGCATGGCGCTGCCCGACGCGCCGGTGTACGTGGCCCTGACCGCGCCCGATGGTTCGGTGTGGGAGTGGGGTGAGCCGTCGGCCGACCGAGTCAGCGGCGATGCACTGGAGTTCTGCCTCGTCGTCACCCAGCGGCGTCACCCGGCCGACACCGGCCTGATCGTCGAAGGACCGGCCGCGACCGAGTGGATCGGCATCGCCCAGGCGTTCGCCGGCGAACCCGGCAGTGGTCGTACGCCCGGCCAGTTCGCGGGCTGAGTGCGGGCGCGCGCCTGCCCCGGTCCGTCCGGGCCATCGAGTGCGACACCACCTCCGTGGCTTGTCACCTCGGCGCGGGTCAGAGGCTGCTGATCTGCTTGAACACCTCGGCGCTGCCCACACCGTGTCGTTCGCCCAGGCCGGCGAGGCGGTGTGTGATGCGCTCACGGAACGCCGTCAGCTGGTCGGTGTCGATGGCCTTCATGGTGCTCTCGAACTGGCTCTGGTGCGCCTCCAGGGCGTACAGCTTGCGTTCGACGAACCCGGTGACGTCCTCCACGTGATCCGGCGCCTCGGCCTCCCACAGCAGCAGCGTGTGGGGTCGGTGCGGCGCCAAGCCGTGCTCCTTGTTGAAGTGAGGGTCGCGGGCGGCAACGATGCCGTCGCACGCCAGCAGGCCCGCCTCGCGATGATCGGGGTGCAACCGGTAGTGCTTCCACGGGTCGTGCGCCAGGACCACCTGTGGAAGCAACGTGCGGATCACCCTCGCCACCTCGCCGCGCAGCGCGAGGCTGTTGGTCAGTTCGCCGTCGACCTGCCCGAGGAACACGACCTCTCCCGCGCGCTCGCCGGCCAGTCGCCGAGCCGCTTCGCGCTGCTCGCGCCGGCGCGCTTCGACGAGCACGGGCACGTCGGCGTCGGGGTTCCACGTGCCCTTCGAGCCGTCGGTGAGCACCAGGTGGTGCACCACGCACCCGGCAGCGGCCCACTTGGCCAGGGTGGCCCCGCACCCGAACTCGACGTCGTCCGGGTGGGCGCCGATCGCCAGCGCCGATGCCGGCACCGGCAGGTCGTGCGTGATCAGCGAGGGCGACGGGTCGGGTTGACCGGGTTCGTTGGCAGCCATGCGGGCAGCACTTCCTGCACCAGAGGGTGCGTCAGGTCGGATGGGGTGTCGATGTCGAGTGCCAGCAGGGCATCGCGGCGAACGGCCACTGGCAGCCCGCCGGCGATCGCTCGGTGCAGGTGACGGTGGAAGGAGCCGGCCCCGTACTGGAACTCGAACGCGAAGTCGGTGGGGACGGCGGCGACGTTGGTGCCGTCGTCGAACGCATCGGGGACGAGCGTGATCGTGTCGGCGATCGCGATCGCAGCGAGGGCCTGTGGGCGCGGCAGATCGCCGTGAGCGACGATGACGTGGCCCACACCGTGGCCACGCAGGTCGTCGATGCTGCGGTTGACGGCGGCGTTGAGCCCGACCCCCGGATGCCACAGCACGATGGCTCCGTGGGCAGTGGCCCACTCCGCGACGGCCTCGCTGTCGCAGGCGACGAAGACCGGCAGTTCGCCGGCGGCGGCCAGCACCCGTTCCGCCGTCCAGCGGGCCAGCGCCTCGCGCAGATCGGGAGCGAGCACGCCGGCCAACCTCGCCTTGGCATCGGCGAACGCTTTCACCGGCACGAGCACGACGGGATTCACGGCAGCATCGTAGAGGCGGAGCGTGGAGGTGCCGCGGCCTACGCTGTGCGGATGCCGATCAATGTTGCGGTCATCGGGGCCGGCTCGTGGGGTACGACGGTTGCTGCACTCGCCGCGGTGAACACCCCCACCGTGCTGTGGGCGCGCCGCACCGAGCTGGCCGATGCGATCAACCGGGATCATGTGAACGTCGACTACCTCCCTCAGTTCACCTTGCCCGACGAGCTGCACGCCACCAGTTCGCTGGCCGACGCGGTCGCCCACGCCGACGTGCTCGTGATGGCGGTTCCCTCGCACGGCTTCCGTGAGGTGGCAGCCGAAGCCGCGCGCAGCCTGCGGCCGTGGGTGCCGGTGGTCAGCCTCACCAAGGGTCTGGAACGCAACTCGCGCAAGCGGATGAGCGAGGTCACCCGCGACGAGATGCCCGGTCACCCGGTGGCGGTGCTCACCGGGCCCAACCTGGCCAAGGAGATCCTCAGCGGGCAGCCGGCGGCCAGCGTGGTGGCCATCGACAACGGCGACATCGCCGCCGAACTGCAGCGCATCTTCGGCCGCCCCAGCTTGCGCATCTACACCAACGGCGATGTGGTCGGCTGCGAGGTCGGCGGCGTGGTCAAGAACGTCATCGCCATCGCTGCCGGCATGGCCGAGGGGATGGGCTTCGGCGACAACACGCGGGCGACGCTGATCACCCGCGGGTTGGCGGAGATGACCCGGCTGGGCATCGCGATGGGCGGGCAGGCCGCCACGTTCGCCGGGCTCGCCGGCATGGGCGACCTGATCGCGACGTGCTCGTCGAAGCAGAGCCGCAACAACATGGTCGGCTTCGAGCTGGGTACCGGCAAGACGATCGAAGAGGTGTTGGCCGCGATGAACATGGTGGCGGAAGGCGTGAAGAGCTCGCCCAGCGTGCTCGACCTGGCCCGTCGCTACGGTGTGGACATGCCGATCGCCGAACAGGTGGTGGCCGTCTGCCACCAGGGCCGTCCGGCCCGCGAAGCGTTGGGTGCCCTCATGCAGCGCACCCGCAAGAGCGAGATGGAGTGAGCATCGCCATGACTGGCATCACCACCGGTGTCACCGGCGGAGGGTGGCGCGCAACCGTCACCGAGTGGGGTGCGGTGCAGCTGTGGGGCGACGACGTACTCGTCGATTGGCACGTCGCCGCCGACGACCGCTGGCACAGCCCTCAGCGCGAGGCGGCCGTGCGTCAGCGCCGCATCGACGGCACATCGGTGGTCGAGACCCGTGTGCGCATCCCCGACGGCGACGCGGTGCAGCGCGTGTACTCCGTGCCCGACGACGGCGGGCTCACGATCATCGAGGTGGAGAACGAGTCACCCCTTGCGATCGCGGTCGCGTTCACGCACGCCGGCCTGCTGTCGGTGCGGCCGCCGAGCGCGCCGATCGAGGGCATCGACCTGCCCGCCGGCAGCGTGGCGTTCCCCGTGGGTCACCACGCGATGCTCACGGTCGCGATCGCCCACGACGGGCGTGGCGCAGGCGCGCTGCCAGGTGGGCTGCCCACCGCTGCCGGCGTGGTCCGCGGCTGGGTCTCCACCGTCGAGCGCGCCGGCCGCCTGCTGCTGCCCGATGCGGCCCTCGCCGAACGGGTCGTCAGCGAACGGTGCGAGCTCGCGTTGGTCGGCCCGGAGCACCCCGACGCCGACCCGGTGGCGTTCCTGCTCGCTGTCGAACAACTGGTGCGGATGGGTGAGAAGGCCGCTGCCTGGGTGCCCGATGTCGCGCACGCGCTCGAACAGGCGGTGAAGGGCGCGCCTCATGATTGGGCGCTGGCGGCGGCGTTGGACGGAGCGGAGCACGTGCTGGCGGCGGCCGGCGAGCGTCGTGCCTGCCGCGACCTGGGCGCCGTGCGCGACCGTCTGCAACTGCCGTCGTCGTCGCTGCCGGCCGAGCCGCCGGCGGGTGGGGCCCGATTCCTGGCCTGGGTCGAGCGCACCATCGTGGCTCCGCATCCGGGCGGTGCCGACCTGTTCCCCAGCGGTTTGCCCGCCGGCTGGGAGGGCAGCAACTTCGAGGTCTACGGGGTGCCCACGGGCGTCGCCGGCAGCGTGTCGTTCGCCATTCGATGGCACGGCGAGCGGCCGGCGCTGCTGTGGGAGCAGAGCGGTGACGTGGCTCGGCTCGGCGCATCGGTGCTGGCGCCGGGCTGGCACACGCGCGAGGTGAAGGGCGAGGCCCTGTGGCCGGCGCCCCCAGGTGTCGTGCCCGCGGTGCACGGCACGCCGGAGACCTCCGCCGGCGTACCGGCGGCTGCATCCGCGGTCGCCTCGCCGGCGGTGCTGCCGGGCGAGGGCGACTCCTTCAGCTGATGTGCGACTGCCTCGTCGCCCTGCCACCGGCGACCGCCGGTGCCGTCACCCTGTTCGCCAAGAACAGCGATCGGCCACCGGCCGAGCGGCAGGTGGTGCACTGGTCGCCTTCACGCCGCGACGGCGCCACGTTGCGCGCCACGCACATCGACGTGGCCGCTCACCCGGTCGACACGCTCGCCTGCGTGCTCTCCCGTCCGGCATGGGGCTGGGGCGCCGAGCACGGCGTCAACGAGGCGGGCGTGGCGATCGGCAACACCACCGTGTACACGACGCTCGACCCTCGTGGTGCAGCCGTCGGTCTCACCGGGATGGACATGGTGCGCCTGGCACTGGAGCGCGCCGCGACTGCCACGCAGGCGGTGGAGGTCATCGTCGAGCTGCTCATGCGCTACGGCCAAGGTGGCAGCGGCCACGACCCTGCGCTCGTGCCGCACGGTCGCCCGTACTGGAACGCGTTCCTCGTTGCTGCGGCGGGCGACGCGTTCGTCATCGACACCAGCGGCACCGACTACGCGGTGGAGCGCGTCACCGACGCACGGGCGATCTCGAACCGGACGACGATCCCCGCCTTCGACGCTGCGCACCGACACCCGCGCCAGCCCGTGGAGCGGTTGGTCGACCCACGCTGGCACGCATCGCAGCGCGTGCTGGCGGCGCGACCTGTCACCGTCGAATCGCTGCAGGCGCATCTCCGTTCCCACGATTCCTGCGGCGACCCCGGTTGGAGCGTGTGCATGCACGCGGAGGGTGTGGAGGCGACGACGGCCTCGATGATCGTTTCGCTGCAGCCCGACACGACGCCCTGGGTGTGGGCGCTCACCGGCAGCCCGTGCGAGCGCGAGTACACGGCGTTCGCGTTCGAGGACGCTGCCGGCCTCGACCTGACCGGGGTGTGACGGCCCCTGTGGTGGTCGCCGCTACTCGGCGGGAGTCGCGGAACGCAGGGTGAGCGCGTCGACGAGGGCGCGCAGCTTGCCGGCGACGGCGTCGATGATCTCCGGGTCGTCGGTGGTGCCGTCGGCGGCGAAGCGATCGGCCACCATCGACAGGCGTACCTGCGGCTCCTCCACGACGGTCGCGCCCATGAAGCTGAGCAGCAGCGTCACGCTGTCCTGCGAGTTCTTGCCGCCCGAGCGGCCGGCTGCGCTGAGGAACGCGATGGCGGTGCCGGCGATTGCGCGATCGGTCGGTGGCCGCGTGGCCCAGTCGATTGCGTTCTTGGCGAGCGCTGTCGGGGTGGCGTTGTACTCCGGCATGCCGATGACGAGCGCGTCGGCATCCCGCAATGCGCCCCACCACCGCTGCACGATCTCCGGCGGGTCGGTCTCGAGGTCGGGGTTCATCCACGGCAGCTGGTCGACCCAGTCGATGATCTCGATGCTCAGCTCGGGTGGCGCGATGCGCTGCGCGAGATGGATGAGCGCAGTGTTGATGGAGCCCTTGCGAAGGCTGCCGCTGAACGCGATGGCGCGAAACGTCGGGGAAGTCACCTGCCAAGTATGCGGTAGCGTCACGGTGATCCGAAACGGCCCTCGGCAACGAAGGGAAACCATGGCGATCTCCATCGAGAAGTTCCAAGAGCAGGGTGGCCGGCTCAAGACCGACGACATCGACTTCGAGGCCTTCCGGCGCGACCCGTTGAGCCCGCACGTGCTGCGCTGCCTGTCGTACATGCACGACATCGAGTACCAGACCGTGCTGTACACCCGCGAGCTGCTGGTCACCCCCGCGTGGAAAGACCCGCAGTTCACCGCCTTCCTCACCCTGTGGAACTACGAGGAGTACTGGCACGGCCAGGCGCTGGGGCGGGTGCTGGCGGCCCACGACTGGCCGGCCCACGATTCGCGTCTGGTGGCCATGCGCCGGTTCAACAAGCGCTACCTGTTCTGGAGCCCGTTGATGTTCTGGACGCTGGGGCATGCGGTGCGCCGCTTCCCGGCGGTGCACATGACGTGGGGTGCGATCAACGAGTGGACTGCCAATGCGGCCTACAACCGGCTTGGTCAGATCGCCGACCACCCGATGCTCAGCGAGCTGCTGGGCCGCATCATGCGTCAGGAGGGCCGCCACGCTGCCTACTACGCCAGCTTCGCCCGCGATCTGCTGGAAGGCGATCGTCGTGCCCAGCGGGTGACCAAGTGGTTCCTGGAGCACGAGTGGGCGATCGTCGGCAGCGGCGACGTGCCCAAGATCGAGACCTCGTTCACCGCGGCGTACCTGTTCGGCTCCGGCGACGGTGCGCAGCTGATCGACAAGGTGGAGGACCGCATCGATGCCCTGCCCGGCCTCGCCGGCCTGGGGCTGGTGCGCACTGCGATCCGCGACGCGATCGAGCACGTTCGCGCCGAGGAGGGCTTGGTGCCGCTGCCGGCGACGGTGCCGGTCGTGCAAGCCGACATCGCTGCTGCCACCGGCTGACGACTACCTGTCCGAGCGGCGGGTCGGCTGCTACGGCTCGAGGATCGCCGCGTCGCCGACCGTGATCCGCCCGGGTTGCAGCACGGTCGCGTACACGCGGCTGAGCGGGCCGCGCTGGTGGTGCATCGCCTCGAAGTCGCCGCCGAGGAACCACGGTTCGTTCTGGAAGCAGGGGAGTGCGTAGGCGCTGATCTCGCACCGCACGCTGCCGATCTGCAACCGTACGCCGGCACGCACGTCGGGCCACGGGAGGCCGGCCAGTGTGATGTTCTCACCGGCCAACCCCGGTGCGATGGGGTGGCCCTGCGCATGGAGCGCGTCGATCGCCTCGTTGCTCCACAGGCACAGCGCCTGCCACGGCCGGCCGTGATGCACTCGGGTTGCCTGGCGGTCGCCCTCCACGCCCCGCCAACCCACCGCCACCGACGGCACGGGTGTCTTGGGCAGCCCACCGGCCGACACGTTCAGCTGGGTCACCGCTCCCTCGGTGCGGGCGGGCAACTGGCCGGCCGCACGCAGCGCGGGGCCGGCGGAGGTCCATGCCGCCCACACCAGCTCCAGATCGGTGGCCAGATCGCCCGTGAGCGTGGGGTACAGCGGCGTGAGCACGTCGGCATCGCGACCCTCTGCGTACAGCGCCCAGATGTTGTCGAGGTTGCCGACAGTCCGTTGCGCATCGGTCTCGGTGAACGTGTACGGCCCGAGGGAGTGCATGGGCACACCGTAGGCCGTGGCCGTGTTGGTGGTGGGCAGGGTTCCATGCCGCGGATCTGAGTGGTGCCCGGCGGATCGGCTGATCTCGACCACGCAGGCCGGTTACGGTTCGGATCGTGTACGACAGTCACGGCAACACCACGATCAACGCGAGGAGTGTCTGCACTTCCAACATGACGACGCCAGTTCCCACTCTTCGACCTTGCAGAGGCGGCCTGACGTGAGAGCGTCTCGAGTTCTCGGCCCAAGCAGTGTTTGACCACTCTGTGGCGACGGAAGTTGTCGCATCGAATTGTCTTCGACGGTACTCGGGTGGATTACTCTTGCTGGGAGCATTCATAGTCGGGGGATGCTCTATATCCGACCCTACTGAGGGTACGGTCACCGCGCACGTCGTCAACGACACGTCTACTCGTGTCCGTATGTCCTGGTGCATTGATCCTACATGTCGGGAGATGATTGAGAGTCATACAATCAAGCCGGGCGACTTTTTCCTACAGAACATCAGTCCATCCAGTCTTACTTTCTTCATGATCAAAGCTATTGGGGACCCTGGCGAACCTGTCGCTGAGAAGTGCGTGACGATAGTTGGGAGCGACCCAATCCAAGCGGAGTGCTACATTTCTCAGTTGCCCGACTGCGGGTAGCACTCAAGTTCCATCGGTTAACCCTGGCCTAGCTCAGCGGGTCAGCCATGATGGACTGACGTAGTCCCGCCCCTGCCGCGCCGACGTCGGTCGCTTCCTGCGCATCGACCCCATCGACGGCGGTGCCACCTTCTCCAACTATGCCAACGTCCCCGACCCCATCAACAGCTTCGATCTCACCGGCAATTGCGGATTCGGCAAGCCTTTCGAGAAGTGCGGAAACCGCCGGTGATGACAGCCACCTACTGCGATGACACTGCGGATCGGCTGATCTCGACCACGCAGGCGGGTTACGGTTCGGGGATCGGCTACGACGTTCATGGCAACACGACCACTCTGGCTGGTGAGACTCTCGGTTATGA
>JBAVTH010000148.1:0-2446 GCA_049696035.1 Ilumatobacteraceae bacterium
CACTGGCCACCGTGCCGTGGAAGCGATAGACGGCGGCGCGCACGATCGTCGCGTCGTCGGGCGTCAGCCATGGCGAGAGCAGCTCCCACACGCGGGCCGGCTCGGTCATCGCCTCGCGCGTCTCTCCGTCCTGCAATTGGAACTCCCACCGTCGATAGCGGTCGTGACCGGGCACGAACGTGCTCGGGCGCTCCGGGTCGCAGTGCTGCTGCACCAGCAGCGGCAGTTCGGGCTCGCGGCCGTCGAGCAGGCGCACGTCGACGACCATCCACTCCTGGTCGAAGCCGAGGCTGTCGAAACGGATGCCGAGCGACTTGCGGATCGGGCTGGCCGCACCGTCGGCGGCGATCAGCCAGTCGGCTGAAAGGACGCTGCCGGAGGCGAGCGTGGCCCGCACATCGGTCTCGGTCGCGGCCACCGAGATCACCTCTTCGCCGAGCAGGAATCGCACGCCAGCTGCCGAGGCATGCATCCGCAGGAACGACTCCAGGTCGGGTTGGTAGTAGCGGACGACCGGCGGGTAGCCCAGGCCGGAGACCGTGCCGTCGGGCAGCTCGAACCCGATGATGCGCTCGCCGGCGATGTCGACGAACTCGGCACCGGGCAGCGCACTCGTGACGCCGGCCAGCCCGTCGCCGGCGCCGATCAGCGTCAGCGCGCGCTGCACCTCGTCGTCCATCACGATGGCACGGGGCAGGTCGTAGATCTCGGTGGCCTTCTCCACGACGGTGACGGCGAAGCCGCGGTTCGCACAGGCGATCGCGGCGGCAACGCCGACGGGGCCGCCACCGACGACGAGCACAGTGCCGTCAGCGGCGTCGTTCGGTTCTCCGGTCATCGTGTCGGTCTCCTCGTGGTGAGCATGGCGATCAAAGCGTTGGCGTGGGCTTCGATGCGGGCGGGGTCGGTGGGGTCGACGCCGGACAGCAGACGGGCCTCGGGCGCGTTCGTGTAGAGCAGGGTGCCGCCGCCGAGCATCAGGTAGAACGCGGTGACGCTGTCGACGTCGATCACCTCACCGCGGCGGCGCAGTGGCTCCCACAGCGCGGCCACCAGGTCGAAGCGATCCTGCACATAGGTGGCCACCAACCAGTCCAGACGCTCGGAGGGTGCGCCCGACTCGTGCACCATGATGCGGTTCAGCTCGGGGCGGCGAGCGGCGTGGTACACGATGGCGCGGATGCCGGCTTCCAAGGTGGCGCGCCGGCCGCGCGCGCCCCGACGCTGCGCGGTGACTTCGAGGTGAAGTTCGTCGAGCAGCAATGCGACCGCCGCCCGCCACAGATCCAGCTTGGAGGCGAAGTGGTAGTTGATCTGCGGTTGGTGCACGCCGGCGCGCGTGGCGATCGCTCGGGTGGACGCACCGTCGAACCCGTGCGCCGCGAACTCGTGGATCGCAGCGACCAGCAATGCGGCACGGGTGACGTCGGAGAGATCGCTGCGGGCCATGGGTTGACATTCTTTATCGACTGATAAAGAATGTCAACCCATCGCATCTCAGCAGAGGTAGGCACCATGGGCATCAAGGTCACCGACGTCGCGTTCGTCCGCTTCCAAGCGCCCGATCTCGACGTGATGCAGTCGTTCCTCGAGGAGTTCGGGCTGCACGTCGCGCAGCGCACGGCGGACACGCTGTACATGCGTGGGACCGACGCCGACGGCTACGTGCACGTCACCCACCTCGGCCCCGAGGCACGGTTCATCGGCCTTGCGTTCGATGCGTCGTCGGTCGACGAGCTGCACGCACTGGCCGCTCACGCCGACTTCTCCGAGGTGAGCGCGCTCGACGGCCCGGGCGGCGGCTCGGTCGTGAGCGCCACCGATCCGAACGGCTTCCGGGTGGAGGCCGTCGCCGGTCGCGGGTCGCTGGGCGCGCTGCCCGCACCGAGTGCCACCCCGCGCAACGACTCGTTCGGGCACTCGCGCAGGGGGGTGCCGCTGCGGCTGGGCGCAGGGCCGTCCCACGTCAAGCGGCTCGGTCACTGCGTGCTGGAGGTGGTCGACTTCCGGGCCACCGAGGCCTGGTACAAGCAGCACTTCGGCCTGCTCACCTCCGACGAGATCCGGCTCGACGAGACGACGGCGCTCGGCGCCTTCCTGCGCTGTGACCGCGGTGACGAGTTCGTCGACCACCACACGTTGTTCCTGCTGGGGATCAGCCGAGCGGGGTTCAACCACGCCGCCTTCGAGGTGGCCGACTTCGACGACCTGATGCGCGGGCACTCGCACCTCGCGGCCCACGAGCGCCATGCCCAATGGGGCATCGGCCGCCACTTCCTCGGCAGCCAGATCTACGACTACTGGCTGGACCCGTACGGCCACATGGTGGAGCACTGGACCGACGGCGACCTGTTCGACAACACCACCCCGCCCGGCATCGCCAGCGTCGGCACCCTGCTCGGCTCGCAGTGGGGCCCCACCCACGGCGGCCCGCCGGCCTGACGCA
>JBAVTH010000149.1:0-9729 GCA_049696035.1 Ilumatobacteraceae bacterium
CGCCACCCCAACTACTTCGGCGACGCCTGCGTGTGGTGGGGCATCGCCCTCGTCGCCGCCGAGACCACCATCGGCCGTTGGGGTCTGCTCGGCGCGCTCGTGATGACCATCCTGCTCCGCCGGGTCAGCGGCGTGACCCTGCTGGAGAAGTCGCTCGTCAAGCGCCGCCAGGGCTATGTGGAGTACGTGGCCCGCACCAGCCCGTTCGTGCCCCGCCCACCGAAGCGGGCGTGAAGCTGGTCAGTCGGTGCCCGGGCGGCGCACCGACTCGTGCTGCAGGTCGCCCTTGTACCCCGGCGGCAGCGCCAGCGCGATCTCGTCGGCCGTGGGTTCGTGGTGATCGCGGCTCTCTGGCGGCAACAGATCCATCAGTGCCTTCATGATCCGCTTCGTGTCCGCGTCTGCGCTCTTGTACGTCAGCTTCACCGGCTTGCCGACGGTGATCGTCACCGTCGGCGGGGTGACGACGTTGAGCATGTTCGGCACCCGAGCCGAACGCGGCCACACCTTCTCGGTGCCCCACAGGCCGACAGGGATGACCGGGACGCGAGCCAGCGCCGCCAAGCGGGCTGCACCCCACCGACCCTTCAACTGGGGGTCGTAGAACGCCTTCCCGCGCGGGATGGTGCCCTGCGGCATCATCGCCACCAGGTCGCCGTTGGCCAGTGCCTCGGCGGCGGCCTGCAACGGCTCGTCGCTGCCGGTGCCACGATCGACGCGGATGCCACCCATCGCGGCGGCGAGCTGACCCACGACGGGCGCGTCGAACACCTCCTTCTTCCCGAGGAAGCGCACCGTGCGCTCGGTCTGAGCGATGGTGACCGCCATCGCCGCCGAATCGAAGTAGCTGCGGTGATTGCCGACGATGATGGCCGGCCCAGTCGTGGGGATGTTCTCGGTGCCGCTGATGCGGAACTTCGCATAGGGGAAGAACAACGGATGGGTGAGGCTCAGCGCGAGGCGCTGGATCTCCATGTTGACGACAGGGATCTTGGCCATCGACGACACATCCTTCACGAGGTCCGCCGCAGCGGAGAGGTCGAGTGTGGGCCAACGACGAGCCGCCGCCATCAGCTTCATGCGCGGGTCGGGGTTGACGACGAACGGATGGCCGACAGCCGCCAGCAACGGCGTGTCGTAGACGCTGTCGCTGTAGGCGAAGCTCTCGGCGAGATCGATGCCGTGCTCGATCGCCCAGTCGCGCACCGCCGTCAGCTTCCCCGCGCTCCACACGAACGGCCCATCGAGGGTGCCGTCGTAGGTGCCATCGGCGTTCATGCCGTAGCGGGTGGCGATCACGTCGTCGAGACCCAGCAGGTCGGCCAGCGGTTTCACCAGGTCGAAGGGCGTGGTGGTGGCCATGACCACCGGGCGGCCGGCGGTGCGGTGCTCCTCGAACAGTGGCGCCGCCAGCGGTTGCACCATCGCGGCCAACGCCTCGGCAGCCCCCTCGGCGGCCTTCTGCACCACGCTCCGCGGCCTGCCCTTGGCAAAGGTGACCGCCTGACGGGCCAAGGCCATCGAGGGCAGGGTCTCGCCGACGCTGTTGAACAGCTTGTACAACAGGTTCTCGCCGGGGATCGTGCGGCTGATCAGGCCCGCCTCGCGCATCGCGCGCGAGAACACCTCGCCGGACGCTCCGGCGAGCAACGTGCGGTCGAGGTCGAAGAACGCAGCACCCTGGCCTTTGGTCATGCGGCCACTGTACGACACGCCGCCGCTGTCACGGCGCGGTGCGAAAACGGGAAAGGCCCCGCTTGGGGGAAGCGGGGCCTCTCAACCTTTGAACCCTGTGATTGGGGGAACCACATTGTTGGGTTCTTGTCGAGCGAGTCGTTGGGGGACGACTCGCCACGAGCAACATGTGAAAGTATGCACGTGAACGAGTGATCTTTCAAGCGCATTTGGAAGATACTCGGTATCGTTTTTCGTGATGGATCTGCGCCAGCTCACCACACTGGTCGCGATCGCCGATCACGGCAGCTTCTCTGCAGCCGCCAGGGCCCTCTACACCGTGCAATCCAACGTCAGCGGCCACATCGCGAGGCTGGAACGGGAACTGGGCGTCGTCCTCGTCGATCGGCAGCGCGGTGGCCTCACCGATGAAGGACTGGTCGTGGTCGAGCGGGCGCGCAGGGTGCTTCACGAGCTGGACGACATCGCTGCCGAGATGGCCAGCCGCGGCGATGAGGTGCGTGGCGACACACGGCTGGGCGTCATCGGCACCACTGCCCGCTGGCTGCTGCCGCAGCTGCTCACCCAACTCGCCAAGCAGCACCCGGGCGTGCACGTCACCGTGCACGAGGGCAACACCACCAACCTGCTCCCCCGGCTGGTCGCGCAGCAGCTCGATGCGATCATCGTGCACCTGCCGGTCGACGACCCCGAGGTCAGCGTCGAGCCCCTGTTCGCCGAGGATCTGGTGCTGCTGGTCCACAGCCGTCACCACCTGGCCGACCACGACTCGATCTCGCTGGTCGATCTCGCCGGCGAACCACTGATGCTGCCGCCGGTGGGTGCCGCGCTCAGGCGAGCGATCGACAGGGCCGCCGCCAACGTGGGCATCGAGCTCGACGCGCAGGTGGAGATCGATGGCGTGCGGCTGCTCACCTCACTCGCGTTCGAGGGCTTCGGCGCAGCGATCGTGCCGGCCACTGCCGTCCCTCGCTGGTTGAAGGGCGACTTCAAGCGGATTGCGGTGCCGGAGCTGCCACGACGGGTGGTCGGCTGGGTGCAACGGCGTCGCCCCAGCCCGGGCTCCCCCACGCGGGCACTGCAGGCAGTGCTGCGTGAGGTGATCGCCACCCAGGGCGCCAAGCAGCCGGGCCTGTACGTCGGCACCGACGCCTTCCCGCTCGGCCGCTCCGTCTAGTCTCTGCCCGATGTCCACCGTCGCGCTGCGCAACCAGGTGCCTGGCTCGGTGCGTGCGGATGTCCGCGACTTCGATGGTCGCAGCGTCGTCTGGGCGGAAGTCGATGCCACCGATCGCAAGGGGGCGCTGTCCAGCGAAGGCTCCTCCATGCTCGAACACGCCGCCGTCGTGGCCGCGTCGAAGCGGCTGCCGCTCGTGGGGGTGCTGCGCTCCAGCGGCGCCGACATCGTCGAGGGCTTCAGCGCCCTGCATGGCTGGGGCAGGGCTGCCAAAGCGCTCACCGACTGCTCGGGAGTGGTCCCCACGGTCCTGATCGTCGACGGGCCGGCAGTCTCGGGCCCTGCATTGCTGCTCGGCATCGCCGACCACGTCGTGCTCACCGAAGCCGCGTACGCCTTCGTCAGCGGGCCGACGATGGTGTCCGACTTCACGGGTGTCGTCATCGACAACGACGAGCTCGGCGGCGCCGCCAGTCACAGCCGCTACAGCGGCGCGGCAACGCTCGTCGCTCCCGACCTGGAACAGGCGATCGAAGCTGCGGCGCTGCTGCTGTCCTACTTCCCTTCGCACAACGACGAGGAAGCCCCTCGGTGGCCCACCGACGACGGAATCGCCCGGCAGACACCCGAGGCCGGTGCGTTGATCCCGGCCTCGTCCACCGGTAGCTACGACGTGCGTTCGGTCATTCGGGCGCTCGCCGACGACGGCGACCTGCTGGAGCTGCGGCCGCGGTGGGCGGCCAACGTCGTCACCGCGCTCACCACGATCGGCGGCATGCCGGTGGGCGTGGTCGCCAACCAGCCGTTGGCCCTGGCCGGCACGCTCGACATCCCCGCCTCGCAGAAGGCAGCACGTTTCGTCGCCACCTGCGATGCGTTCAACCTGCCGATCATCACCCTGGTCGACACGCCCGGCTTCTACCCCGGCAAGGATCTCGAATGGCGCGGCATGATCCGCCACGGCGCACAGCTGGTGTTCGCCTACGGGCGCGCCACCGTACCGCGCATCTGCGTCATCCTGCGCAAGAGCTACGGCGGCGCATACATCGTGATGGACTCGAAGAAGATGGGCAACGACCTGTGCCTGGCCTGGCCGTGGGCGGAGCTGGCTGTGATGGGTGCCGGGCAGGCGGCCGCAATCCTGCAACGGCGGGCGACACCTGAGGAGCGGGCAGCGTTCGAGGCGGACTACTCCCAACGCCTGCTGAACCCCTACATCGCGGCCGAACGCGGCTACGTCGATGCGGTCATCGACCCCGCCGAGACGCGGCAGATCATCGGCGAGGCACTGCTGATGCTGATCGACAAGCGCGAGCGCCTGCAGCCACGGGCGCACGACAACACCCCGCTCTGATCCCACCACCGCCGATCTGACGGCCGGTTGGGCCAGCGCCGATGACGCGCCGCTAGTCTCAACCGGCGGGGGACAAAAGCCCTCGCTGTCGACATCGTGTCATCGAAGGGAACAACATGCCCGACACCATCACCATCACGGACGATCGCACGGGGAAGACGGTCACCGTCCCCATCGAAGGGGGTGTCTTCCCCGCTGCTGCCGTTCGCGAGCTCGATCCTTCGCTGTTCATCTACGACCCCGCCTACATGCAGACCGCAGCGTGCAAGAGCGCGATCACGTACCTCGACGGCGACGCCGGCATCTTGCGATACAGGGGCTACCCGATCGAGCAGCTGGCGGAGAAGAGCACCTACCTCGAGGTGGCATACCTGCTGCTCAACGGTGAACTGCCGAATGCCGCGCAGCTCGCCAAGTGGAGCGACGACGTCATCCACCACACGTTCATCCACGAGAACATGCGCAAGCGGTTCGTCGACGGCTTCCACTACGACGCCCACCCGATGGGCATGCTCGTCAGCTCGATGGCGGCGCTCGGCACGTTCTACAACGATGCCAAGGAGATCCACGACAAGGACAGCCGCGACAAGCAGATCCTTCGCCTGATCGCCAAGATGCCCACGCTGGCGGCCATGTGCTACCGCTTCTCGGTCGGCCTGCCGTTCGTGTACCCGAACAACTCGCTGTCGTTCCCGGGCAACTTCCTGAACATGATGTGGCGCATCGGCGACTACGAGATCGACCCTCGCCTCGAACGGGCGATGGACGTGCTCTTCATCCTCCACGCCGACCACGAGCAGAACTGCGGCACCACCGCCATGCGTGTCGTGGGCTCCAGCCACGCCGACCCCTACTCCTCCGCCGCGGCGGCAGCATCGGCGCTCTACGGCCCGTTGCACGGCGGCGCCAACGAGGCCGTGGTGCGCATGCTCACCGAGATCGGCCACATCGACAACGTGCCGGCTTTCATCGAAGAGGTGAAGAGCGGCAACGGCAGCCGGCTGATGGGTTTCGGCCACCGCGTCTACAAGAACTTCGACCCGCGGGCCACGATCATCAAGAAGGTGGCCTACGACGTGTTCGAGGTGACGGGCAAGAACCCGTTGCTCGACATCGCGCTCAAGTTGGAAGAGACGGCGCTCAGCGACCCGTACTTCATCGAGCGCAAGCTGTACCCCAACGTCGATTTCTACTCAGGCCTCATCTACCAGGCGCTCGGCTTCCCGGTGGCGATGTTCACGGTGCTGTTCGCCATCCCGCGCACGGTGGGCTGGCTGGCCCATTGGCAGGAGCTGCTGGGCGACAAGGAGCAGAAGATCAGCCGTCCTCGCCAGTGGTACACCGGCCAGAACACGCGCGACTACGTCGGTATCGCCAACCGCTGAACGGCCGTCTCGTAGGCCCCGGTCAGCAGCAGCAGACCCACGACGGCGAGCATCGCCGGGGTTGCCCGTGACAGCACCCGCCCCATCACCCGCAGGCGGCGGGGAACGCGGGGCGCCGGCAGCAACGACAGCGCGATCAGTGGGGTGACCACACCTGCCCCGAACGCTGCCAGCAGCGCCGCGCCACGAGCCACCGACCCGCTGCCACCCGCTGCGGTGAGCGCGGCGCCCAGCAGCGGACCCACGCACGGCGACCATGCCGCTGCGCACCCCACACCCAGCATGACTGCCCGGCGACCTGCATCGGCGGGCAGAGCCGCGGTGAGTCGCCAGGTTGGCGTGTGCCATCCACGGGCCGAGGCCCACGCCAACGCGCCCAACACCAGCAGGCCGGCGCCCGCCAGACGCTGAGCCGCCGCTGCCGTGAACGACACCGAGCCACCGAGCGCGGCGACAACCGCACCGAGCACGACGAACGTGGTGATCGCACCCGCGCAGAACAGCAGCGTGCGCCGAACACGACCGTCGGCACCACCATCGGCCAGCACACCGATGTAGCCGGGGAGCAGCGGGAGCACACAGGGACTGATCGAGCCGGCGACACCCGCGCCGTACAGCGCGATCACTGCCACGAGCAGACCCATCAGCGCACGACGGCCCGGGGGCTGTCCGGGTCGACGCCCAGCAGCGCCCGAATGGCGTCCTCGGTGCTGTCGTAGGCCCCCTCGCCGAAGTGCTGCACGCGCAGCCGCCCCTCACCGTCGTAGAGGTAGAAGGCCGGCCAGTAGTGGTTGTCCCAGGCATGCCACACATCGCGGTCTGGGTCCAACGCCACCGGATACTCGATGCCTGCGCCCGCCACGAACTCCGCCACGTTGCCCGCATCGGCCTCGTAGTCGAACTCGGGCGTGTGGATGGACAGGATCACCAGGCCGTCGGCGGCGTACCGCTGCTGCCACGCCGTCACGTGCGGCAGCGTGTGCTGGCAGTTGATGCACCCGAAGGTCCAGAAGTCGTACAGCACCACCTTGCCGGCCAGATCCGCGTCCGTGAGCGGGGTGGTGTTCAGCCAGCCATCGTTGGCCTCGATCGACGGCGCCGGACCGTCGGACAGCACTGGCACGTCGGCGGCGACGGTGATCGATGTTGCCCCTTGCCCGGCCGCATCCGCGACCTGGGCGGGTGTGGTGCGACGACTGGCCATCACGCCAACCGCCGCCACGGCCACCAGCACTGCGACGACGAACCATCGAACTCGGCGGCTCATCTCAACCACCCGTCGTGTCGGTCATCATCGCCTCCGTCGACTCGGTCATCACCTCCGTCGTATCGGTCATCATGGCCTCCGTCGACTCGGTCATCACCTCGGTCTTCTCGGTCATCACCTCGGTCTTCTCGGTCATCACTTCGGTGGTGGCCGGCTTCTGTTCGGCGTCATCGCCACAGGCAGCGAGCCCGGCAGTGGCGAGGAACAGCAACGGTAGGACGACGAGTCGGTGGGTGTGTTGCACGGAAAGCTCCTTGGAGAACGGCACGACCGGTACGTCGTGCGCAGTGGCCATGCTGAACGGCGCTGATGACGCGGCACGCACAGGCCACGAAACAACTGCGAAACTCTGTGGCCAGGTCGTTCACAGACAGCCCCCACGTCCCTATGGTGTGCGGCAATGGCTGCGCCGAAGATCCTGGTCGTCGATGACGAACCCACCGTACGCGAGGTCGTCGCGCAGTACCTCGTACGCGACGGCTACGAAGTTCGCGAGCTTGATCGCGGCGATCTGGTCGCCGCCGCGGTGGCGGAGTTCCAGCCCGACCTCATCGTCCTCGACATCATGCTGCCGGGAGCGTCCGGCCTCGACTTCCTGCGCAACTCAGGTCGAGATCGGGTGCCGGTCATCCTGCTCACCGCCCGCGTCGAGGAGTCCGATCGTGTGCTCGGCCTGGAGCTGGGCGCCGACGACTACGTCTCCAAGCCGTTCTCACCCCGCGAGCTGGTGGCCCGTGTGCGCACCGTGCTGCGCCGCGCCCAACCCTCACCCACCACCTCCGCAAGCCTCGAGTTCGAGGGCGGCCTGCGCATCGACCAGCCGGCGCGGGAGGTGTTCGTCGACGGGTTGCCGGTCACGCTCACCGCCAAGGAGTTCGATCTCCTCGCCTTCCTCGCACAGGCGCCACGGCAGGTCTTCTCCCGCGCTCAACTGCTGCGCCACGTGTGGGACAGCTCCCCCGACTTCCAGGACCCGGCGACGGTCACCGTGCACGTGCGGCGGCTGCGCAACAAGATCGAGGCCAACCCCGAGCAGGCGCGGTGGATCACCACCGTGTGGGGCGTCGGCTACCGGTTCGAGCCATGAACTGGCGCCTCTTGTTGTGGCTGGCCGCACTGGTGGCGGGCGCGGCGGTGCTGGCCGAGGTGCTTCTCGCTCCTGCCACCGCCGACGATCGTTGGCACCTGCTGGCTATCCTCGCCGCTCCCGCAGTCGTCACCGCTGCGCTGGTACCGCTGCTGCGTCGATGGGTCTCCAGCCGGGCCAGCGTCGCCGGCGCCGCACTCGTGGTAGGCCTGTGCTCGCTGGCGCTGGGGGCCGTCACCACCTCGGCGGCGTCCAACGCCATGTTCCTCTCCACCCACGACTATCGGCTGTTCCTCGTCGTGCTCGTCCTGTCGTGTGGCATTGCGCTGGTCGTCGGCTCGCAGCTCACCCGACCGCTTGCGCGCGACATCGCACGGCTCGGAGATGTCGCCGAGCAGGTCGCGGCCGGCGAACTCGGGGTGCACACCGGCATCCACCGCAACGACGAAGTCGGTCGCACCGCAGTGGCAGTCGACCGAATGGTGCACTCGCTGCGAGAGGCCGCCGACGAACGCGACCGTCTCGCGGCGGCGCGACAGATGCTGTTCACCAGCATCGGGCACGACCTGCGCACGCCGTTGGCGGCGATGCGCGCGGCGGTCGAGAGCCTGCAAGACGGGGTCGCACCCGACCCGCACCGATACCTCGGGGTGGTCGGCAACGAACTGGACAACGTGGAAGCGCTCCTGGATCAGCTCGTCGAGTTCGCTCGCATCGAGTCGGGCCAGCGCACCCACGCCCGGGAGACCGTCGCGGTGGCCGAGTTGGCCCACGAGGCGATCGAAGCACTCACGCCTGTGGCCGACCGACTCCGTGTGCACCTGGCCGTGCACGCCGACGGGCCGGGGAACATCACCGCCAACCAGCTCGACATCAGCCGTGCGCTGCGCAACCTGGTGGAGAACGCCATCCGCCACTCCCCGCCCGAGGGCACGGTCACCGTCTCGGTCGCGCAGCACGTCCCCGCCGGCGAGGCGGCCAGTGGCGTCACGGTCTGCGTCACCGACTCCGGCGAGGGCTTCCCGGCGGAGTTCCGCGAGCACGCCTTCGACCCGTTCACCCGCGCCGATCCAGCGCGCGCCACCCGCACCGGCCACGCCGGCCTCGGGCTGGCCATCACCCGAGCTCTCGTGCAGCAGCACGGTGGCAGAGCCTGGCTGGGCGAAGGCCCCGGCGGCGATGTCCGACTCTCGTTTCCCCCCAAGGAGCCCTCATGAACACCCCGGTACCCCGCAAGTTCGCCGCCGCTGCCGGCCTGGTTGCCGGAGGGCTTGCAGTCACCATCGGCATGCTCGTCGCCGCGATCACGGAGGTGGTCTCCCCCATCGACGCCGTCGGCAGCGAGGTCATCGACAGGGTGCCGAGATCGGTCAAGGAGCAGGCCATCCAGTGGTTCGGCACCAACGACAAGCTGGCGCTGCGCATCGGCATCGTCAGCCTGCTGGCCATCGCCGCCATCGGTCTCGGTGTCGTGGCGGTGCGGCGCATCTGGGTGGGCGTCGCCGGTATCGGTGTGTTCGGGCTGGTCGGCGCGGTGGCCGCAGCGCACCGACCTGGCGAAGGCCTCGGTGCGGCGGTCCCCAGCATCCTCGGCGCCGCCGTCGGCGCCGCAGTCCTGTACCGCACCGTCCGGCCTCGCCCCATCGAAGTTCCCGGCGAGTCGCAGGCACCGCTCGGGTGGGACCGCCGCCGATTCCTGTTCGCCAGCGGCGCTGCAGCCGTTGGCGCAGCCGCGGCCGGCGGGGTGGCACAGGCCCTCGAAGG
>JBAVTH010000150.1:0-13034 GCA_049696035.1 Ilumatobacteraceae bacterium
ATCGACGGGGGAGATACACCAGGTCGTCGGCAATGCGCGCTATCCTTCGGCAATCGCCCCCGCCAAGTGCAGCTCATAGGGCATGAGCGTGCAGGAGTTGTTCCTCTGATGACCTCAGCCGCTAGCAGTAGCCGGGCTCTCCCCCGAGTCATCGCCATCGCCAATCAGAAGGGCGGCGTCGGCAAGACCACTACCACCGTGAACCTCGGCGCCTGCTTGGCCGAGCTGGGGTACCGCACCTTGATCGTCGATCTCGACCCGCAGGGGAACGCCTCGACTGGCCTGGGCATCGACAACCGTGGCCTCGAGACGTCGATGTACCACGTGATCATGCATGAGGTGCCGCTGGAGAACTGCGTCGAGCCGTCCTCGGTGAAGAACCTGTTCGTCGCTCCCGCCAGCCTCGATCTGGCCGGCGCCGAGATCGAGTTGGTTCCTGCCTTCAGCCGTGAGAATCGCCTCCGCAAGGCGATCACTGCCGTGCTCGACGATTACGACTACGTGCTCATCGACTGCCCTCCGTCATTGGGACTGCTCACCGTCAACGGGTTGAATGCCGCGTCAGAGGTACTGGTGCCGATCCAGTGTGAGTACTACGCACTGGAGGGCCTCGGGCAGTTGCTGCGCAACGTCGACCTGGTGAAGCGCAACCTCAACCCTGCGCTGGAAGTCAGCACCATCGTCTGCGTGATGTACGACGCCCGCACCAAGCTGGCCGAGCAGGTGGTCAAGGAAGTGCGCGAGCACTTCGGCGACAAGGTCTGCCGCACGGTGGTGCCGCGCACGGTCCGCTTGTCCGAGGCACCGTCGTTCGGACAACCGATCATCACCTTCGATCCCACCTCACGCGGTGCTACGGCATACCGCGGCGTCGCCAAGGAGGTCAGCGGTGGCCCGTCTCAGCGGACTCGGTAAAGGGCTCGGTGCTCTGATTCCTGCCGATGCCACGGCAGTGGTCACCGGCGACCATCCACGTCTGGAGGAGCTGCCCATCGGCAGCATCGTGCCCAACCCGCACCAACCGCGTGTGCACTTCGACGAGGAGTCGTTGGCCGAGCTGGCTGCCTCGGTGCGCGAGATCGGCGTGCTGCAACCTGTGCTGGTGCGCCCAGCGGGGGAGGAAGGCACCTACGAGCTGATCGCCGGTGAACGGCGCTGGCGGGCGGCACGTCGTGCCGGCTTGGCCGTGATCCCGGCGATCGTGCGCGCCACTGATGATCTCGGGTCCGTCGAGCGTGCCTTGGTGGAGAACCTCCACCGTCAGGATCTGACGCCGCTCGAGGAGGCGTCCGCGTATCAGCAGCTGATCGAGGACTTCTCACTGACGCACGAACAGGTGGCGTCGCGGGTGGGGAAGAGCCGTTCGGCGGTCACCAACACCTTGCGGTTGCTCTCGCTGCCGGCGGCGATCCAGGCGTTGTTGGCCGACGGTCGGTTGTCGGCCGGGCACGCCAAAGCGCTGCTCGGTACACCTGACCGAGCGTTTCAGGAGCAACTGGCTCGTCGAGCGGCATCCGAGAGCTGGTCGGTGCGCATGCTCGAGGAGGCAGTGCGTGATCGAGGCGGGGCCACGCCGGCGGAGGCTGGGCAAGAGCAGCCGAACGCGCGGGTGAACGATGGCGCCGGGCTGACCGGCGCGACTCGGCTGCGTCCGCCCGGCCTGCTGGAGCTGGAAGAGCTGCTGGCCGACTACTTGTCCACACGCGTGAGCGTCACGATGGGGACGACCAAGGGCAAGGTCGTGATCGAGTTCGCCGACTTGGAGGATCTCGAACGGATCTACCACCGTATGACCACTGTGAGTGACGAATAGCTCTCAATTCCTACTATGGGTGCAAGTTACCCGCCGGAACCTGTGCGTGAGGGTTACGCACACCCGTGGACAAACCTGTGGATAAAGCGTCAACCTGTGCGCAATATCCAGAGATCGAGAGCCCGCAGCACTGCTGCGGCCAACTGCGGAGTCGCATCCGTGGCGGTGCGCACCGGGCCGATGGTGGCCAGCACTGCCGGCATGCGGGTTTCGCGCAGCACGGGCAGTCGCATGCCGCTGACCGCCGGCGACAGCCCGGCCACCTCGCGCCACTGCTCGGCCACCAGCTCCGCCAGCGCCCTGCCACCGACCGATTCGAACGATGGCACCTGGTAGAAGTGCACCACCGCTGTCGGCTCGACGTGGGCCTCGAAGCCCAGGTAGACGTGGGCGCCGAAGTGGTTGGCCGCCACCGCTTGGGCCACCGCGTCGGGCTCGTCGAGTGGCATCACGGTGGCACCCTGATGGCGTAACTCGCGGGCGAGGGTGCGGGTGAGGCTGCTCAAGCCGCCGAACTGACCGATGACCACGCGACAGTTGGCCATCGACTCGAAACCGGCGCGCAAACGCTCGCGCTCACGGACAGCGCCAACTCCCGGGCCGGTGCCCGATTGGCCGCTCACTCGCACGATCATGCGGATCGTCTCGGGACCGCTCACTCCGTCGGCGGTGACACCGCAGTTCGACTGGAAGTCCTCGAGCGCCTGCGCCGTGCGGGGCCCGAAGATGCCATCCACCCGACCGCAGTCGAAGCCGAGGCGCGCCAAACGAGACTGGAGGTCGGCGACGTCGTCCCCGCGCATGTTGGGCGAGTTCAGCAGCAACGGGCGGTCGCCCAGCTTCCACGAAGCTTCCACCAGTGCCGTCCACGTGTGCTCGTCGCACACGCCGTCGGCGTGCAGCCCGCGTGCTTGCTGGAAGCCGCGCATGGCGTGTTCGGTGGCAGCGCAGTAGTAGCCCGCCTCGGTGCCCGTGGCGGGCGTGAACCCGGCGGCTCCGAGGCGGCGCTGCAGATCGCGAATGGCCTCGCCGCGCTGACCGGGTGTCAGCGGGAAGTAGGCAGGAATTCGTTCAGCTCCTGGAGGAGTTGGCCCTTGCCCTTGGCTCCCACGAGCCGCTTCTGCACCTCACCCTGGTTGAAGATGAGCAGGGTGGGGATGCTCATGACGTTGAAGCGCATGGCGATGTCGGGGTTCTCGTCGACGTTGAGCTTGGCGACGGTGAGACCGGGCTGCTCGGTGGCGATCTCGGCAAGGATGGGGGCGATCATCTTGCACGGGCCGCACCACTCGGCCCAGAAGTCGACGATGATCGGCTTGTCGCTGGACGCGACCGTCTCATCGAACGTCGAAGTGGTGAGGGTGACGATGCCATCGGCCATGGCTGGTCCTTTCGCTGGGGAACGTGATGCTATCGCCCCACAACCTTTCGGATGGGCACGGCATTCCGGCGGATCAGGGGTGTGACGCGTGACCGACGGCCTCCAGCCATCGTTCGGTGTCGATGGCGGCCATGCAGCCCGAACCGGCGGCCGTGATGGCCTGGCGGTAGGTGTGGTCCTGCACGTCGCCGCGGGCGAACACGCCGTCGACGTCGGTGTACGACGAACCAGGCCGGGTGATGAGGTAGCCGTTGTCCTCCATCGCCAGCACACCCTTGAACAGGTCGGTGTTCGGGCGGTGGCCGATGGCGACGAACAGGCCGGTCACCGGCAAGGTGGCGACTTCGTTGGTGACGCGGTTGCGCACGATCGCGCCTTCCAGCTTGTCGGTGCCCAGCAGATCGTCGACGACGGTGTTCCAGCGCAGCTCGATCTTGGGGTTGGCGAACGCCCGCTCCTGCATGATCTTGCTGGCCCGCAGTTCGTCGCGGCGCACGATGAGGGTGACCTTGGCAGCGAACTTGGTGAGGAAGCTGGCCTCCTCGACGGCGCTGTCGCCACCGCCGACGACGGCGATCTCCTGGTTGCGGAAGAAGAACCCGTCGCACGTGGCGCAAGTGGACAAGCCGTGCCCCAACAAGCGCGTCTCGGCCTCGAGCCCGAGCATCAGGCTCTGCGCGCCGGTGGAGACGATGATGGCGTCGGCGGTGTGCAGCGTGTCGCGCACCCAGACCTTGAACGGCCGCTCGCCGAAGTCGACTGCGGTGGCCTTCTCGGTGAGGAACTCGGCACCGAAGCGAGCCGCCTGCTCGCGCATGCGCATCATCAGCTCGGGGCCCATGATGCCCTCGGGAAAGCCGGGGAAGTTCTCGACCTCGGTGGTGAGCATCAGCTGGCCACCGGGCTGATCGCTGGTGCTGCTGGGCTCGCCTTCGATGACCAGAGGCGCAAGGTTGGCGCGGGCGGTGTAAATGGCGGCGGTGAGACCGGCTGGGCCGGAACCGATGACGACGACCTGGTGGTGGGTCACGCGTCGGCCTTTGCGTGCCGCGCCCTCAAGGCGACGAAGCCGATGAGCATCAGCAAGGTGCCAAGGGTGAGGTAGGAGATCCAGACCGCACGACCGTGGCCGACGAAGAAGCCGAGGGTTTCGCGGAACAGACCCAGCAGCAGGATGACGATGAGCGGGAGCGCGGCGATGAGCGCGATGAGGGCGAGCACGCCGAACACGACACCGCGCGACGCCTTGATGGCGTTGTCGGTGGCGACAGTGCGAACCTTGCCGACCACGCGTTCGACGGTGTCGGCGAGATCAGGTGCCCAATTGGGATCGGTGAAGGGGTTACCCGGCATGGCTGGAGCCTACCCGGAGCTTCACCACAGGCTGAGCGCCAGCGACACGATCGCGCCGTGGTAGGTGACCATCACGGCGACCGCCATCCAGGTGTGTTCGCGGACGAACTGGCGCCAGCCCAACAGTGAGTCGCTGACCACGAACAAGGTGGTGCCGGCGATGACCCAGCCGCGGCCGGTGGCCCAGCCACAGACGGTCATCGCCGAGATCACGACGAGGTAGGCGATCACCGGGATGCGCAGAGCGGGATCCTTGGCCGCCGCCCCGGCCACGATGCGCCGTCCGGCCGTGGCGGCGAGGACGGCCGCCAGCGCGAGTGCGATGCCACCGAGCACCAGGTGGGGCATGCCGTACTGGGCGAACAGCACGATGAAGACGAGGTGGCCGAGCAGGAACGAAGCCAACCCGAGCACGAAGTTGTCGACGGCCGGCATCAGCGCGATGTCGCCCCACAGGCACAGCACCAGTGCGATGACGGCGGTGGCGACGCGACCAGTGGGCGACTCGTTGGCGAGCGCCACGCCGATGACGAGCATGGTGGTGAGCGGCTTGGCGACCGCCTCGAGCCGGTCGGAGGGGCGCAGTCGCGACCACCAGTTGGCGAGTGCGGACAAGCCGGTGGCGACGAGCAGGACGAGCTGCACGTGTCAGCCGCCGACGGTGGCGAGCACGGTGCAGTCGTCGGCGATCGCCTGGGTCACGTCGGTGACCGTATCGCGGACTGCGATGGCGAAGGCGCCTCGGTGCTCGCCGAAGTTCAACTGGATGTCGGCCAGGAAGACCTGCTGCTCGGTGAGACAGCCGAGCGCCGGCCGGCTGGGAGCAGATGCCACCTTGAACGCGGTGTCGGCGACGGCGGACGTGTCGTCGGGTGCAGCGCCCGGAGCGGTCGATCCGCCGGCGGCGGGCATGGTGGTTTCGGAGAAGGCGGGGGCACCCTCCTGCGCCGGGAGGGCGAGTGCCTGCAGCTGCTCGGGTGTGTCGATGACCGTTGCCGCTTGGGCGCCGCCGGCGGGGATGGCCCCGATCGTCGAGGCCGGGCTCATCGTGTCGGCAGCCTCGCTCTGGGCGGAGTCGGCGGCGCTGGACATCTCGATGTCGGCCGGCGCCTCGGTGGCGCTGGAGCTCTTCGAGTCGTCGCCGCGACCGTTGATGATCGCGGCACCGACGACACCGAGCAGCACCACCGCGGCCGCCGCGGACAACAACGGCCCGGCCCAACGGCGCCTCGACGAGAGCGGGATCACCGGCGCGACCGTTGGTGCCGGCGGCCGCGTCGCGACCGGTGTCGCGGATGTGGGAGTGGCGAACGCCGCATCGAACTCGGCAAAGGCGGCGGCGAACGCAGCGTCGCGTGCGGCCACCGGTGCGGCCGGCACGTCGCCGAGACCATCTCGTACGCGGCGGAACGACTGGACCAGCGCCTGCAGTTCGGGCGACGACTCCACACGAGCGTGCTCTGCTGCGTCGACGTCGCCGTCGAGGTACGCGCTGGCCAGCTCGTGCAGGGGGTTCGGTTCGGCGTCGTGGTCGTGGTCGTTCATGGCGAATCGTTCTGCGCGCCCGGCACGTGGTGGTCGTGGTCGTCGTGTCGGTTGTGGTCGGCTCGGGGGTCGCTGGTTGGACGGTCGGAGGCACCGTCCCGGTTCCCGTCGGCGCTCGAAATCGTGCCGGCGAGCAGTGCCCGGCCTCGAGCGATGCGGCTCTTGACGGTTCCTACGGGCACGTCGAGCGCAGCGGCGATCTCGGCGTAGTCGAGGTCGCCGACATCGCGCAGCACGACGGGCACACGAAAGTCCTCGGGCAGGGCGGCCAGCGCAGCATCGAGTTGGTACCGGTCGCCCAGCTGCTCGACCCGCTGGCCGGCGGTGGGGTCGGCCCGTTCCAGCAGGTCGGTGGCGCGGTCGTGACCGTCGCCGTGCTGCGGACCGGCGACCATCGGCCGCCGCCTCCGACGACGCAGCTCGTCGAGGCTGGCGTTGGTGGCGATGCGATACGCCCAGGTGCCGAACGACGCCCGCCCGTCGAAGCGGCCGAGGCCGCGGACCATCGCGATCATCGCCTCCTGGGCGGCGTCGGCGGCGTCGGCCTCGTTGCCGGTGATGCGTCGACAGACGGCGTGAACACGGTCGTAGTGCCGGCGGAAGAGTTGGTCGAGAGCGTCGCGGTCGCCGCCCTGTGCGGCGCGTACGAGCTCAGCATCGTCGCGCGGCGCAGCCATGAGCCGTCACGTTAGTGCCCGCCCGTGCCCACCGACGGGCACGCCGCTGCGATGCATCGGGAGGCGTCGGTGCGGCGCCACGCCGGCCGCGGCTCAGGAGAAGCTGATCTCCTTGATGATGCCCCGGTACGGGTTGTCGGTGCAGCCGGCGTCGGTACCCAGCTCGTTGAACGAGACGAGCACCCAGCGGGTGGGCACGGCGAGCTCGACGGAGACGGTGGTGGCGGCCCGCCCGTCGAAGGAGTCGACCGCGGTGCCCCACCCGGCGAACGTTTCCGGCTGTGGGCCCTCGGGCGCGGCGAACACCTTCAGCTGGTAGGGCGCACTCCCGATGGCGACGGTCAACGTTCCGATGCCGGCGGTTCCGAGGTCGACCACGAGGCCCACGCCCTGCTTGCCGCCGAGGTACTTGGACGAGTAGCACACGGTGGTCCAGGCGGTGCTGAGGTCCTGGTCGATGGCCAGCGGTGCGAGGTCGTCGTGCTCCTGGCGGTCGTCGCCGTCGGGGTCGAAGCTGCGAACGCCGGTGATCCCTGCTGCTGCAACGGCTGCCGGCGCATCAGTGGTGAACGGGGCGAGGGTGGTGGCGGGTGTGAATCCGGTGGGATCGTCGTTGCTCATCGTCACCCACAGCACGAGGCCGACGATGAACGCAGCCAACAACAGGCCACCGACCACGACCATGGAGGGGGTGCTCTTCTGCTCGAACTTCCGGTTCGGCTGCTGGCGTGGGCGCACGGTCGACGGAGGTGTCTTGTCGGCGCGCACCGGGGCACCGGCGGCCCGGCCCGGCTTCACCGGTTGGTAGCCGCCGACAGGGGTGGGGGAACGGCCGGTGGTGACCGGTGACGAGCGGCGAGCGCCGGGCCCGGTGGCGCTGGGCACCGTGGGTGCCGAGCCGGTGATGAGCGGGTCGCCGCGGGACTCGCTGCGTTGTGTGGGTGTCTGCCCCGTTCGGCTGCCGCGAGGCGGCGTGTTGCCGCGCGCGGTGGTGTTGCCGCGCGTCAGGTCGCGGCTGGTGTCGCCGGTGAGGTCGTGTCGCGGTTGGCCGGCGATGCGCTGCAGTTCGGTGCGTACCTCTGCGCCGGTCGCGTAGCGGTCGTCGGGCTTGCGTGACAGCAGGCGGTGAATGAGTGGCGCCAACCCGTAGGGCAGCGTGGGCCGCAGGCGGGTGAGGTCGGTCGGGTCGCGGTTGAGCCGAGCGAGCGCTGTGTCGGCGTCGGTCTCGCCGAGGAACGGCACACGGCCGGCGAGGCACTCGTACAGCACGAGGCCCAGTGAGTACAGGTCGGCGCGGCCGTCGAGCTTGCGGCCGCGTACCTGCTCGGGGGAGAGGTACTTGGCGGTGCCCATCATCACGTTGGGGCTGGTGAGGTCGTCGTCGCTGCTACCCAGGCCTTTGGCGATGCCGAAGTCGGTGAGCAGCACTCGCCCGTCGGGGGTGATCAGGATGTTGCCCGGCTTGACGTCGCGATGCACCAGGTTGGCCTGGTGGGCGTAGTCGAGCGCCGAGGCCATGCACGCGCCGATGTGCATGGTGAGGTCGGGGCTGAGGCGCTTCTGCTCGTCGAGCAGCTGGCGCAGGCTCTTGCCGTTGACCAACTGCATCACCACTGCCTGGCGCTTCTCGCCGCCGATGGTGTCGTCGACCGCGTCGTAGACCGCGACGATGTTGGGGTGGCTCAGCTGGGCGACCGCGATGGCCTCACGGCGGAACCGTTCGGCCACCACCGGATCGGCGGCGAGCGCCGGTTTGAGCAGCTTGACGGCGACCTGGCGGGTGAGTGACAGGTCGGTGCCCAACCACACCTCGGCCATGCCTCCTTGCGCGAGCCTACGTTCCAGCCGGTAGCGCTGGACGAGGATGGCGGGGGGCAGCGACGTGGTGTGCGCGCCAGTTGTGCTGTCAGACATGTCCGCCCGTCGACGATAGTGGCGGGCCGCCCCCGTTCCCGGGCAATCGGCGGTGCGGTGCGCCGTTTGTCAGGGCACGACGCGCCCGGTCTCGTACGCCCACATCGCGATCTCGACGCGATTGCGTGCGCCCAGCTTCGACATCATGCTGGCGATGTGCGTTTTGACGGTGCTGAGGCTGATGTGCAGCTCGCTCGCGATCTCGCCGTTGGTGCGGCCCTTGGCGACGGTGAGCAGCACTTCCTCTTCGCGCTCGGTCAGTGCCTCGATCGGCTGGCGCGGTGCGGTGCCGCCCGCCTGCTGGGCGAACCCGGCCAGCAGACGAACGGTGATGTTGGGGGCGATCAGCGCGTCGCCTTGAGCAGCGGCGTGCACGGCTTGCACCAGCAGCGCCGGGCCGGAGTCCTTCAGCAGGAAACCGCGGGCGCCGGCCTTGAGCGCTCCGTGCACGTACTCGTCGAGGTCGAAGGTGGTGATGATGACGATGGCCATCGGCTCGGCCACGTCGGGCCCGGCCAGCAGGCGGGTGGCCTCGATGCCGTCCATGCCCGGCATGCGGATGTCGAACAGGCACACGTCGGGGCGCAGCTGATGGGCGAGGCTGACGGCCTCGCGACCGTCGGCCGCCTCGCCGACGACGTCGATGTCGGGCTGGGCGTCGAGGATCATCCGCAGCCCGGTGCGCACCAGCAGCTGGTCGTCGGCAACCAGCACTCGCACGGCGCCGCTCATGCCGTCGCCCCATGGCGGGGCAGCACGGCGGTGATGGTCCAGCCGCGACCGGTGGCCACCGGCCCGGCCTCCAGCGTGCCGCCCAGCAGCTTCGCCCGCTCGCGCATGCCGATCAGCCCGTAGCCGCCGGCTGCCTGGGGGTTGAACGTGGTCGGGTCGCCGTCGTCGCGCACGGTCAGCCGCACGCAGTCGGCGTCGGCCGCGACGCGCACGTCGACGCGAGTCGCATGGCGGGCGTGACGGATGGCGTTCGTGATCGACTCCTGCGCGAGCCGGTAGATCGCCGCGTTCACGGCCGGCTGCACCTCGCCGAGCGCATCGTCCACTTTCACGTCGACCATCGGCGCCTCCGTGCGCGAGTGCGCAAGGTGGCAGATGTCGGCGATGCCGCGCTGGGGGTTCAGCGCGGGCGCTTCGCCCTGGCGCAGTGCACTGACCATGAACCGCATCTCGGCCAGCGTGCGCGACGCCTCGGCCTCGATCACCGCCAGCGCCGCGACCGCGGCCTGCGGGTTGTTGGCGGCAACGGTGCTGCCGGCCTGGGCCTGGATGATGATCGCCGAGACATGGTGGGCGACGGTGTCGTGCAGTTCGCGGGCCAACTGCTCGCGCTCGCGCATCTTCGCCTGGTCGGTCTCGCGCACCCGCGCCGCGGCCCGGTAGCGCACGGCGATGCCGATGACCGCGGGCATCACGAAGAAGATGACCGCGCCGATCGCGTTGGCGAGGGTGTGGACCGCGTTCGGGCCGCTGTGCGGCGCGATCGACAGGAACATGATCGCGATCGCGTACACGCCGACGCGGCCCGATGCCCAGCGGCCCACCGCGTAGGGCATCACGGCCAGCACCACCGAGCTGTCCAGCATCGAGGACAACCCGGCCCCGAAGTGCGGGGTCATGTCGCTGAGCATGTGCGCGCCGAACGCGACCGCAACGGCGACCAGCGGATGGGTGCGCCGCCACAGGGTGGCGCCGGCGATGACGACACCGCTGACGAACGCGAACACCGGCCAGCCGAGGTCGTTGCGCAGCCGTGCCTCCAACGCAGCCGCGATCACGAACGCGCCGGCCAGCACCCAGTCGCGCCAGACCCGTCTCGGTGGGTTGGGCACTCCGGGTTCGGCCCACAGCTGTCGGACCGTGTCGATCACGCCGCCAGCTTACGGATGCACCGGCGAACGGGGGATCGGCCGAAAGTACGGTCCTGCCTCACTCCAACGGCCGCCCCAGGTCGAGCCGAAGGGGCGATGCCTCGACGGACCGCGATCGGCACCATGCAACGGGGCACCAGCAGGTGCCGAGACGAGTCACCGACGCAGCCGCCAACCGGGCGCCGTCGGCAGAGGAGAGAGCATGTCGCACGCGTTGTATCGATGGGGCCGCTGGGCCGCCCGCCGTCCGTGGACGGTGTTGGGTGTCTGGTTGGTGGTGGCAGTCGTGGTCGTCGCCTCCTCGGCCGCGTTCGGCGGGACACTGGAGGACGAGTTCAGCGCGCCCGGCCTCGACTCGACGACGGCGACCGAGCTGCTGACCCGCGCCGCCTCGGACAACGCCGGCCCCACCGCGCAGGTGGTGGTGACGCCGAGTGATGGCGGCACCTTCGCCGACTCACCCCAGGCGCTCACGGAGCTGACGCAACTGCGGGCGGCGATCGTCGCGCTGCCGAACGTGCTGGGCGCGAGCGACCCGGTGACCGAACCGGCCGGCTCGCTCTCGGCCGACGGACGCATCGCGCTGATCCGCGTGCAGTACGCAGCGGTCGGCGAGTTGAGCGTCGTCGATCTCGATCGGCTGAAGGCGGTCGACGACCAGCTGCTCAGCAACGAGCCCGCCATCACCGTCGAGATGAACGGCGACCTGTTCTTCACCTTCGAGCAGCCGGAGGCCAACATCGGTGAAGCGCTCGGCCTGCTCGCCGCGATCATCATCCTGTTGCTCGCGTTCGGTTCGCTGATCGCGATGGGCCTGCCGATCGGCCTTGCCCTGTTCGGCCTCGCGCTCGGCATCAGCTCGTTCGCACTCATCGACCACCTGATCGACATCCCCAGCTGGGCGTCGGGCATCGCCACGATGGTCGGCCTCGGCGTCGGCATCGACTACGCCCTGTTCCTCGTCACCCGCCACCGCGAATTCCTCGCCCGCGGGATGACCGTGGAGGAAGCCGCCGGCCGCGCCAACGCGACCGCCGGCCAGGCCGTGATCTTCGCCGGCGGCACGGTCGTCATCGCCATCCTCGGCCTCGCCGTCGCCGGCGTGCCGTTCATGACCGCCGCAGGTGTCGCCATCTCCGTCACCGTGCTGGTGATGGTGGTCGCGTCCGTGACGCTGTTGCCCGCGTTCCTGGGCCTCGCCGGCCATCACATCAACCGCTGGGGCATCCACCGCCGCCACCGCGCCCGCAGTGTCACCGCCACCAGCGAGCGGTGGGAACGATGGGGCCGCCACGTCGCACGCCACGCCGGTGCCTACGCCATCGGCGTGACCGTCGGGTTGCTCGCGGTTGCGGCACCGACGTTCTCGATGCGGCTGGGCTTCCCCGACGACGGCTCGCAGCCCGAGACCCGCACGCAGCGCCGTGCCTACGACCTGGTTGCCGAGGGCTTCGGCCCCGGTACGAACGGTCCGCTGGTGATCGCCGTCGACCTGCGCGGCGACACCGCGGTCGTCGACGCGCTCTCCACCGCGATCGCCGCCGACCCGGGCATCGCGTCGGTCGCCCCCGCACAGGTGAACGAGGCCGAGGGCGTGGCCGTGATCGTCGCGATCCCGACCAGCGCCCCGCAGGACAACGCGACCTACACGACCATCGACCGGCTGCGCGCCGACGTGCTGCCGACTGCGCTCGGCGACAGTGAGGCGAGCGCCCACGTCGGCGGCCAGACCGCGACGTTCGGCGACCTCGGGCGGCGGGTGAGCGATCGGCTGCCGTGGTTCATCGGCGCCGTGCTGCTGCTGTCGATCCTGCTGCTGATGTTGGTGTTCCGCTCGATCGTCGTCGCGGTGAAGGCCGCGGTGATGAACATCCTCAGCATCGGTGCCGCCTTCGGCGTGATGGTGATGGTGTTCCAGTGGGGCTGGGGCAAGGACCTGATCGGCCTGGAGAGCACCGTGCCGGTCATCGCCTTCATCCCGATGTTCATGTTCGCGATCCTGTTCGGGCTGTCGATGGACTACGAGGTGTTCCTGCTGTCCCGAGTGCGTGAGGAATATCTGCGCACCGGCGACAACGACGCCTCGGTGCTGCACGGCATCGCGATCACGGCCCGTGTGATCACCTCCGCCGCGCTGATCATGATCTGCGTGTTCCTCGGCTTCGTGCTCGGCGAGGACCCGCTGACGAAGATGATGGGCCTCGGCCTGGCCACCGCGATCTTCATCGACGCGACGGTGGTGCGGATGGTGCTGGTGCCGGCCGCGATGAAACTGATGGGCGACGCCAACTGGTGGCTGCCGAAGTGGCTGGACCGGCGGATGCCGACCATCGACATCGATGGTGAGACGGGCCTGCCCGAGCCGGAGATGGAATCGGCCGCCACCGCGGCGACCGCCACCGTCGAGCGTGAGCTGGTGCGGTCATGAACGCGCCGATCGCCGTGCACGAACCCGCCACGCCGTACCC